>CAYOIT010000149.1:0-11326 GCA_964404035.1 uncultured Verrucomicrobiota bacterium | reverse complement strand
CCGCATTGGTCGAGTATTGCCAGGTCCCATTGCCGCTCGCGTTCGAATACACCGCAATCCCTTCCACAGCCCCGATATCCACATCGGCGATCGACACGCCCACCATGTTGGAGACCACTTGCCCCGCGTTGGCGGTCTCATCCTCTGCGATAGCCGGCAGCACCGGGTTAGCGGGCGTCAGCACCGGGGCATCGTTTACCGCTGTCACCGTCAGTGTCGCCGTATCGCTCGCCGTACTGAACGCGTTGGTGCCGCCGCGCGGCGTCGGATTGAGCTTCGCGCCGAAGTTCCCCCGCGTCTGGTCCCAGGCAAAGTAGCTCAGACTCGCGGTCGTGGCGTTCAGCGTATCCGGCAGCAGCCGCACACGGTCCCCGGCACGCAGCAACAGGGCGGAATTGGTCGCCACCGCTCCCACATTCAGCCAGCTGGTTCCCGCATTGGTGGAGTACTGCCAGGTTCCATTGCCACTCGCATTCGAATACACCGCGATGCCTTCCACAGCCCCAACATCCACGTCGGCAATCGACACGCCCACAATATTGGAGACCACCTCGCCCGCATTGGTGGCGGCATCTTCTGTGATGGACGGCAGCACCGGGCTCGCAGGCGCGAGCACCGGGGCATCGTTCACGGGCGTCGCGGTCAGCGTGAAGCTCTGAATCACTGAGGAGTCTATCCCGCCGTAGTTCGTCCCGCCGTTGTCGAGCAGGTACACCCACACCGTGGCCGATCCATTCGCGTTGGTTGCCAGCGTGAAGGTCAGGTTCCCATTCGTCGCCACAGCAGGCGCGCTCGCAAACAGCCCCGCGTTGTCGTTCGAGCACGCGAAGGTCAGCGTCTGCCACCCCTCCTGCAACGAGCCCGCGCTGATGTCCGTCGCCCAGTTGCTCACCGTCGCCAGAGGGACATCCTCGACCACCGTCTGGTTCGACCCCGCCGTGAAGGACGGCGCCAGGTTTGCCGCGATGGTGCAACTCGTGTAATCCCACTGTGACGTCATCCTGGCCCCGCCGGGGCTTAGCACCCCGTTGTCCACCACCCGAAGCGCCACATTACTCACCCCGGGCGCCGCAAACACGCGCATGATCACGGCCACATTCGTCAACACATCCGGCACATTGTCGTTGTTGAAATCCCACTGGTATTGCGTAATCGTGTCCCCAGGATCGATGTCATAGGATTGGCTCCCATCCAGCGCGCGAGGAATCCCAGGCGTTGCGAAATACGGCCCGCCCGCCCCGGCATAGGGGGCGTGAGGCGGCTCCGCAATGATGACCTGCCTGAAGGCCTCGTCCGTCTGGGCCGGCGTGCCGTTGTCGGTCACCTTCAGCCGCACCATGTTCGTTGTCGGCGGATCGTTCGTGGTCACATCGTGCCACGTCCACATCACGTTCGTAGCCGCCGCGTTGCTCGTGGTGAAGTCCGGGGTCAGGTGCCCGTTGAAGTACCACTCATACCTGATGATCGCTCGGTTCGTGTCCACGTGGTACGAATGCTCCGCCGTGAAGTACGCCGGCACGTCATATCCCCACACCGACGGACCGGTGATCACGGCGACCGGCGGCTGCGCGAAGAGCGACGGCGTCAACATCACGATCGCCCATCCCGTCGAAAGATCACGCCCCAAGCCTTCCGAGGTCGACCAGCCCCGCTCCCATGAGCCGTCCGCCAACTGCTCGCTCACCACGCGCCGTTTGACGCCGCTGCTCTCGTCGTTGTACCAGTCCAGTCCCGTCTTCTGCAGATACACCAGCGGGGCGGGCCGCGCGAGACGGAAGGCCTTAACCAACCCGTACAGTCCGTAGTAGTTGTAGCCGGAATTGCCGTAGGTCGCCCAGTTGTCGGCGATCGCATACTCCGTGGCGACCCACATGGCATTCGTGGTGGCCATGTCATCCATCGACATCTGGACCAGGGCCGAAGGGGTCGTGCTGTCCCACGAGCGGGCGTAGCTCCCGGCCGTCTCATAACCGAAGAACATGCCATTCCAACTGGTGTTCAGCCAGACCTTGTTCATGTCTTTCAACGGCTGCGGACAGTTGATCCCGAAATTCTCCTCGGCCGCGCGGATGCCGATCGCGGCCCACTGACTGATGGAGTTATCCGAACTGCCGGCGCGCCACGCGTAGCGCCAGCCCCCGTAACCGCTGTAGTTGGAACGGTACTCCTGACCCCAGGCGTACATATCAACCATGTCCTGAAGAATGTCGTAGTAGGAACGATACTGGACCGAACTCTTTCCCGCAGTCGGCCCCGTCGGGGCAATGGCTCCGGGCTCACGCGACGCCGCGATCGCATCCATGACCATCCCCAGTTCGTAGGTCATGCGATCGCTGTTGACATCGATGCCAATCCCGTTGGTGCCCAAGACGCCAACCGGCAGCGGCGCCGTCGCTGGCATGACGGGAACCTTCGACGGATCTTCCACCGGCGCTGGCCCGGTCGCCAGCGTCTGTCCTGCGGCCAGCCCCCCGTTCCCTCCTGCGGCCGCCGAGGGCAGCACATAGCCACCGCTAATGCTGTTCACACGCAGCGCCGTGAATAGCCAGATGAACCCGCGGTCCACGGTCTCCACGTACGGATCTTCCTGCGGCGGGCCACTCTGCCGATGACCGTTGATCTCGAACGCCTGGATGGCCGATCCGGCGCCGCACGAAGGGTAACTGCCGCTGTACGGGTGCGTCCACCAACCGCCGTAGCGGGGTTGCCCGGCGGTTCCCCAGAAGCTGGACTTCTCCTGCGTCTTATGCAGCCACCATAGGCCCGCATCCACCGCAATCTGGGCCCGCGTTTCCTGATTGCTCTCCATGATGATGACCGGGTAGAGGTCGGAACTGGAGAGCCCCTGGCGGTCCCACACCGTCAGTCTCGCACTGAAGGCCTGCCCAACTCCGCCCGTGTAGGTGTGCGTCGCTTCGATGGCAAACTTGTCCGTGACCGCCGCCACGGCCGTGGTCACGCCATCGCCGAACTCCCACCGGTTGCTTACCGCGCCCGCATCCCGGGCGATCGCCTTCAGCCGGGTGGACTGGCCGCTGATCACCGGATGCGGCCAGTTCACGTTGCCATGGTAGGGCACGCACAACACGTTGGGTGCCAGGTTCGACACCACCGTCACCAAGGCAACGGCGCTGTTCGACTGTCCGGCCCCATCCACCACCGTCAGTTTCGTCGTGTAAACCCCCACGGTCGCATACGTATAAAAGGGCCGTATTCCAACCCGGTCCACATCGTTGGCCGTATTCGTGTCCCCATCGCTGTCCGTGGAGATATCCGCGTCCCAGAAGTACTTAAGCGTTCCGCCCGGCGGACTGTAGGAGCCCCGTCCGTCGAGATAGGCGGGCGGCCCATTCGAGGCGGCCGTGTACGGCCCACCCGCATCCGCGACGGGCGGATTACCGACGATCACGCTCACGGTCGTCGTATCGGCGGCCGAGACCTGTTCGCAGTTGTCGAACACGGTCAGGACCACGGTATAGGTCCCTGTGGCGTCGTAATGGTATTCCGGCGTCGGCCCCCCGTTGACCGTGCTGTTTCCGTCACCGTAATTCCAGGCGTACCGCGCCACCGCCACGTCATCGTGCGACCCGGTGCCGTCCAGGCGGAAGAACGAGCCTACCTGCACCGTCCGGTTGCTCCCCGCGTCCGCGACGGGCACCTGCCCCTTGCTAAGGATCACCTTACCCGTGCTGATCGCCATCTGCATGACGTGGTCCGTCACCCGCAACGCGTACGTATTCGTACCCAGGGCGCTCATGCCCCAGGAATGCGTCGCGAATGTCCCCACATTGCCCGACGGGCGGAACCCCAGGGCGGGCACGTAGTTCCAGTCCCATTCGTAACGGTAAATCCCATGGTCGTCGGTGCTCCCGTTATCGGAGAACGTGAACGTCCACAACCCCTGCACGCAGTTGCTCTCGGCGCCGTACTTGTTACCCACCGCCGCCACCACCGGGGGCTGGTTCGTCACCAGCGTCAAATTGGTCGAGACCGCGTTGGTGAACAGTGCCTGGTCCCACACCATCAGCGAAATGGACCGCGTTCCCTTCTCATAGAGCCGGTAGGGCGCCGGCGTGACACCCGCCGTGATCTCCGCCATGTCATCAATGCTGAAGGTGCCGGAATACACGTCCACGCCGCGCCTGAAACTCGTGGCACTGCTGTAGCTGGAGTCATACAGTAGATTCCAGGCGCTTGTCCCGTTGGTCTTGATGAAGTACTGCGCGCCCGCCGTGGGCTTCAGTTCGATCTTCACGTCGTACCAGGTGCCGGTCCCATAGGAACCCACCGTGGCCCGGTTGTTGCCGTCTTCATAGATCAGCAACCTACCGTCGTTGAGGAAATACAGCGCATACGGCATCTGGTTGTAGTGGAACGTGGCGTTCACGTTCTTGAACCCAATCATCGCATGGGCGAGATTGGTCGACATGACTTTCGCCTGGAAGGCCATGCCGCGCACCCGGGCATATTGGTCCGTGCTGAAGAAATAGGTCTGACCCCAGTTTCCATTGCCCACCAGATTGATCTGGTTGCTCTGGCTCACACCCGTGGCGCTGTAAATCCACTTCTGCGGATTGAGGTTCGTGCTCGTGAACGTATCCGTCCCCAAGATCCACCGGTACTGCACGAGACTCGACTCGCTATCGTAGGAGTTTGTCCCGCTGACCAGCACGTGCCAGGCGCCGTTGCTGGCGTTACCCGTGAACTCGTTGAAACTGTACGGTCCACCCGGATTCGCGTGCGGCGTCGTGCCCTTGACCATGACCACCCGCGCCGTATCGATGTTCGTCTGCCGCACGTGATCCGTCACCCGCAACGCAATGGAGTTGGTCTTCCCGTTGTTCGTCCAGGAGTGCGACTGGATAATGTTTGTTTGGCCAGACGCCTTGAACCCGCCGCTGTTGGTCCAGTCCCACTCGTACTTCCAGAGACCGTGATCGTCGGTCGAGTTGGTCGCCGCAAACGTAAATGTCCACACCCCATCGACCGCGTTGGACTCGTATTGTGTCTGCCACTGCGGCGTGATATGCGCCGCCGGCAACGCGTTTTTCAACGTGGTCACTGTCGTCGTATTCGTGGCCTTCAGTCCAGTCGGATCGGTTACCACCAGTCGGATCGGATTGACTCCCGCGTTATAGAACCGACCCATCGGGGTCTTGCCGACCGCCAGTTCCTTGACATTGTCCAGCCAGCAGGTGCCCCAGTACACGACCAATCCGCGCCGGAAAGTCGTGCCCGAGCTGTAAGTGGTGTCGTAGACGAGCGTCCAAGCCGAGGTTCCGGACAGGCGATAGTAATACGAGGCGCCGGCCCCCTCCTTCAGCACGATACGGAAATCGTACAGGGTATCATACGCGTAGCTCTGCCCCGTCGAACCCCTCGAGTTGCCGTCTTCGTAAACATAGATGGTGTTGTTGTAGAGGTAGAACCCGTACACAAGCTGGTTATAGTGATAAGAGGCCGACGTGTTCTTCCACCCGATCATGGTCTCCCCGGCGGTGAGTTTGGCTTGGAACTCAAAGGCCAGTCCAGCCGCTCGGGTATACGTGTCCTGCGAATAGCAGTAGTTCCGGTCCCACCCGCTGCTCGCACCGACAATGATCAATTGATTGCTCTGGCTGACGGCCGTTGGGCTGACGATCCATTTCCCGGTGTCCAACGTGACGCCCGTGAACGTATCGGTGCCGAGGAGCCAATCAAAGGTGAGCAGCGTGGCAGAGGAGACGGTGTCCGTGGACGCACCACCATTCAACGGCACCGACCACCCGCCCATGAACGCATTGCCAGTGAACTCGTCGTTCGTATACGGCCCGCCCGCGTTCGCCGTCGGAGCCCCGACCACCGGCAGCGTAATGTTGATGTTCGTCACCGCATTCGTCACCAGCACCGGATTGGTGGTGTAGTAGGCCTTGGTCTCCCAGAACTCCAGCGTGCCGTTGGTGTTGAAGTCCCGGAAACACCATACCGTATAGTTGGTGGGCGTCGCCACATCCGCAATGACGTAATTCGTGGGCGTGGGGATCGAGACGGCATAGGTCCCAAGCGCCGGGAAGTCATTACTGATCACGGACGCATTGCCGGCCAGAGTGCCATGGTTCCCATTGGTCGTGACGTCGATCGCCGTGCCGTTGTCGAACGTCCAATACCCCGCCAGGCCGGGCTCGGTTCCGGTTAGCTTCCGGTGCATATTCGTCTGAATTTCCACGTCGCTCAGCGCCCGCCTCCACACCCTCACCTCGTCCATCCAGCCGTTCATGGACTGCAGGTGCCCGTACCCGATGCGCGCCCACGGGTTCATCGTGCCTTGCAGAACCGCATTGGTGCGGCCGGTCACAAAGGCACCGTTGGCATAGACGCGCATGGTCGTGCCGGTCCACGTGAAAGCCAGATGCGTCCATTGTCCGACCGGCGCATAGGCCGCCGTCGAGAAGACAACGTCCTGGGCGGTGGCGCTGGATCCATTCCCCATGCGGAAGTAGAAATTGCCGTTCGGATAGGCAAACATGGAAATCCAGTCTGTCCAGTTCACGTCATCGACATCGTGCGTCTGCCAGAACCCCCACGAACCCGCGCGTGGCCGGACCCAACCCTCAACAGTCCCCATACGGGAGCTCATGTTGGTCGTCGTATGGCGAATGTAGTCGCCCGCCCCGTCCATATCCACCACCCGATTCGTCTGGCTGGCCGCTTTTGCCACAACCCACACCCGGCCGGTCTGGACGCCGCTGTAGAGAATCCTGCCCTTGATCGAGGCACCGAAGGACGCGGCGCTGGTCGGGCTCGTGCCGTGTTGCACTTCATAGCCGTCCGACTTACCATCACCATCCGTATCGGCCACATTGGGATTCGTAGAGTAGATGCTGGCTTCATCCTGGTCGCTCAGACCGTCCAGGTCGCTGTCCTGCATAACGGTGATGAACCCGCCGAGGCCCCCATTACCGCCTGCCGCGCTAAGGTTGGTCTGGGGTTGCAGCAGCAGGTTCGTGTAGACCAGAACGATCGTTCCACCGGCGCTCCCGTAATAGCTGTCGCCGCCCAGGCATTGCGCGTTGAGATTGGTGTTAAGGGCGCCCACGTAGAACGCCAACCGACCGCCGCCGCCACCGCCGCTATATGTATGATTCCGGTTACCGCCGTTGGCCGTGAAAATCCCACCACCCGTCATAGTGCTCGCGTTGATCCAAACCGATCCGCCCGAACCACAGCCGCTACCCTGGTCGCCGCCACTTCCGCCGTTCGCGCAAATCACGCCGTTGTTCAACAGGGTGTCCCTAATCAGCATCCGGATGGCTCCGCCACCCGCGCCGCCCCAATCCGAACTGCTGTCGTCGGCGGAGCCACCCGAACCGAGGTCATCCGGACTGAAAGCCGCGCCGTTCACGCCGCCACCTGTCCCACCGTAGAGGCTGTACCCCCCGATGCCTCCATGCCCGCCGCCACCGGCGCCCCAATACCCACCTCTGTTCTGCCCGCCGCCCGGTCCCGCGCCGACCGTATACGGACTCTGCCCCCCAAGGTAACCCTGCGCATTGGCATTAATCTTGCCGTACGGATCCACGGTCACATTCTTCGCATTGATCGTGACGCCCACGCCAGCCCAGGCCCCGCCGACCAGGGCCGCCGTATCGCGGCCCTGGCAGACGACCTGACCGTTGCTGACCACCGACAGCAGGTTGCTGACGTTAAGGACCGATCCGCCTCCGACCGCAAACGTGGCCCCCGTGCTGACGGTGACGTTCGAGGCGCTGAGGATCGAACTGGCCGCCAGGTTGAGCGTGGCACCGTCGTGAACGGTGACCGTCTTATAGGAGGCGTTGGTCAGAAGATCGAGGGTCTGATACACGTGCAGACTGGTCCAGGCAGAGGAGTTATCGATGAACGACACTGTGCCGACTTCACCTGCGTAATAGGAAGCGCCCGCATTGGCCGTGGACGCGGCGTACCCGGTGAACGCCCCGCCGATCTTGTAGTAGACGGCAATACGGCCCCCGCCGCCCCCGGCGCCATAGCTATGCCACCGGCTGCCGCCGTCGGCGGTGAAGAGGCCATTCCCTGCCAACGTTGCCGTGGTCACCCAAAGCGATCCGCCACTGCCACCCCCGCCGCGGTCGCCGCTGATACCTTGGCTACCATCAGCGCTGATAAGGCCGTTGTTGACCAGAGTGTTCTTGACGATAAGCCGGATCGCCCCCCCACCGGGGCCGCCGAGATTCGAACCATCGCTATCCGCGGATCCGCCCGAACCCAAGGCGTTGGGCGCCAGCGGATCCCCGTAGGTGTCGCCGCCAATGCCACCATTGATGCTGCGTCCGCCGATGCCGCCATACCCGCCGCCACCCGCATACCAGGTACTGCCCGGGTTTTCCCCGCCGCCCGGTCCGCCACCTGTGGCATAGGCAGAGAGTCCGCCGCGGTAGCCCTGCCCGTCGGCGTTAATCGCGCCATACGGATCCACCGTCACGTTCGTCGCTGTGATGCTCACGCCGACGCCCACCCAATTCCCGCTCCCATTCGTCGTCGTGTTGTTCGCGCTCTGGCACCAGACAACCGCATTGCTCGCCACCCAGAAATTGCTGACCGCAACGGAAGCGCCGCCGGCGATCCACAGGTCCGCATTCGTAAAGACCGACACCGCCCAGTAGGTGGCGGAGGTCTGGATCTGAAAGTTCTCATAGACCCTCAGTGCGGAGTTCGGCACTGAGGTATCAAGGAAGGCCACTGTGCCAACCTTGCCGTTGCCCGCGGCACCGCTGCTCTGCCAGCCGATGCCCCCCACTGCCGTGCTGTTCGTAAAGCCGGTGAACCCGCTGCCGCTGGCATAGTACACCGCGATCCGGCCCCCGCCGCCGGCCCCACCAGCGCTATCCGTATAGTTCGCCCCGCGTGCCAGGAACGTCCCGTTCCCGGACAGTCCTGACGTGGTCACCCACAATGACCCGCCTGAACCGGCGCCGCTGTGTGACACTCCACCCGCACCATTGGCCGAGATCGTGCCGTTCAACGTCAGGGTTCCGGCCAGGATCATCCGGATCGCACCACCGCCAGGACCGCTCCCGTAGCCGCTGTACGAGCCTCCGCTCGAGCCCAGATCCACAGGTTGCAGTGCCGATCCATAGGTCGATCCCAACCCGCCCCAATTGTTACCGTAGCCGCCCTGTCCGCCATAACTGCCGCCGCTGTACGAGGCCGCCCCACCCGGGCCAATGCCGGCCGCACTCCCATTGACCCCCACATAGCCCTGCCCGTCCGCCGTAATCCTGCCCAAGGCCTCCACAGTGACGTTGCTGGCGTTGATCTGCACGCCTACGCCCACCCACTGGCCGCTGCCATTCGTGGTGGTGTTGTCTTTACCCAGGCACGAGATCGTCGCATTGCTGGCCACCCAGAGGGCATCATCCACGTTGAGAACCGTGCCGCCGGGAATCGTCACCGTCGCACCCGTCGACACGGATACCGCGCCGAAAGTGACCGGGGTGCTCTGGATCACGAAGTTCTCGTGAACCTTCAGGGCTCCATTCGCCACCGACGTATCTACGAAAGCCACCGTTCCCACGGAGCCGCTGCGCCACCCGGTACCGCCGGCCGCCGTGCTGATCGTGGATCCCGTGAATCCTCCGCCATTCGCGTAGTACACCGCAATCCGGCCACCACCCCCACCTCCACCGGCCCAGTCCGTGTAAGCCCCACCGCGCGCCAGGAAACTGCCGCTACCGGTCAGCCCTGCCGTCGTCACCCATAGCGAGCCGCCAGAGCCCGCACCGCTGTGCGACGCTCCCCCCGTGCCATTCGCCGAGATCGTTCCGTTCAACGTCAACATCCCGGTCAGAACCATCCGGATCGCCCCCCCGCCTGGACCACTCCAGTTACCGCTGTACGAGCCTCCACTCGAGCCCAGATCTGCCGGTTCCAACGCCGACCCGTAAGTTGCCCCGATCCAATTCTGGTTGTTCCCTTGACCGCCGGCCCCGCCATAACTTGAGCCACCGTATGAACCCGATCCACCCGGCCCTACTCCCGTTTGACTGCCGTTGATCCCCACATACCCCTTCCCATCCGCCGTAATCCTTCCCCCCACGGCTACAGTCACATTGCTGGCCCGGATGGTGACCCCGACGCCGACCCACTGACCGCTCCCGTTCGTCGTCGTATTGTCTTTCCCCTGGCACCAGACGGTGGAATTGGAGGAAACCGTGAGCGTATTGGTCACCCAGAGTTGCGAACCGCCGGCCAGATTCGCTGTGGAGTTGGTCAGAGTCAGACTGAGCAGAGTCAGGTTCGTGCCGGTATGCGTCAACGTCCCGTTGGTCACGCCAAATGTCCCGAACCGATGGTTCCCCTGGACGATCAACGTACAACCCGTAACAGCCACATTGTAGCCCTCGTAGGCCGCGTTCGTTGCCAGGATGGTAGTGTCGTTGGTGAAGGTGACATTAGCCCCCCAAGCCACGCCTGCGAACCAACCCGAAGCGATTGTGGCCAATAGAGTCATCCAACATGTTCGACCTGTTTTCATGGCAGTCTCCCTGATCGTAGTCTGCTTCCAATACACTGACAGCCCACTGAACTTTTGCCCGTCGGCCAACGTTTATGGTTGGTGGATAGAATCCCTATTTCAAGAAGGAGCGACAAAAAAGGAGCCGACAAATAATCTTGCCGGCCACATCAAAGACACCACTGAAAGGCAGGGACATCATCGTGCTCCCTCCGACGGAAAGGGTGAACCACACCCTGCAACAGCGGCACGTCGGATTGCTCTCTTTATACCCCAAACATGAAGCACACCACCGGGCGGACCGGGGCGGCACCGCAAAGAGCCCTCCCATCCACCTCTATTCCTTTGCGCAGGCGATGCGCATCGGAGGTGCCAAGCTTCCCCCTGCTTGGCGATACAGAGTGTCTGCATTCGCACAAATCGTGCCACATGGACGGATAACTCCGGGACTCCTCCGTCATCCAGGTGCAAGCCACTGACCCACAACCAACTATGTCACCATCACAACCTCAGGCAAAAGCCTTCGCACGTTTTCAGAGCACCTAAAGTGTAAAATTAACCGACGAATTCAGCGACGCACTTTCCCTCGCCAGATGATCTCGCGCAAGGCGGGCGCATTCGTGCCGCTATGATCCCATAGATTGAGATAAATATAGCGCACCGCCACCGGCCAGTTGGTCACCGTCCCCAAGTCGAACCAGTGGTCCATGTCGGAGGCGCCCACCATGCCTTGGTTCACCCAGAGCTCATCCGCGTACAGCAAGCCCAGATCACTGACCTCCGTCACACACCCAAGGTCCAGCATGACCTGCCAAGGCGACTCACCCGACCCCG
>CAYOIT010000148.1:0-11335 GCA_964404035.1 uncultured Verrucomicrobiota bacterium | reverse complement strand
TTCCGCGCGACGATCCCGCCGCTCTCGTATCGGCGCTTCGAGGCCGAGTACCGTGTGCTGCCGCCGGGAGAGGTGGTCCGCTGGCAGACGCCCGTCCCTCCCGGAGAGGCCGTCATGACCCTCGGCGGCGAGGCGCTGCGTGTGGAGATCAACCGCTCGACTGGCCTGATCGATCGGCTCATCGTGGAGGGACGCGCCCAGCTTCAGCCGGGCGCGTTTGTGCCCCGTATCTTCGATGACATTCCGCACAGTTGGGATGCTGCCGCGACCTGGAAACCCTCACAGGAGACCTTCCGCCTGGCCACCCCGGAAGAGACGGCGCTATGGCTGAACTCCGAGAGCATCAATCCCGGCTACACGGAACCTCTCTCACCGGTGCGTCTTATCGAGGACGGCCCGGTTCGCAGCGTGGTCGAGGCGCTGTTTGTCTCCGGTCGCACGGCCCTGACCCAACGCTACAAGATCAACAAGCAAAGCGCCGTGCTGCAGGTGGAGTTGGAGGTGTTCTGGGCCGAACAGGACAAGATGTTCAAACTGGGCTTTGCGCCGGCGGCCAACCTGTCCTGCATCTGGGCCGAGAAATGTTACAGCATCGACGACGAGACTGACGCCGTCGACCGTCCGGACCGCGAGCGCACGTTCCAGCACTTTCTGCGGCTGACCGATGCCGAGGGCGGCAGCGGCCTCGGGATCATCAGCCACGGGACCCATGGGTATCACCGGCAGGACGGCGTCACCTGGCTCAGTGTCCTGCGCAGCCCGGCCTATGCCTGCATGGAGGTGGCGCCCGACTGGCAACGCTACCGCCACCGCCGGATCCCGCATCAGGATCAGGGCGAGCGGCAGGCCCGATTCACCTTCGTTTTCGGCGAAGCCGCGGCGGAGAACGCCGGCCTGGCACGGCTTGCCTATGAGGAAAACGTGGGCCTCGAACAGTTGGTCTATTTCCCCACCCGGCGCACCGCAGAGGCTGTGCGGCCGGGTTCCTTCGTGACGACCGACCAGGATAATGTCATTCTCTCCGCGATGAAAAAGGCGGAGGAGGGTGACGGTTTGATCCTGCGGTTCTGGGAAGTGGCCGGGCGCGACACAGTCTTCACGCTGAGCGTGGATGGACAGGTCTTCAAGTCCGCCATCAAGGCCAGCCGTCTCCAGACCTTACGCCTGGATCGCAAGACCGGGGAGTTGATCGAGACCGACCTGCTTGAGCGCCGTAGAGAAGGGCCGGCAGCTCTCGTTGAATCAATCGAAAGATGGTAATCATTTAACCGCGGATGGCACGGATAGCACGGATAAGATTTGGGTTTTACTTATCAGTGTCATCTGTGTCATCCGTGGTCAAAAAGTTTCGAACTGTTTTGGTTCCGGCTATGCCGGGTTAGGGAACGATAGGAGCGACCATGATTAGAAACGATTCCATGGAGATGAACCTTGAGTGCCAGGAGCACCGTCTTCTGTTCACCCTTACGGACCTTCGGTCGGGACGGGTCTGGGGGCCGGTGCCGCTGCTTGAACTTGAAGTCTACAGCAAGGCTGAGTTCCGCACTGAGACGTTGCGGGAATACCGGATCGACAGGGTTGAAGAGCAGGGGAACGCCTTCCACGTGCTGGTCGGTGACGCCGCCCGCGGTGTGAGGGTCGGCCTCTGGTTCCGCCTGGTCGGGGACGAACTCGCCGTCCTGATGCAACTGTCGGAAGTCTATGAGGAATCGTCCGCCACCTACCGGCTGTTCTCGGTCGTGGTCCTTCCGGGACTGATGGCCGTCGCGGGCGCCGGAAGCCGGATGCTGCTGCCTCTGAACTCCGGGGTCCTCAGCTTTCCCGCCAACAAGGAGCGGTTGCGCGACCGCTTCATGATCTATGGGGAGCAGTCGCGCTGGGAACTGCTGCCGATGCTGCCCGTCTGCGGTGTCCAGGACGCTGTGTCGGGCCTCGTGGCGTTGGCACGGCAGGGCGCGGAGGAAACCGAGTGCCACGTCGCGACCGACGGCAAAGGCGGCGGGTCGGTCGGGTTCGGTTTCTCGCTGCGACAGCACTGGCCCGATCCGGTCGAGAAGGCAACGCGCGAACTCCGCATCCGTGGTCTGGCCGCGAAGGACAGTCTCATCGTGGCGGCGGCGAAGCGGGTGCGCCGGCATGTGATCGAAGACCATGGCAAGCCGACGCTCAAGGAGCGGGCTGCGGCGTCCCCCGAGCTGGCCTCGCTGGTACCGTCTTACACCATGAAACTGTTCTACGCGGTCGAGAACCGCGGCATTATGATGCAAGGAGAGAGGAAGGGTGACCCCGTCTCGTTCAAGCAGGTCATGAGCTTCGCCGAGGCCGGGGCTGGCCTCGAACGGCTTAGGGCGGCCGGGATCGAAAAGATCCACACGCAGAGCGTCGGTTTCAATCCGAGCGGGCATGACGGCATGTGGCCGAGTCGGTTCCCGATCGATGAGCGGCTGGGCGGTGAGGGCGGCTTCCGCGAACTGATTGAACGCGGCAAGCGGCTGGGCTACACGATGAACGTCCACGACAACCAGCTGGCCGCCTACCGTCGCAGTCATGACTTCCGGGAAGCGGAGGTGGTGGTCGATCAGTGGGGCCAGCCGATGGCGCTGGGCGAATGGGGTGGGGGGCCGACCTACGTGCTCAACACCTTTGCCCGGCCTTCCGGCCAGATCGAACGGGAGATGCGGGACCTGAAGGCGCTCGGGCTGAACGGCTGCGCCTATCTGGATGGAATGGGTAATCCGCTCTACCGTGATTACAGCCCCGCCCACCCGATGACCCGTACCGATTATGCGCGTGCCACGAACCTGCTGATCGAGACGGCGCGCGGGGTGCATGGAGCGGCCCAGACCGAATGCGGGTTCCTCTACTGCGCCATCGTGGCCGATGCCCTGTGCACGGGCGGTGACCTCTGGCATATGAAGGGGTGCTGGCCGGACTGGCCGGTGACGGCGTTGATGGATAAACGTGTGCCGGTCTGGCACCTGGCACTCCACGGCCTGGTCCTGCTCGAAAGCCATGGTCTTGGCCCGGTCTCGACCATGGAGTGCGTCCTGATGGGCGGCCATCCCCGTGACGAGTGGTCCGCCCATCCCGGCGTGATGCCGGTGCTGGACGACGCCCGCATTGCGCAACTCAAGGCCAAGTACGATGTATGCCTGCAACGGTTCGGGCATTTGCAGATCGAAGAGATGCTGACCTGGGACGAGCCGGCCGACGGCGTGCAACGTACCACATACTCTGACGGGACCGAGGTGGTTGCCGATTTCAATACCCAGCAGCTCCGGGTGAACCATGAGCGCATCAGTCTCTGACCCCCGGTCACGTCACCGGGCACGCTGAGAGCCCGCGTTTCGATCCTTTCTGGTCCGGCAGAGTTTGTGTATAGACACTGGAGCGTTCGTGTAGAACCGGGCGTTGAGGGAGGAATACGTTCAAAAAGAGGCAGACATGGTAGTCGGAAAACTGCTGATCGGATGGGCGCGCAGTGAGATCACGCCGCCCCGGAAAACGCTGTTGCATGGACAATTTGAAGCCCGCCTCTCCGAGGGGGTGCTCTCGCCGCTGAGCGCCACGGCCCTCGCGCTGGAGGTGACCGGGGACGACGGCGACGCGGAGCAGGCGGTCCTATTGTCGTGCGACCTGTGCGCGGACGGGTTCAAGGCGGACCTGCTCCGTGAACTGGATGGGCGGTGTCCGGGCCTGGACCTTCGCAAACTGACCGTCAACGCCACCCACACTCACACCGCCCCCTCCATGCGGCGCGGTACGTACCTCGAACCGGAGCACGACCCGGCGTTCATGAACCCCGACGAGTACCGTCTGTGGCTGGCTGTGCGGCTGGCCGACATCGTCGCGCAGGCATGGAGCGCCCGGAAACCCGGCGGCATCTCGCGCGGTTTCGGCTATGCCGTGGTCGGCCGCTGCCGGCGAGCGTCCTACGCCGACGGTACCGCCCGGATGTACGGTGAAACCGACCGACCGGAGTTCCGGGGATTTGAGGCGTGCGACGATCATGCGGTGAATATGCTCTTTACCCGCGACGCGGTCGGCGTTTTGACCGGCATCCTGGTGAATCTCGCCTGTCCCTCGCAAGTCGACGAGCATAAGTCCGTCATCAGCGCCGATTTCTGGCACGATGTGCGTGAGGGGATCGCTGCCCGCTACGGGGCCGGCGTGCACCTGCTGGCGCAATGCTCGCCGGCGGGCGACCTGTCGCCGCATCTGCTGGCCGACACCAAGGAGGAAGCCGACCTGCGTCAGCGCCTCGGTGTCGACGCCAAAGGAATCATTGCCCGCCGCATTCTGGCGGCGGTGGAAGAAGGCTTGGTTACGGCGTCGCCGGTGCAGGCCACGCTCGGATTGGGCCACGAGGTCAAGACGCTGCCTCTGCCGCGTCTGATGGTCACCAAGGCCGAGTACGAGTTGGAGAAGTGCATCCCTTCGATGAGCGAGGAGGAACGCAGGAAACAGCACTACGCCTTCCAGCGGATCTGGCCATTCGGCCTCGGCTGCGATCTGGTTCGGCGGTACGAACAGCAGGCTGACCATCCCCTGCACACGGTGGAGAGCCACATCATCCGAATCGGCGACGTGGTCCTGGCCACCAACCCGTTTGAGTTGTTCGTGGACTACGCCCTGCAGATCCGCTGTCGCAGCCACGCCCTGCAGACGTTTCTTGTGCAACTTGCCGATGGTTCCGAAAACGGGGGTTACCTGGCCACCCAGCACGCCATCACCGGCGGCCACTACAGCGCGCAGATCAAGTCCTGCTGGGTCGGCCCTGAAGGCGGACAGTTGCTCGTTGAGGAAACCGTTGGCGCCATCAATCGGCAGTTCGTGGGGACCGAATACCCCGGGACCCGCTAATGCCAGCCGCTGAGAATCCCATTATGAACATACAAATCCGCGCCACGGGCACCAGTCTGGGGCGTGCCAGTCACCAGTTGCTCTCGAATAATATCGAGGCCTACGAGAACACGATCCCATCGATGCTCTCCGACCGACTGCGGAATCCGAAATTCGCCGGGCCGGAGAATCTGCAGACCGGCATTGCCGCCGAGTGGGAGCCGGTCGGCAACGGCATGGCCGGCATGTCCTGTCGCTTGATTCCGGGCATGTACCTCTCCGGGCGCGAAGCGCAGTTGATCCACAACTACACAGAACACGGCTGGTGCGGCATTCTGCAGGCGGGCGTTCGGGTGCGCGCGGGCGAGGAGTTCGAGGTTGAACTCTGGGCGCGTGCACAGCATCGGCCGGTTACGCTGGCCCTTGAGCTGCGTTTACCCGGACAGTCGGCACCCGCCGCGAGCAAGGCCACTCTGACCTGCGACTTCGCGCACTGGCACCGGCGCACCTGCCGCCTCACGGCACCCGGCACCGGCGGGGCCTATTTTCAGATCCATGTCCCCGGCGACAGCCGTATTGTCATCGACCAGGTTCATCTGCGGCCGGTCGGCGAAAGCCATGTCAGCCAGGCGTTGCTCGATGCGTTCGGCCAGTTCCCGTGTCCTGTGCTCCGCTTTCCCGGTGGCTGCGTTACCTGTACCTATCACTGGGAGCACGGCATCGGCCCGGTTGAGCTGCGCCCGGTGTGCGACGACCCGGTGTTCAAGTACAAACTCCATTACGATTTCGGCACCGACGAGTACCTCGCGCTCTGCGTCGCCAGGGCTATCCGGCCGTTCATCACGTTGAACACCACCACTGCCACGCCAGCCTCCGCCGCCGCCTGGGCCGCTTATGTGCGGCACTGGTACGCGGCCCGCGGGCTGGCGATTCCGGCGGCCTACTTCATGTTCGGCAACGAGAACTATGGCACGTGGGAGATCGGCCATATGACCGGCGAGATGTACGCCGCGCAATTGCGCGAGTTCGTGCCCGGCGTGCGCGCCGCGTACCCGGAGGCGCGCCTGCTGGCCATCGGTGAATTCGAGTCCGGCGGCGTGCGCGACGCCCACAAGACGCCCTGGCGCAGCGTGGTGATCGAGAAGGCGGCCGATCTTTTCGACATGCTGGTGGTGACCAGTTACTCGTGGGGCACAGACAACCAGCCGTTGCCCGAGGCCATGGCCGGCGTGGCCGACCGGGTCGCGGAGAAGACCGATCACCTCCAACTTCAGGCGAAGTCCATTCGCGAGGCGGGACTCTCCTGCACCATGGGCGTCGTCGAGTGGAACTATTGGACGCGCGCCAGCCACAACGATCACACCGGCTTCTTCGAGCCGAACGACATCCGCCACTGCCTGTATGCCGCCGGGTATCTCAACGCCTTCTGCCGGATGGGCGAGATCCTCGAGGTGGCGAACTACTACTCGCTGATCAACACCATGGGCATGATCCACCTCCATGAGGGGCAGGTGCAGCTTTCGGATCTGGTCAAGGTCTTCAACCTGTATGCGCCAGCGTTGCCGGGTGAGGTGCTGCAACTGGAGGTGGCGGCCCCGGCTTTGACGGGAAAGAGCAAAGCTGTGGACGCCAACTTCCTAGTGACGGAGGACGCCACCTACGGCTTCCTGATCAACTACAGTGCCACCGAGACCGCGGTGGTCGCGCTGGCGGACGTGGGGGCGATCGACGCGGCCCATGGCCTGTCGGCCCACGCCATCCTGGAGCCCGTGACTGAATTCGTGCCGGCCGTGACCGGCACCGCGGTCACGCTGCCGCCCCTGTCGCTGGTGCGGGTTCGCTGCAGGAAGGTGACCTGATCATGTGGACACGCCGACAACTGACGGACGGGTTTCGCGCTGCCGGCCTGCAAGGTGGCGATGTGGTCTTGGTGCACAGTTCACTGCGCAAGCTCGGTCCCGTGGAGGGTGGCGCCGATACAGTGATCGACGCCTTGCTGGAAACGGTTGGCCCGGACGGTACCCTTGCCATGCCGACGCACACCTGGAAAGTCGTGAATGCCGAACAGCCGGTGTTTCACCAGGCACTCACCCCGTCGAATGTTGGCGCGTTGACCAATGTCTTCCGCCAAAGGGCCGGCGTCATCCGCGGCCTGCATCCTACCCATAGCGTCGCCGCCATCGGGCCTCGGGCTGCGGAACTGGTGGACGGCCATGAGCGGGACGACACGCCGTGTTCAGCCACCAGTCCGTACGGCCGGCTGCGCGACTGGGGCGGCAAGATCCTGATCATCGGCGAGGGGTTGAACTGCTGCACCTTCTTCCATGGGTGCGAGCAGTGGGCCGGTATGCCGTGGGCGGTCTCACCGCAGCCCTTTCAACTGTTCAGCATCACCGCCGGGGGCCAGGTGCATCCAGTCTCGCTTCGCCACCATATCGTCAACACCTGGGACCAATATCCACGGTTGGAGGGCCCGCTGATCTCTGCCGGCGCCCTGCGTATCTCTCACCTCGGGGATTGCCCCCTTCGCCTCCTGGATGCCCGGGCGGCGGCGGAGTGGCTGATCGCCAGACTGCAACGGGATCCCGGCATCATCCTCGGGCGGTAACCTTTGCGAATTGCTTGCACCGCGCTCCGACTGACTGTATCAATTCAGAAGTCCGGCGAGGGGTTGGGGAATTCCGTCGAATCAACCAGCAGAAAACCAAAGAGAGAGAGACCTATGGCGATCAAAGTGGCATTCATCGGGGCAGGCAGCATCGGATTCACGCGGGGGTTGATGAGGGACCTCCTGAGCGTACCGGAGTTTGGGGGAACACAGTTTGCGTTCACGGACCTCAACCGGCGCAACCTGGATATGGTGACCCAGCTATGCCGGAAGGATATCCTCGAAAACAACCTTGGCGCCACGATCCAGGCCACCACGGACCGGCGTCGCGCGCTTGAAGGCGCCGATTATGTCATCAGTTGCGTCCGGGTCGGCGGCCTTGAGGGCTTCGAGACGGATATCGAGATTCCCCTGAAGTACGGGGTCGACCAGTGCGTGGCGGACACGCTGTGCGCGGGCGGGATCATGTACGGGCAGCGGAACGTGGCGGCGATCCTGGCCTTCTGCAAGGATATCCGCGAGGTGAGTCACAAGAAGGCGCTGTTCCTGAATTATGCGAACCCGAACGCCATGAACACGTGGGCGGCCAACCATTTCGGCAGGGTGAACACGATCGGGCTCTGCCATGGCGTCATGGGCGGGCATCATCAGATCGCCGAAGTGATCCAGTTGATGATCAACGGCGACAAGCGTCCGGGCTCCCGGGGCTATACCCCCGTCACGACCAAAGAGGTGGATATCATCTGCGCGGGGATCAACCACCAGACGTGGTACATCCGGGCGATTTACAAGGGCCGGGACTGGAGCGAACGCCTGTTGGAGGGATTCGAAAAGCATCCGGTCTATTCCCAGACGGAGAAGGTGCGCATCGATATGATCCGTCGATTCGGGTACTACTCCACGGAAAGCAACGGGCATCTGTCGGAATACGTGCCCTGGTACCGCAAACGCCACAAGGACATCGAGAAATGGATCTCCCTTTCTTCGTGGATCAACGGCGAAACGGGCGGTTACCTGCGCGTGTGCCGCGAAGGCCGGCGGTGGTTCGATTCCGAATTTCCCCGGTGGATGAAGGAAAAGGACCGGCCGATCTCCGCCGCCAATCGCGGGCACGAACACGGCAGTTACATCATCGAGGGATTGGAGACCGGGCGGGTGTATCGTGGCCACTTCAACGTGGTCAACAACGGAACCATCACGAACCTGCCGGATGACGCGATCGTCGAGGTGCCGGGTTATGTGGACCGGAACGGCGTGAACATTCCCAAGGTCGGCCCGCTACCCCTCGGTTGCGCCGCCGTCTGCAACGTATCCATTTCCGTCCAGCGCCTGGCGGTCGAGGCGGCGGTGCACGGCGATGTGGCCCTGCTCAAACAGGCCATGATGATGGATCCGCTTACGGGTGCGGTTTGCGACCCGGTCGAGATTGACCAGATGACCGACGAGATGCTGGCCGCCCAGGCGGCATGGCTGCCCCAGTACCGCGCGGCGATTCCCGGCACGAAGAAACGCCTGGCCGACGCCAAGCGGGCGGGCGACTATCGCGGCACCTGCACCTGGAAAGGCATCCGCTTCCAGGCGACCAAGAAGAAGCCGTGGGCGCGGGTCATCCTGAGCAAGGTGGCCGTCAGCAACCTCCAGGCGAAGGTCAAGGACATCCGCCGGGTCGACTGCCCGTCCGCCAGCCAGTGCCGCGAAGACATCGAAGGCCGGGTGAACGTGATGCCGGACGGGTTCATGGACCTGCGCGGCGTGCATGGCGGCGAGGATGGCGTCATCTTTGCGGCGCTGACCTATCGTTCGGGCAAGGGGGGGAAGGGCGAACTGCGCTACGGGGCCGACGGGCCGGTCAAGGTCTGGGTTAACGGTCGCGAGGTTGATTGCCGTCCCAATGCCACCAACCCTGCCATTGCCGGCGCGTTCAAGCCGGCCGTGACGTGGAAACGGGGAAACAACAGCATCCTGTTTGCGCTCGCGACCAATGGGGGCAAGGCGTGGGGCCTGTTCTGCGGGGTTGCGTAAACCGGAGCCCCGGATTGTTCCGGCAAGAAGAGGTGCGACGCCACTGCGTCCCCTGAACCATTGATGTCACGGATGGCACGGACAGGACTTGGGTTTTGTCGATCCGTGTGGTCCGTGTCATCTGTGGTCAAACTCTTGGTTCCGTCATGCCGGGTCAGGGACTGACCTTGGCGATCAACCCGAAGCGCTCGCCTCCCACTCTCAGAAAGGTACGCGCGCCCCGGGGCGCATCCTTTGGCGAGGTAGGGTTACACCCCACTGTACGCACTTCGCCTTCGGCGTAGTATGTCCCCGGATAAGCCTCCATGTCGAACAGCATGGAAAGGCCACGGAGACTGATGATCCATGAAACAAGAGGTCAAGAGCAAGGCAGGTAGAAGCCCATGATGATCTTCTTCCACATCATCGGATTGTTGGCGGGGTATGTCTCGTTGGCCTGCCTGTTGGGCCACCGACTTCGTGCCCTCAACACAAGCAGGCAAGAGCGGTGGCTCTTGCCTGCCGGGTCAGAATAGGGCTGAACCCTGGCCTCCATTGCGAATCTTCTCACCCCTTCCGTGGCGAAGACGGGGCAGGGCAGGGCATGGCAATCGGGTCGGGCTGGAAAGCCCTCCCCGGAAGAGAATATGCAGACATCTTCACCGATTCTGGTACATTTTCGCCTCAACCCAATCATCAGGAGTGATCGACATGAGACAGACATCCGTGAAAGCTGCCGTTCTTGCCGTTCTTGCCGTCCTTGTTGCCGCGAGCACCTGCGCGGCACTTGGCGATGAAACCCCCGCCGCCCCTTCCGGCTTCTTTTTCAAGGACGGCGACAGGGTCGTGGTCATGGGCGACAGCATTACGGAGCAGCACCTCTACAGCAACTACCTTGAGACCTGGGTTGTCACGCGCTTCCCGACTTGGAACATTATCTTCCGCAACGTTGGGATTGGCGGCGATCGTTCGAGCGGCGGCAACAGCCGCTTCAAGCGTGACGTCCTTCCCCATAAGGCCACGGCCATGACGGTTGATTTCGGCATGAACGACGGCGGGTACGGCGGTTTCAACCCGGACAGTTTCAAGAGCTACATGGCGGGACTGCAGGGCATTGCCGACCAGGCCCGCAGCAACAACATCCGGGTTGCCTGGGTGACTCCGCAGCCTGTCGAGAAACGGGAGGACGGTCCCGCGATTGAAGGCTATGCGGCGACACTGGAGAAGTTCTCCGAAGGTGTGAAGGCCATTGCGGCGACGAATGCCGGTGCTTTTGCCGACCAGTTCCATCCCTATCTCGAGGTGATGAACAAGGCCAGGGCCGAGAAGCCCGGTAACCGCGTCATGGGCGGCGATGCCGTTCATCCCGGACCTCCCGGCCAGGCGGTGATGGCGTCCTCGATTCTCAAGGGGCTCAATTTCCCGACCCTGGTATCGGTTGCCGAAATCGATGCGGCGAAGCTTGCCGTCACGAAAGCGGAACAATGCCAGATCACGGATGTCGGCAATGGAACGAACGGCGGCATCGTCTTCAGCCGTCTGGATGCGGCCCTGCCGTATTTCCCGGAGCAGGCCCGTCCCATCCTCAAGTGGGCGCCCATTGCGGATGAGATGAATCAGTACCTGTTGAAAGTCACAGGACTGAAGCCCGGCAAATACGAGATCCAGCTTGGCGGAACGAAAGTTGCCGAATATGACGACACAGCGCTCGCCCAAGGCGTCAACCTGGCGCAAGCGGCGCTGGCGGCGGGGCCCGTGGCCGATCAGGTGAAGGCCGTGGTGGCCGCCGTGGAGGCCAAGAACCGTTTCGCCCATGACAGAATTTTCCGGGGCATCACGCTGGCCCGCACGGAGATTCCCGACTTTGTCGAAAACAGGACCAAC
>CAYOIT010000147.1:0-11356 GCA_964404035.1 uncultured Verrucomicrobiota bacterium | reverse complement strand
CCCTCGACAATCACCTTGGCAAGGTGACACTCTACCAACTGAGTTACGCTCGCTTACTGAAAACGGGGGGCAATCTATCACGTTCGATGCGGGTTTCAACTTTTTTTTTGATGTCCGCTACGCGCCGTGGCAGAAAAAGGTTTCACCGGAGGGCTCCTTGCGGGTTACCCTTGGCCTGATAGCGCTGTGTGATCAGCTCGATCGTGGTGCGCGTGATGATCTCCAGCGGCGTCTTTCCTGTGTTCCATACGATATCGTAAAGCAGGGGATCCTCGATGTCCCGATGGAAGAAGAGCTTGATCAGCTTGCGCCGATCCGCGTCCTGCTTGGCCATCGCTTGGCGCGCGTCTTCCTTGCTCAACTTAAAGCGTTTCATCATCCATAGCACGCGCTGGCTTTCAGGGGCGACGAGCCGTATGTGAATAGCTTGAGGAAGGTCCGCCGTGACGAGAGCGGACCCGCGTCCCACGACAATTACTTTGCCGATCAGCGCCAGCATTCGCACTACCTTGAAGGTTGCCTTGTAGGTCAGATACTGATCGGAGCGCCCGGTGAACAGGCTCTCGATGAAGTCCCGGAACTCGGAGCGATAGCGTTCCGAGACCAGTGTCTCCAAGTTGTCCTGAAGCAGGGGGTCCTTGGCCACCACCTCGCACAGCGCCTTGTCGAACACGTGCCATCCCTGGAACAGCTCCGAATCCTTGTATTTCAGGAACTCGGTGAGGATGACATAAGAAAGCAGGTGACCGCCCGCGCCAGCCTGACGGGAGATGGTCACAAAAGGGAAGCCGTACTCGGGGAGATCCTCGAAGTCCCGTTTCTCTGCCAGGAATTGTTGGATCATCTTGAGGTGGTTCATTACTGGCCCTTCCTGCGAGCAAAAACCTACTGCAATGCAGGGCGTCGGTCAATTACTTCCCGCCCGCGTCCGTTGCGCGTCAGCCGACATGAGACGGCGTCAGCGTGTTGACCGCCCGCACCTGGCAAGCTAAAGTCCCGCCGTTTCGCATCCAACTCAGAGGAAGGTCTGACTATGGCTTCTTGTTATGGGATTTCAGAATGGCGCCCGGCCCTGACCGGGTGGCGCCGATGGGTCAGCGGCGGTTGCCTGATCCCGGTTCTGCTGGGGCTCACGGGCGTTGCCTGGGGGCGGACGGTGGATGAACAGCAGGAGGCCTTCCTGTCTGTCGAGCGTCGGGCGGCCGTGCAAGAGGCGGCGAAGGTTGCCGCGTTGTGTGAGCAACTCAAGGCCGAGGCGCTACCGACCGTCAATGCGCTTGATGAAGAGATTGCCACGGCCAAGGAAGCTCTGGCCGCACTCCAGAAAGAGTTGCTCGCGGTGTTGGCCAAGGACGATCCGGCGATGCTCAAGGTTGTTCGGGTGCGCCTGGTCGCCCGGCAGGCCGGGTTGGATGCCGCCGAAGGAGAGAAGGCCTTCATCCTCAAGCACGTAGAGGAATCGGAGCGGGACCGGGACGCCTGGAAGAAACGGGTTGCCACCCTGGACCTGGCGTTGCGTCTGGACATGCAGGTGATGCTGGCTGGGGCGTCCGACATCGAAGATCGTGAGAAACGGGTCGATGGCACCGTCAAGGACATGGACTATCAAGCGGGCCACCTGAGCGTGTTTCAGTCACGGCGAGCCAACGCCGGCGTGAAACTGAGCGATCTGAACAAGCTCCTGGCTTCGGTGGAGGACTCCCTGAACGAGGCCCCCACCGCCGACCTTCGACGGGCCTTGGCTGACTATGCCCAGCAACTACGACGCATGGTGGCCCGCCAACGGGAGTGGTTCCTGTTGAACAAGCGGTTGGAGGATCGTTGCCGGCGAAACCTGGCGTTCGCGCGCATGGATTATCTTGTCAGTCGCCGCTTTGCAGATGCCCTTGCCCGGAAGGCGGATACCCGGCGCGCGGCTGATGCCCAGGCGGCGGCCGCGGCGGCAGATGCCCGCTTGGCTGCCTTACGTGCCTCGCTGGCGGCGTTGCAGCAGCACGTGGCCGATGAACTGGCTGTCGCTGCGCGGCAAAGTGAGTCGGCCTTGAAACTGCTCGGTGACGCGCGTACCGCTCAGGCTCAGGAGCAGGGACACGATGCCTATGCGGCGGCGCAGGCGCTGAAGGATCGGTGGATGGCGGAAGGCGAGTGCTGGAAAGAATTCGTTGCTCTGCAAAAGGCCGGTGCGGCGTTCTCGCACGAACTGGCTGACCGGGCCCGCGGCCTCGCCGAGGACCGGACGATTTTCGAGATCAACCAGGAGGAACGCCAGTTGCGCGAAAGCCTGGCCACCTCCGCGCAATACATCCAGAGTCTCGCCCTCGCGGTCGATAAGTCGGATAGTCTGATCGAGTCGGACCGCCGTGCGCTGGGGCTCGGGGGCGATGAGGTGGCGGAGTTGGCTCAGCCTTTTGTGGAACTGTTTGGGGCCTATGATGCCGGTAGTCCACCAGCCCCCGAGTTGATCGCCGGACAGTTTCAGTCGCTCATGGGCCGGCTGACCTCGGGACAGGATGGGGCTGGAACGGAGGGCGAACGGCGAGGGGAATCTGCAATGACCCTTGTCCTGAGATTGGCGGAGCGTGAGATGGTGCGGGCGCGCAAGACCATCTCTGAACGCTGGCTGGACCAGAGCCAGGCCGCCATCCGGAATCTCGAGAGGTTGGCGGGGACACGGCTGTGGCAACAACATGATCCGCGGTTGAATGGCCTGACGTGCCTGAACGCGGGCATGAGGGTAGGGGCTGCGGCCAGTGACGCTCTGTTTGTCTGGGATTGCCAGCGACTTCACCTTCGCGGTGTGGAGGGGGTTCCCGGACTGAAGAGCATCCTGAGTGGGGGTGCCTTGGTTCTTTTCCTGGGAGTCATGGGATGGGGCGTCGGCCGGTGGTTGGGTACGGGAGGGGGGGGCTTCTGGTTGACGGGACGACTGGCGGCGACACTGCCCGGGTTCGTCGGTGCAGGGATCTGGTTCTTGAGATTCGAGGGCGACAACCTGGCCTGTCTTGGGTTGGGTTGGCTGTCCCTGGGGACGGCGGTATGGTTAACGGTCAGCTACATGATGCTGGCGTTGGCCGACGGACATCGTCCGCCTCCCGGTGTCACCTTTGGAGGCGGCGTCTTTACGGCGGTTCAGGCCCTGGTCGGTTGGACGGTCCTCATTCTGCCCCTGCATCGTTTGGCGGCGGGTGGCGTGAATGCCTGGGAGGTGCAGGCCGTTATTGAGAGAGTCTGGCTCTTTGGCACCTGCGTCGTCCTGTTCCGTTGGTTGCTGCATCCCTCCCTGATGGGGCGGATTCTCAGCCGTCGTTCCGAGCATCGCGGATTGAGGTGGCTGGGTACCTCGGTGGCGATTGCCTGCATGACCGCTGCGGCCCTTGGGGCCCTGCCCTATCTGGCGGGCTTGGAGAATCTGGGTGGAACGGTGCTGCAAACGGTTGAAGCCAGTTTCCTTTTGTTGGGAGGGGCGCTGATCGGGACGACGGTTGCCGGATGGGCTATCAGGCGTCACGCCGTCCAGGCGGGTGTTGCCACTGCCTGGGTGCGAATGGTGCAGACAGGGGTTGTCCTGATCGCAGGAGCCGGTGCGGCGTGGATGTGGTGGAAGCTCTTGAATCAGGTCGTCCTTGCACCCAACGCTCCGCCCCTGGTGCAGGAGGTCGTGAGGACGGTGGTACGGGTTCTGCATACCACACTGGGCATCTGGCGCAGGGAACTGACGCCGGGTATGACGGTGAGCAGCCTGGCGCGCGGTATCCTGGTGTTCGTGCTATCCTTCTGGATCTCCCGGGTTGTCAAGCGGCAGTTCCTGGACCGGGCGCTGGCGCGTACGCCGATGGATGAGGCTACGCGTCTGACGTTCTCCACCATTCTCGGGTATCTTGTGGTTCTGTTGGGGTTCGTGGTGGGGTTGAATGTGGCGGGATCCTCGCTACAGAACCTTGCCCTCTTGGCGGGAGCCATCACCGTGGGTCTTGGCTTTGGCCTGCAGAATGTGATCAACAACTTCGTCAGCAGCCTGTTGATTCACTTTGGCCGCACCATCCGGGTGGGTGATTACATTGAAGTGGGTGGGACCCGGGGAACGGTGCGGGAGATCGGGTTGCGCAACACGTTGATCATCACGGACGATGGTATCACGGTCCTTGTTCCCAACGGGTCCTTTGTCAGCGCCAATATCGTCAACTGGACCAACCCCAGCCGCCGGGTCCGGCTGCACGTTCCGCTCACGGTTGTACGCCAGGCGGATCTGACGGCGGTCACGGAACTGTGCATCGCGATTGCCGGAAATCATCCGCTGATCTCGAAGGAGCCCGCGCCTCTGGTCGAAGTTCGGACGGTTACTGCCGCGCAGGTCACCCTGGAACTGCTGGCCTGGACCGACAAACCGGAGCGGTTACCCCGCATTGTGGGGGAACTGAATCTCGCCCTCGACCGGCCGCTTCGCGACAAAGGGTTTGTGGTCTGAGTCCGCGGGGTCTCGATGCTGTCAGCCTCCGCCGAGTTCCGAGCATCGAGTCCGGTAGTGAAGGTAGTTCTTGTAGCTGACCTCGGTGGGGACGCCGTGATCGCAGGTGGGAATATAGCCTCCCTGTTCGCGCATGAAGGGAATGATGCGTTCCAGCAGCCGGTCAATGTCGCGCGGCGTTTGGGCGAGGACGCGTTTGTCGATGCCGCCGGTCAGGATAAGGTCAGGGTATTGTCTGCGAACAGCCACCACGTCACAGCCGCTGGCCACCTCGAAGGGTGACATGACGTCCATGCCGATGCTGTCCCGGTAGATGGGAATCACCGGATCGGCGAAGCCATCTGTGTCAATCTGCACATAAAGATGGCGGAGCCGGTCGATCTGTCGGGATTTCAAGCGTGCGATCAAGTGCCGATAATAGGGAATGATGAATTCCTGCATCATCTCTGGTGAGATCAACGAGCCGTGATTGTAGCAGATGTCCTCGCCGAAGAAGAGTTCGTCAATGGTGACATACTGTTGGTGTCGTGCGATGACGCTGTCAGCCAGATCAAACCAGGTCTTCATGCAGTCGTGGATGACGTCCGGCATGTCATAGAACGCGTAAAGCAGTGTTTCAGGGCCGATCAGGCTTCGCAAGTACATATATCCGCCGATAAGGTTCTGGACGATGATCTTCCCCTCAGCGGCGGCAGTGCGGGCGGCCTCCATGCGTTGGGCTAGATCGGCAGTGCGCTCCAGACTGGCCGGGTTCATCCTCCATTTCACGTTTTCAACCCAGGTCTTCATGTCTTTGACGGGGTGATCGACGTATTCCGGCATGAACCCGTGGCGGCGCCCCTTGAAAAAGAGAACGTGCCGGCCGGCAAAATCCTGGACCAGTTCGGTGTCTCCCCGGTCTTCGATTAACCGGGTTTCAAATGCGGGGCGAAACTCGGCCTCGCACCAGCCGATCTGGCCCAGGGAGTGGCTGCCGGGTTCATCGTAGAAGAAGAGCTTGTCATGGGGGATATCGGTGGGCATGCCTTCGGCGGCCCACCGCTCCAGCGCCTCGCTCCAAATGTAAAATTCGCGGCGGTAAATCGGTACGCCTGGTTTGCGTTCGTAGGCGTCTCGAAGCTTGCGGGCGCCGGGGCTCATGCGGTCACGTGGGACCATGGCTTGGACACCGTCGCCCATGGCGACCTCGGAGGCGGGAATATTCATGTCTGACTTCTCCTGTGCGTTTCTCGGGTTACTTGATCAAGATCACTTCCCGCCATTTCCTCACGGAATTGATGAGGTAGAGGTGGTTGAACTCGGGGAGATCGGCGACGTGCAAGACCTTCTCGCCTATTCTGCCTTCGGCCAGCATTGCGGATCGGAAGGTGCCCGGCAGAAGGCCGCAATGGACCGGGGGCGTGAAGAGTTTTCCATTCCACTCGACGACGAGGTTGGCAATGGTCGACTCGGTGAGTTCGCCGTCCGGATTCCAAAGCAGGACATCATCACAGTCACTGCAAGCGGCCATGGCCTGCTCATAGATCCGACGGTGTGTGGTCTTATGGTAAAGAAACCGGTCGGAGGGATCAATGGGAGCGGGCGCCAGCTTGACCTGGACGGGGCGGGTTGCCGCGGGTGGAAGAGGGCCGGCTTGAAGGGTGACCGCGCCGTCTCTTGCGAGGAGCAGCCGGAGTCGTTGGGGCCGGGAGGGCGCCGTGGCGGACCATTCCCTGAGTCTGGCGTCAACATCGTGCAGGGGGGGCTTGATGTCGAAATAGTCAGCGGAGTCGGACAACCGTTGAAGATGCCGATCCATAAGGGCGAAGCCTTCTCCCGGTGTCCAAAGGAGGGTCTCGAGCAGTTGGAACTCAGGCCGCTCATCGGTCAGAACTCGGGCTTTTGTCCTGCATTCCTCATACTCGGACTCGGTGTTTGAGTCCCATACGATGCCGCCGCCCACCCCGTATTCCGCCTGCCCGGAGGCCTTGTCGATCAGGACGGTGCGGATGGCCACGCTGAATTGGGCGCGACGGTGAGGTGCGATGAATCCGATGGACCCGGTGTAGATGCGGCGGGGAGTGGTCTCCAGTTCGGCAATGATCCCCATGGTCCGCGGTTTCGGAGCACCGGTGATCGAGGCGCAGGGAAAGAGCGCCGTCAGAATCTGGCGCACGGACGCGTGGCTCTCCGCCGTGACGGTCGACGTCATCTGCCAGGCGGTAGGGTAACGTTCCAGGGTGAAGAGATTGGACGGTTGAACGGAGCCGGGCCGGGCGATACGGCCCAGATCATTGCGGATCATATCGACAATCATCACGTTTTCGGCGCGGTCTTTCGGAGACTCTCTCAAGGTTTGGGCCCGGGTCTGGTCATCGGCCGACGTGCCGCCGCGTGGCGCCGTGCCCTTCATGGGGCGGACTTCGATCTCATCCCCGTTCAAAGTGAAGAATTGCTCGGGTGACGCCGAACAGAGCGCGAAGCGGTCATTTTCCACGTAGGCAGCGTGGGCAGCTCGCTGGCCGTGAACGAGTCCGCAGAACAAACTCCACGGTTCACTGGTAAAGGGCACCCGGAGTCGGAAGGAGTAGTTCACCTGGTAGGTGTCGCCCTTGTAGAGGTAGTTGCGGAGCCGGATCATGGCTTCGCGATACTCGTCCCGGCTGATGGACGGTTCCCATTGCCAGGATGAGAGGGACCCCGGATGGTCGGGCAGGGGAAGGCTGTCAAGGGTCTCGGGTTCCCTGTACAACCCGAACCAAAGGAGAGGAAAGCCCGACGCGTCGGGGCGAACCTTCAGGGCCGGGTCGAAAGCCGGGGCAGCTTCGTAAGTGATGAACCCGGCGGCGTGGAGATGTCCGGAATTGACCAACTGCTCGATCAGGTCCAGAGCCGGCAGCACTTCTGAAGGGGTGGTGGCAACCACGATACGAACGGGGTCACGAAAGGCCAACCAATGGCCGGTGGTGCGGTCATGCAAGAGGCAGCGGTTCACAGGCGGCGCGTGACCTCCTCCTCGGCGGCACACAGGGCCGCGAGCATGGCGCCCGTGGTTTCCGCAGCACGGAGGGCTGTCAGCATGCCGGTATGCATGCACATGGTGCAGAGGCGCGCCAAAGTGTGCAGGTGGAGCCGATCATCCTGGCAGCAGACCAGGAAGAAGAGATCAGTGGGGGCTCCGTCATCGGCTCCGAAATGAATGGACTGGATGGCGCGGCCCAGAACAATGAACGATTCGGAGAACATATAGGGGTCATGATGCCGCGGGTGAAGCAGCGCGAGCCCACCCGCGAGACCCGTCGAGCAAAGCTGCTCGCGCTCCTCGATCATGCGAAGGAGTTCGCGTGCGTCGGAGACAAGATCGGTTTTGTCGGCGAACTTGACCATGTCCCTGAGGACGGATGCTTTGGTCCGCGAACACAGGCCGGGCTCGATACGGTCCAAGGTGAACAAGCACGACATGAGTTTGTCGCTACGGTCAACATCCTGCACACCGGCGGATGAGCGGGAATGATAGTCAGTCAGGCGCTGTTCGGGCAACTTGAGGATTCTTTGAGAGGCCCAGCTGTCAATTTCGGACCGACGGAACGTGGCGCGATCCCCCTGCATCTTGAAAGGAATCTCGTGGCGTTTGACCAACGTCGCGATATCGTCCTGTCCCAGATGCAGGTAGGCGGCGAGTTCCTTGATACTGAACACTGAGTGCGGCAAGACTATTTTCTCCGTTACCGTACGAGAAGAGCGGGCAGCGCGGAATCTGCCAGAATCCGGAAGGTGGTACAACCAACAAACCATTCCCGTATCCGGGTGTGGCTGTGGGCTCCCATGACAATCAGTCCGCTTTGGGTGTCCGCAGCGACCTCGAGAATGATATCTGCGGAAACGCCGCTACGCACGACCGCACTGACGCCGGCGCCCTTGGCCGCGGCAAGTTTTTCGGCCTCGATGGCGCATTCCCGCATATGGGCGAGGGGCGTTTTGTCGGCCACTGACACGATGGTTAGCGGTTTGCCCATTGCCACGGCCCATTCGGCGGCCATGGTGGTCACTTTGCCGGCGATCGGCCCATCGTCGCAGGCGGCCAGAACGTGGTTGATGGGGCTGAAACGAGACGGAGTGATGAGGCAGGGCTTGCTGGCGCGGCGAATCACGCGATCCGTGACCGATCCGACCAGCTCCCTGCCGAACGGCTCATTTTCCCCGCGCAGACCCAGTACCATGATATCGGCCTCGGATTCATGGTCCAGAATGGTGTGAACGGGGTGCCCTGATTCCGCCTCACACGTCGCTTCCAGTCCGGCCGCCCGTGCTCTCTCGACAAAGGCACTGCTCACGGCTTTTCCTTTGTCCTCGGCCAGTTGGCGAAACTGGGGGAGCGCGGCAAAGTATTCGCCGGCCCCGATCATCCCGGAGACGTCGCCGAGCATCGGCCCCTCGATCATTCGAATATCCAGAACGTGCAGGCCTTGGACGCGCGCCTTGAGCACCTTGCCCACGAGGAAACTGTAATCACAGGCGACATCACCATGGGGAGAACCATCCGTACACGCCAGCAATCTCGCGTTCATGATCGACTCCTTTCCTGAAGTGTGCCTATCATCCACGTTTCATGAGACTATAGTACGCCGGACCCGCAAAAGTGCAAGCCTGTGAAATGTCCCGTAGGAAGGGTAGGGCGGTGTCTTTCGCTGTCCCGGTGAGGTCTTCCCTGGGCGGGAAGGCCGGTGAGAAAGCATGGACGAAATTATTTCAACAAATAAGTTGACTCTCCATTATCTTCTGCTATCTTTCGCGGTCTGATCATGGGCGATTGAGTCCATCAGGGTGTATAGATTGTGTAACAGAAGGCTGTCCTTTCTGTTCTTCGGCGGACTGGGCGAGAACAGAGAAGATTGCTTTTTGTTGTCTTTATTTTAGGTGAGGGATGGAATTGCTGCCCATGTAGCTCAGTTGGTAGAGCACGTCCTTGGTAAGGACGAGGTCAGCGGTTCGATCCCGCTCGTGGGCTCCATCAGGGTGAAAGTCTGATCAACAGTCGAGGGAGTGAAGCAAAAGGAGTACGCATATGGCAAAGGAAGCATTCAGTCGAACGAAGCCTCATGTGAACGTGGGCACAATTGGGCACGTAGACCATGGCAAAACCACATTGACGGCGGCCATTACTTATGTGCAGTCGTTGCGAGGGTTGAGCACGTACATCAAGTACGACGAAGTTGCGAAAGCCTCCGAGTCACAGGGGCGCCGTGATCCGACCAAGATTCTCACGATTGCCACGTCGCACGTTGAGTACAGTTCCGAAAAGCGCCATTACGCCCATGTCGACTGCCCCGGGCATGCCGATTATGTGAAGAACATGATTACCGGTGCGGCACAGATGGACGGCGCCGTTCTCGTGGTGAGCGCGTCAGACGGCCCGATGCCCCAGACTCGTGAACACATCCTGTTGGCCCGCCAGGTGGGTGTGCCCGCAGTGCTCGTGTTCCTGAACAAGGTCGACACCGTGGACGATCCCGAGCTGCTCGACCTGGTCGAGCTCGAAATCCGCGAATTGCTGTCGAAGTATGAGTTTCCTGGCGATGACACCCCGATCATTCGCGGTAGCGCCCTGAAGGCGATTCAGGCCGTGACGCCGGATGATCCCGCCTGCAACTGCATCAAGGAGTTGCTCAACGCTCTGGATACTTTCATTCCTGAGCCGCTTCGCGTGATCGATCAACCCTTCCTGCTCTCGATCGAAGACGTGTTCTCGATCGAAGGTCGTGGCACGGTGGTTACGGGTCGTATTGAGCGCGGTATTGTCAAGGTTGGCGAGGAAGTTGAAATCGTCGGGCTGAAGCCGACGGTCAAGACGACCGTGACCGGCGTGGAAATGTTCCGCAAGTTGCTCGACCAGGGGCAGGCGGGCGACAACGTCGGATGTCTGCTGCGCGGCACCAAGAAGGAAGATGTGGAGCGCGGACAGGTGCTGGCGAAGCCGGGCACAATCAACCCCCATACCGAGTTCAAATGCGAAGTCTACGTGCTGAGCAAGGAGGAGGGTGGCCGCCATACGCCGTTCTTCAAGGGATATCGCCCACAGTTCTACTTCCGGACCACGGATGTGACCGGCGACATCACTCTGCCTGAAGGCGTCGAGATGGTGATGCCGGGCGACAATGTCAGCATGAGCGTGACATTGATTGCGCCGATCGCCATGGAAAAATCCATGCGGTTCGCCATTCGCGAGGGTGGTCGGACGGTGGGTGCCGGTACCGTATCCGAAATTGTCAAGTAACGATGATCCGGCCGTGTGCCGGGCAGCCGTGCAGAGCGGCGGGGCCGAGAGGTCGCCGCTCAACGCACTGTAAGGATGGTTTGCAATGCCAAGGGAACAGGTGATTCTGGCGTGCACGGAGTGCAAGCGTCGGAACTATACGACGACCAAGAACAAACGGCTGACTCCGGACCGGCTTGAGATCAAGAAGTATTGCCGGTTCGAGAAGAAGCATACCACTCATAAGGAAACCCGTTAAATCCCGCCAAAAGCGGGATGGGTTTGCCTGTCACAGGGCAGTAGCTCAACTGGCAGAGTACCGGTCTCCAAAACCGGCTGTTGGGGGTTCAAGTCCCTCCTGCCCTGCCATTTGAGCTGGAGAGATTCCGTGAATAAAGTTATGGACAGTATGCGGACGGTGCGGCTGTTTCTGGGCGATGTCCGGAACGAGTTGCGCAAGTCAACATGGCCGACACGCAGTGAACTGCTGGAGTCCACTGTGGTGGTGATTATTTCGGTGGTGCTATTCGCTGTATTCGTGTCGGTCTGCGACACGCTACTGGGAAAAATCATCGGTCTGCTCGCGCGCTAGTAACCAAATAGTTCCGGGGTTTTCATGAGCGAGAAACAGTGGTTTGTGCTTCATACATTGACCGGCC
>CAYOIT010000146.1:0-11392 GCA_964404035.1 uncultured Verrucomicrobiota bacterium | reverse complement strand
GCTAGAGTAGATCAGAAAGATGCGTGTTGGGCAGAAGATCGATTCCGATGGCGCTCTTGAAGAAGTAAAGCAGCAGGAAGGCCAGTAATCCCAGTGCCACGATGGCGATGAACATGAGAAAGAGACCAAAGACCGCCACCCCCAGGAGTTTGGCGGCATTGGCCATGTTCAAGTGGAATCGCACCGGGGGTTTCCGGCGACCCGCAGCCTGGTGGTAGGCCAGGGCGTCCTCAACCACTTGAACGACCTGGCTTGCCTTGAATGGCTTGACGAGAAAGCGGAAGAGATGTCCTCTGTTGATGGCCTCCAGAAGCAGTTCGGTCTGGACGTCTCCGGTGACCAGGACCTTGGGTATGGATGGGTAGGCTTTGGCGATCCGCGTCAGGAAGGCGAGCCCTTCCTCGCCGTCCATGTGGTGGTCGCACAAGATCACCTGAACGGGTTGCGACTGGAGAATGGTTTCGGCCTCCAGGGCGCAGGCGGAGGTCAGGATCCGATGGGAGGGGCCCAGGATCGTGGAAAGAAGCTCCAGAATGGAGGGATCATCATCCACGATCAGAACCGTACGTTTGCCGTGGTCTTGAGCGCGGGGAGTCATACCTGACGATCCATAGGACGTGCCTCCATTGAGGGTAATGTAGTGCAAGGTGCCGGCGTTTGCAGCTCTATTCCTGCAGCAGGTTAGGGTGGACTTCCCGAAGTGAAACGGTAGTATCGCCGCCTCTTTATAGAGAGGACGAGATGCGCTTTCTGGTTTTGGTTCTGACGATCGGGCTATTGGGGCTCGTGATCTGGTACGGGGTTGGCAAACGGGAGACGAGGGTCGAGGAGCCCGCGGTCGTTGCTGTGCTGCCTTCCGCTGTGCTGCCTCCCGTCTCCTCACTGCGCCGGATCGTGTTGCCCACGGAGCGGGAGACGCTGGACCCTGAGGTTCCGGGGGTGTTTCAATCCACGGCGGCTGGCACGGTTCAATCGGCCCTCTACGGTTCCGTGCGTACGGCCCGGCTGGGCAAGGGCCTGGCGGCGTCCTTTCACGAAGGCGTCGACATTGCGCCCGTGCGGCGTGATGCGCGCGGACGCCCGCTGGACGAGGTGCGCGTCATTGCCGATGGCACGGTGGCCCACATCAATCGCCAGCCCGGAAACTCGAACTACGGCAACTACATCGTGGTGACGCATTCCGACCCGCTGGGCGAAATCTATAGCCTGTATGCCCACCTGGCCGCAGTGACGACGGAATTGCGAACGGGTCAGCGCGTTACGGCCGGGGACGTGCTGGGGCTTATGGGAAACACGCCCTCAGTCAATATTCCGGTCAGCCGGTCCCATCTGCATTTCGAAATCGGCCTGATCTGTAATGCGCGGTTTGGCGGCTGGTTCCGCGCTCAACGGCTGACGCCCGATCACGGAGTGTTCAACGGCATGAACCTGCAGGCGCTTGATCCGCTCGTGTTCTTTGCCGTGCAGCGCGACTCGTCCGATTTTGAATTCGGGCAGTTTCTGCGCAAGGTTCCGACGGCGTTCAGCGTCCTGGTCCCGATGACAGCCTTGCCGGATTACTTCAAGCGATATCCATCGCTCTGGAAGGGCGAGCGCTTTGGCGGCGGCTGGGCGGTCTTGTCCTGTTCTGAAAATGGCACAGTTCTGGCCGGCCGGCAGGCGGTTGATTCTGAAATCCGCGGGGCGGTCGGTTCGCGCTGTGTTGTTTTGGAGGTGGATGAGAAGGTGCTGGGCCGGAACGGATGCCACCTGATTGTCCCCCAGAAGGGGCACTGGAGACTGGGCCCGAAGGGCGAACGCTGGCTGGAGATCCTTCGGTATCAGTAACTGTGCTCGTCGGCGGGAAACTGGCCCTTCTCAACGTCCTGCTTGTAGTCCTGAAAGGCCTTGAGCATCCGGTCGCCCAGATCGGCATAGCGCTTGACGAAACGCGGCACGTTCGCCCCTGAAAGCCCCAGCAGATCGTGCGAGACTAGAACCTGGCCGTCGCAGCCCGGTCCGGCGCCGATGCCGATCGTGGGAACCGTCACAGCCCGGGTAATGGCCTCGCCCAGTGCCTTGGGCACGCATTCGACAACGATGGCGAACACCCCGGCCTCCTGCAGGGCCTGGGCGTCGGCGATCAGGTGTTCGGCATCCTCGTCCTTTCGCCCCTGAACCTTGTAGCCACCGGTTTGCCGGATGCTTTGCGGGGTGAGGCCGATATGGCCCAGAACTGGAATTCCGTTCTGAACCAGCGAGCGGATGGTGCCGGCACGGAAGGCGCCGCCTTCGAGTTTGACCCCGTCCGCACCGGCTTCCTTGATGAAGCGCCCGGCGTTGGTGAGCGCTTGCTCCGGAGAGACCTGGTAGGTCATGAACGGCATGTCGGCCACCACCATGGCATTCGTGACACCCCGGGCCACGGCGGCCGTATGATGGAGCATCTGTTCCAGGGTGACGGGCAGGGTGGTGGGATAGCCGAGCACCGTCATGGCCAGCGAATCGCCGACGAGCGCCATGTGGATTCCGGCGGCATCCACGCAGCGCGCGGTGTTGAAGTCATAAGCCGTCAGGCAGGTGACTTTGGCTACGCCCTTGAGCGCCTTGATCCGTTCCGCAGTCCATTTGGGTGTCTTCATGGAGGACTTATACCTGATTTTTCTAAAAATTCAAATTCAGGGCGGTGGTCAGGATGCTGTCGTTGCCTCGCTTGTCGTCGGAGGGCGCACTGTCGTAACGGTCCAGGAGGGAGACCGTGAGACTGAGGTTCCGTCCCAGAACGGTGGCGATCCCCAACTCGGCATTGATGAAGAAGACGGAGGCATCAAGGAGTTTGGGCAGGTACTCCGCGGAGCCCCAGGCCATCACATGCATGTTGAGCACTTGCTCGAAGGTGATGGCGAATCGGCCCGCGAGAAACCCCTGCTCATCCTCGTTCTTCTTCTCGGTCAGGTAACCGGCGCCGGCTTCCACATTCAGGAGCGATTCCTCGGTCCTTATAAGGTGGAAACCGGGCGACAGGATGGTGGCGACCCGGTAGTTCAGATCCGCGACGGGGTCGGTCATCCATTCAACATTGCCCAGGGCGTAGGAGAGATCGGTCAGTTTGCGCTCATAGCGCATGGAGGCCACCGCATTTTCAGTGTCCGTCTTGCTCTCACTCTCTCCATAGCTGCCCCGGGCGCGGAAGTGGAAGAGATCGGCATCGCGTTCCTTGAGGGCGTCTAGTCCCAGCCAGTAACGCAGGGTGTCACTGTTCCCCTGGGTGAGCGTCATGCCGTACTCCAGCGTACGCCGCCACGCATCGGGCGAGACCGCGTTGGTGCCGAGGTCGGTTACCGGCAGTTTGAGCGTGCGGCCGGAGACGCCGAACCTGCCGCCGGGCATGTTTCCAAAAGCCGTCATCAGTGTGGATCCGTTGATGGTAGAGGTGGGCTTTGGCGAGACTACAGGCGGAGGCAGGTTGGTGACCGATGAGGGGGGGGCGACGTTGGTCGTCGTCTCAGGGGCCGGCCAGCTGTTGGTCGTGGTGATCGACGGTGGATGGTTGGTGGCGTTGAGCTCGAGTCCCGCGGCTTGGCCGAAGGCCGCCAGGAAGGGGAGTAGGATCAAGGCTAGGAGGGGATAAACTCTTTTCATTGGCCCAGTCTCTGATAACGTTCGCGCGCGGTGCGTGACCAGGATTGCATCACGTCCTGCTTTCGGCGTGGATCCTTCCAGGTGGCTGCCAGCCCCTCGAGTTCGCTTTCCTCGATGGGGGGAGTGCACAGTTCGGATACTAGGTTGGAGGGACAGCCTTGGGCGATGATGTTCTGCCAGGCGGCGCGAAGGTCGGCGTGCGCATCAATCAGCCAGACCCCCATCATGTCATTAAGGACGTTCCAGCGCCGCATGCCTTTGTCGTTGTCATACTCGAGACCGGCGGGGAAATCGTAGGGATCGGGGCGCGGCGCATCGGCATCGGCGTAGCAGGCTTTCACAACCGGCATCCGGTAAAGAGAGTACTTCTGGCCCGCCGTGCCGGCGGGTTGGTAGAGGAGGCGCTGGCCTTCACGCGAAAGGGCATATTCCGTAAAAAGACGGCACAGCTCAGGTTGCGAACTGCCCTTGATCATGCCGATGGCATCGGGGCCGATCACGGTGTTACGGCGGGGCAGCACGAGGACGAGGGCATCGTTGCCGACCGCCTGGATGACGGTCTGGGCGTACTGGTCGATGACCATGCCTGCGGCAATATCGCCTGAGGCGACTTCACGGGGCACCGTGCCGCCCGCCTCGCCGAAACCCCGGACATTGGCGCAGAGGCGGGCAATCAGGGTCCAGCCTTCTTTGAAGCCGTAGGCCTGCAGGATGATCTCGTAGCACATGTGGACCGAACCGCTCGAACGGGGATCGCCGGACCCGACCCACGAGAAGTACTCGGGACGAGCAAGATCGGACCAGTCGGCGGGCACCGGCAGGTTCAGGCGTTGCATCAGGGGGCGATTATAGAGAATGCCGAAGCCGCTCAGGGCGACCCCGTACCAGAGGTGGTTGGGATCAAACACCGGCGATCCGGCACAGGTGGCGGGGATTCCCGCCAGGGCCTCGGGCGACAGATCGAGCGGCGTCAGCCAGTTCTGCTGGATGGCGGTGAGATAAGGTGCCACCCCGCCGCCGAACATGAGATCCACGCCCGGGGCGTCGGGCGAAGAGGAAAAACGGGATTCCAGTTCCTTGAGAATCTTCGAGGCGCCGCCCACATCCAGCCACTTGATCTCCACGTTGCGGCGATGATGGTCGCGCATCCAGTCCCTGAAGCCGCGGGAGTATTCGAGCCGGACTTCGCGGCGATGCGGCGAGATGATGGAGAGCGTTTCCTCCGCCCGGATGACCGGTACGGTGTCCTGTCGGCCTGATTTCAGCATCAGCACGAACGGCAGGGAGGCGATCAGGATGAATAGGGAGGCGGCGAGGTAACGCATGGTATCAATCGAGAAGGGCGGTTTCACCGTACCGGGGAACCGATGTGTCGCACCCCTTCCGCTCGTGAACGGCGGCGGCGAAGAGGCGGGCGGTTTCAGGTTCTCCATGGGTCACAAACACATGGCGGGGAGGAACCGGGCCCGCCTTGGACAACCATTGCATGAGTTCGTTGCGGTCCGCATGCCCCGAAAAGCCCGGCACCTGCTCAATCCTGGCGCGGACCGGGTGGGCTTGCCCGAGGATCCGGATGGGGGTGACGCCATCGAGAATCAAGCGGCCGAGGGTTTGCGCGGCCTGATAGCCCACAAACAGGATGGTGCTGTCGGGACGGCTGATATTGTTGACCAGATGGTGCTTGATCCGTCCTCCCGTGCACATGCCGGCGCCGGCCATGACGGCCACCGTCCCGGAGATGTGATTGATCGCCTTCGACTCGTCGACCGTGCGGACCATGTGCAGCCCCGGAAAATGGAAGGGCGACTGCTGCTTCTGGATGAGCTGCCGGAGATCATCATCCATCAGGTTCAGGTGCTTTTCGAAAAGCGAAGTGACCGTGACCGCCATGGGACTATCGAGAAACACCATCAGGTGCGGGATCCGGTTCTCGCGCAGCAACTCGTTGAAGTAGTAGAGGACTTCCTGCGCCCGCCCGATGGCAAAGGTCGGAATGACGAGGTTGCCGCCTCGCCGCCGTGTGTCATTGACGATGCCGGCGAGGTTGTCGGCGATCAGGTTCGTATCGTCATGCACACGGTCGCCGTAGGTGGACTCCATGACAATGTAATCCGCCGGCGGGCAGAAATCCGGGTTCTCGAGGATGGGCCGGTCCCATCGCCCGATATCGCCCGAGAAGACGATGGTCTTTCCGCCCGCCTTAAGGTGGATGGAGGCGGAACCCAGGATATGCCCGGCGTCAACCAGGGTGAACTCGATGTCCTCGGCGAGGGAGGTCGGGGTGTTGTAAGGCACCGCGGAATAGAGCGAGCAGCACGATTCGACATCATCGACCGAGTACAGTGCTGTCTCCAGGAAAGCCCCCCTGCGGTGTTCGCGTTCGTGACGCTTGCGTTTGAACTCCGCATCTTCAGCCTGGATCTTGGCGGAATCGAGCAGCACGACTTTGGCGATTTCAGCCGTGGCCAGTGTGCCGTAGACCCGTCCCTTGAACCCGTCACGCACGAGCTTGGGGAGGTAACCGCAATGGTCCAGATGGGCATGCGTGAGCAGAACCGCATCGATGGAGGAGGGCGGGACGGGAAACGGCTCCCAGTTGCGCGCCTTGAGATCGTGTTCCTGGAAAAGACCGCAATCAATCAACAGACGCCGGCCGTTGACGTCCAGAAGGTAACGTGAGCCGGTGACATTCTCGGCGGCTCCAAGAAAGGTAAGCTTGATTGGCATAAAGGTCCCTTGTGAGGTGTTGGCACCTCGTGGCGGAAGAGTATGCAGAACAGAGGCGCGCGGTTCAATGGGGAAAACAATCGTTCTTCCGTGACGACTTTGGCGAAGGCTTATGATAACCTCAAAGTCTTTCCCGGCGGCGGAGACGGCCGAACTGGAGTTTATCTTGATCGATTTGCACATTCATTCAACGTTCTCAGACGGCAGCATGACTCCCGAGGCGATCGTGGAACTCGCGGCACGGATCGGTCTGAAAACCATTTCGCTCACCGATCACGACGGGATGGGGGGAATTACGCGGTTCATGGAGGCCTGCCGAACGGCCGGGATCCAGGGGATTCCCGGTATCGAGATCAGCGTGGCGTGCAAGTCCGGCACCCTGCACATGCTGGGATATTTTCTGAAGGACCAGAACCCCCACGTCGAACAATCGTTGCTTCGCGTCCGGCAGGGCCGGGAGGATCGTAACCAGCTGATTCTGGAAAAGATGAACCACATGGGCTACCCGCTGACGTGGCAGGATGTGGTCAAGTTTGCCGGAGAGGACGTTGTCGGGCGTCCCCACTTTGCCCTCGCCTTGATCGAAAAGGGGTATTTCAAGAAGAAGGATGAAGTGTTTGACCGTCTGCTCGGGAAAGGCAAGCCGGCGTATGTCGACCGTTGCCGCCTGACCGCGGAAGAGAGCATTGCCATGATCCGGCAGGAGGGCGGCGTTTGTGTTCTGGCCCATCCCATGACCCTGGGACTCCACCGGAAGGGACTGCGTACCGTGCTGACGGATCTGGCCGGCAAGGGGCTTCAGGGCATCGAGGCATACTATCCCGAACATGACGCCTCCCAAACCCGGATGTGTCTGGCCTTGGCGAAAGAGTTCAACCTGGCCGTCACGGGAGGATCTGATTTTCACGGGGCGCTGAACCCCGCCATCAAACTGGGTTCCGGATTCGGAAACCTTGCCATTCCTGACGAGCTGGTGGATCAATTGCATGAGCGGTTCGGAAGTCATTGACGGGCTCTATATTCACGTGCCCTTCTGCGACGGGAAGTGCGCTTACTGTGCCTTCTATTCGGTGCCCTATGCGTCAGGGGCGGCCGATGCCTGGCTGACCGCCCTGCAGGCGGAGCAGAACCTCTTTCGAGGCAACGGTACCCCCTTGTCACCGCGAACCGTCTATATCGGTGGGGGGACGCCGACGCTCTTATCCACGGCGCAGTTGAAGCAAGTGCTGCAGTTAGCCGGTGACTGGCATGGCGAGGAATGGACGGTGGAGGCGAATCCCGGTTCCGTCGACGTGGAGCGCCTGCGTCTGCTGGCGGAGTACGGCGTCAACCGGATCAGCCTGGGCGTTCAATCCCTGGATGATGGCGTGCTTCGGTTTCTCGGACGGCGCCATACGGTGGCCGACACGCGGGCCGCGGTGACGGCCATCCACGCGGCGGGCATTGAAAACTGGGGCCTTGATCTGATCGCCTGTGTTCCGGGAGTGAGCCGGGTGCAATGGACCCGGACGCTGGAGGAGGCGCTGGAACTCGATCCCCGTCATGCTTCGGTCTACGCGTTGACCAATGAGGAAGGCTCGGCGCTGGCCCGGCGGGTGGCGGCTGGCAGCGTCCATCTCATGGAGGACGATGAACAACTGGCGATGCTGGAGTGCGCGGAACAGACGCTGGGTGCGGCGGGTCTGGCCCGGTACGAGATCTCCAATTACGCCCGGCCCGGTTACGAGTGCCTTCATAATCTCTCGTGCTGGCGGGGCGGAAACTACCTCGGGCTGGGGTGCGCGGCCGCCTCGAGGGTGGGGGCGCGGCGCTGGACCAATGCGCCGGACTTGAAACGATACAGCGAGTCCCTGTGTGCGGGACGCCTGCCGCCCCGTGAGGAGGAGGACCTCAGTCCCTCGACGGATGGCCTGGAACGTCTCGTCTTTGGCCTGCGAATGGCGGAGGGCGTCTCACTGGAAGACGTTCTGCGGGTGACCGGCCTTGTGGGCTCGCCAGCCGCGTCGAGTTGGGCACGGACGCTGGAGAAGTTTCGCGGGGAAGGCCTGCTCCTTCACACCAACGACCGTTGGACGCTGACGGCTCGGGGCCGTGAGCTGGCCGACCACGTGGCAGTTGAATTGGTGTTGTAGTTGTGGTAGTTCTATCAGGATTCAGTCATGAAAAATCACGCCCAATGGGAAGCCAGTCTCTTTGAGTTAATCCGACGCACCTCGGTCGATCTCCCGTCGGATGTCGAACACGCTTTACGGCGTTCCCTGGTCACGGAAAAGCGGGGCAGCCGGGGGCGTTGGGTGCTGGAGACCATCCTTGAGAATGTTCAGAAGGCGAGGGAGAACGATGCCCCCCTGTGTCAGGATACAGGCAGTCTGATCTTTCACTTTCATGTGCCATCGGGATTCGACACGAATGCCCTGGCGGCGGTGACCCGTGTGGCCGTGGCGCGGGCGACCCGGCTGGGCTACCTGCGGCAGAACACGATTGACTCCGTTTCGGGCGAGCCCTACGAAACTAACGTGGCTCATGGCGCGCCGCAGTTCTATTTCGAGCAGTGTGCGAGGGGGACGGTGGATGTGCGCCTGATCATGAAAGGCGGCGGATCCGAGAACACGGGGCGCCAATACAGCCTGCCTGATGAGCGACTGAAGGCGGGCAGGGACCTGGAGGGTGTGCGCCGCTGTGTGTTGGATGCCATCGTCGAGGCGCAGGGCAACGGGTGTGCGCCGGGTGTGCTCGGGGTGTGCATCGGCGGCGATCGGGCCACCGGCTACGAGCACTCGAAGGCCCAGTTTCTCCGCCCACTGGATGACAAGTCCGAGGTGAAGGTGCTGGCCCGCCTGGAGGACCGTGTCCTGCGCGAATCGAGAACCATGGAGATCGGACCCATGGGCTTGGGGGGAAGCACGACCCTGATGGGGGTGAAGCTCGGCGCCCTGAGCCGTCTACCCGCGTCCTTCTTTGTGACCGTTTCCTACATGTGCTGGGCCCTGCGGCGGCGGGGCGCGCTGCTGAGTGTGAATGGGGGGTTGAAGCGATGGCTCTATTGACCCCGCGCCGTTTACAGTATCCATTCACCCCCGAGCAGGTGAGCGCCTTGCGGGTCGGTCAGTTTGTGCTGATCAGCGGACTGGTCTACACCGCCCGCGACCGGCTGCACAAGCACCTGTTTGAAGGCGGGAAGAGCCCGGTCGACCTCAACGGCGGCGCGCTCTATCACTGTGGTCCCGTGGTGGTGCGAAAAGACGGCCATTGGCAGGTTCGGGCGGCAGGGCCGACGACTTCCCTTCGTGAGGAACCCTATCTGCCGCGCATCATCAAGGAGCATGGGGTGCGGCTTGTGATCGGCAAAGGCTCGATGGGTAGGATCACGGAAGAAGCCTGTACCCAGGGAGGCTGCGCGTATCTCCATGCCGTGGGCGGAGCCGCGCAGGTCCTGGCCGACAAGGTGGTGGAGGTCAGGAACGTGTTTTTCACCCGCGAGTTTGGTCTGACCGAAGCGATGTGGGTGCTTGAACTGAAGGATTTTCCAGCCATTGTAGCGATCGATACGCACGGGCGCAGTCTGTTGCGCCGGGTGCAGAACGGCTCGCGGCGGGTGCTTCGCAAGCTGATGGATGCCCCCGAGCATTTTGTGCCCTAGCCCAGAGCCTGGGTGACGGTGTTAAGGACGCCAGCATGCGCATTATTTTCATGGGTTCGGCCGGTTTTGCCTGTCCGTCGTTGGAGCGAATCCTGACTGACGGCCGGGATGACGTTGTCGCGGTCGTGTCCCAGCCAGATCGTCCGAAAGGCCGGAACCTTGAGCTCTCGGCTTGCCCGGTCAAGAAGTACCTCGGGGCGCGCGCCATTCCCGTGTTGACGCCCGAGAAGGTGAATGCCGCCGGGAGTCTCGCCGCCCTGGAGGCCTTGAAGCCCGACCTGCTGGTCGTGGTCGCCTACGGACAGTTGCTGAAGCCGGCGCTCCTGTCCCTGCCGGCCGTCGGCTGCATCAATGTGCATGGTTCGCTGTTGCCGAAGTACCGGGGTGCGGCCCCGATTCAGTGGGCTGTGGCGAATGGCGAACGGGTCACCGGCGTCACGACCATGCACGTCAACGAACGCCTGGATGCCGGCGATATGATCCTGAAGACCGAGGTGCCCATCGGGGAGGATGACACGGGCGGAACCGTCCACGACAAACTGGCCGCGGCGGGGGCGGAGCTTCTGAGCGCCACTCTTGATCTGATCCGGGCCGGCACGGCCCCGCGACTTCCCCAGGACGAGTCTCAGGCGACCCTGGCCCCCAAACTCAAGAAGACGGACGGGCGGATCGATTGGGGACTGACGGCCGCCACGATCCACAACCGCGTGCGAGCCTTCAATCCATGGCCGGCGTGTTACTGTGAGGCACCGCGCGACTCAGGGAAGTTCCTGAAGGTGCTGAAGACCAGGGTGGAAACCGGTTGCGGTGAAACGGGAACAGTGATCGACGTGTCGGGCGAGGGCCCGTTGGTTCAGGCGGGCGAGGGCACCGCTGTCCGGTTGCTCGAAGTGCAGCCGGAAGGCCGCCGCCCGATGAGCGGTGCGGCCTTTCTTTGTGGCCGTTCGTTGCAGCGCGGTGATCTGCTTGGCTGATAGCCTCCATGAAAAAGATCAGTGTTCCAACCCAGTCCCGGTGCCAGTTTGTGGACATTACGGCCAGGATCCGGGAGGCGGTGCGGAGCCTCGGTATTGACTCGGGTACTGTCACCGTGTTTGTCCCTCATACGACGGCAGGGGTGACCATTAACGAAAACGCCGATCCCGATGTGACGGATGACATGGCGGGCGCACTAGACCGCATGGTGCCTTGGGAGGGGCTGTATCGGCATGGCGAGGGCAATTCGGCCGCCCACGTCAAGGCCAGCCTGATGGGGTCGTCTGTGCGGGTGATCGTGCGGGGGGGCCGCCTGTGTCTTGGCACCTGGCAGGGCATCTACCTATGCGAGTTCGATGGCCCACGGCAACGCGAATGCTGGGTGTCGGCGGGCTGATAGGCTGATGTTTCCCGCAGAGGCGCTGAGAC
>CAYOIT010000145.1:0-11445 GCA_964404035.1 uncultured Verrucomicrobiota bacterium | reverse complement strand
GACGGAGTGGATGAAGTTTTCGATGACAGCCCTTCTCTGTGGCGGACTTGCCGTGGCGGTGGGTACGGGTTGCAAACCGAAACAGGAAGCGCCCGCAGCCTCCAAAGTGACCAAGACGACGGCCCCCGCCGATGGCGCATTGCCTGACGCTGCTCCCGCCGTGCCGGCTCTGGATCCCGCCATGGTTCTGGTCAATGTCGATGGTGGCAAGCTCACCGTTGCCGAAGCCGACAAGCAGATCATGGCGATGCTGGGTCCACAGGCCTCGCAGATTGGCGCCGATCGCATGGCGTCGCTGATGGGCCGTTTCCGACAGCAAGCCGTGGATCGTTTCGTGGTCCGGACGCTGCTGGCCAAGGAAGCCGATCGTCGGCAGGTCAAAGTGGGCGATACCGAGATCGATCAAGCCATCGAGACGATCAAGGCGCGCCTGCCCGAGGGCATGACCATGGAGGAGGCGCTCAAAAAGGAAGGCATGACGCTGGGCGAATTGCGGACGAACCTTGTGGGCGAACTTCGCATCAAGTTGCTCGTTGAATCGGAAGTGCCGACCAATGCCGTGCCTTCCGATGAAGACGTTGCCAAACTCTACGAGACCCAGAAGGATCAGTTCACCACGCCTGAGAGTGTTGAAGCCCGGCATGTCCTGATCAAGGTCGAGTCCACCGACGACGACAAGACGAAGGCCGAGAAGAAGGCCAAGGCCGAGGCAATCCACAAGCAATTGGTCGAAGGCGCTGATTTTGAGAAGGTGGCCAAGGAGAGTTCGGATTGCCCGAGCAAGGAACGCGGCGGCAATCTGGGCACTTTCCAGCGTGGGCAGATGGTGAAAGCGTTCGAAGACGCCGCCTTCTCCCAGGCGACCAATGCGGTCGGGCCCGTCGTGGAGACGATGTTCGGCTATCACATCATTCAGGTGTTGGAGCGCAAGGCGGCAGGAACCAACTCCCTGGCCGAGGTCAAGGACCGTCTGGTGGAGTCCATGAAGCAGCGGAAGCAGATGGAAGGTTTTGAGCTGTTCCTGGGGAAACTCAAAGCCGCGAGCAAGATCGAGTACGCCGACGGCTTCACCCCGCAGCCGCCGATGCCGGAAATGGGCATGGAGCCGCCCCGGCAGTAATCCCGTGGGCCCTGGCCCAACGATAGTCTATCCTTGAACCGCCGCCACGGCCTTCAGCAGGTCTGGCGGCGTTTCTGTGGTTACGAACCGGGCCACGTTGGGAAACTTCGTATCGGCTTTGTGCATCCCGCTTCCATCGTAGAGCACGATGGAAATACCGCTGGCGGTGGTGAAGGACGCCAGGCTGGCCGCGATGGAACTGCCGGTGCCCCCGGGCAGGAGCTCCTTGATGAGAATGATGTCGGGGTGTTTGGCATGGATGGTTTCGAGGAGTTTGGCGGGTTCGGTCAGGGAGACGGTATCGTAGCCCGCCGCCGAAAAGCCGCAACTGAGCCGTATGTTCAGTTTGGGATCATTCTCCACGATGAGAATGCGTCGACGGTGCAACTTCTCATCAGGCTCGGTCCGCGAGGGTTTGCGGTACTTGAGGATAATGCGCTGGACCTCATCGAGCAGGCGTGAAGGATCGCTCGTTTTTGCCAGGAACCCTTCGACCGTGGTACTCGTGAAGAACTTCTCCATGTTGGCGCGGGCCGTGAAAATGAGCACGGGATAGCGGGGGCGCGAGTCAGGCCCGGAGATCTTCTTCAGGAAGGCCAGGCCGGTCATGCCGGGCATGCTGATATCCAGAATAATCAAGTCGGGAGCAAGGGTGCGGAGCAACTGCAGCGCCTGTTCGCCGCTCTGCGCCAGGGTCACCTCGTATCCCTCCAGTTTTAGCTGATCGCCGACAGCCAGCAACAAGGCGGCGTCATCGTCGATCAGCAGGATCTTTGCGGAAACATTCATGAACTCTCCTCCTGTCGGGGGATCTGGAAGACGGTTTTACTGAGCAGGGCACTCTCCACCATCTCGATCAAAGCGTCGTGGTCCCATGGCTTGGGGAGGGTGGGCACGGCGAAACGGGTGAGAACATCGGCGGTTACTTCGTCCAAGGTGGCGGCCGTGACCGCGAGAATGGGCACGTAGCGCAGCGCTGGCCCCTGCTTGAGGGTCAGGATGACGTCGATGCCCCGCATGTCATCAAGAATGAGATCCAGAAGGATCGCGTCCAGTTGCCCGGCCTCGGCCCGGATCAGGGCGCCGTTGCCTTTGATCTCGCTTTCCACGACATAACCGTGTGAGGACAGTTGCCGATTCAGGAGGGAGCGCGCGGATTCGTCGGGCTCCACCACGAGGATTCTGGGGGGCGTGGCCATGGGGATGCTGATCGTGATCCGGGTACCCCGGTCTCTGCCGGGAGGGGGACTCGCGACGGCGAGGTTCCCGCCATGCAGCAGCAGGATCTCCTTCGAAATGGCCAGCCCAAGTCCCGATCCGCTGGCATGGTTTCCGGCCCGGAAATAGCGCTCGGCAATATGCTGGAGGGCTTCAGCGGGAATGCCGATGCCGGTGTCGGTCACGGAGATCAGGGCGAATCCGGAACCGTCGGGTGCCGGCTCAGCCCGCAACGCAATCCGTCCTCTGGCCGGTGTGAACTTGATGGCATTGGAGATGAGGTTCTGAATGACCCGCTGGATCATGTCAGGATCGCACCTGACGAAGGTGATCCCCGGGTCGATGGAGACTTCCATCTCCAGTTGTGCCGTTTCAGTCTGGATGCGGAGGGGATCGAGGCTGCGGGCAATCAGGCGGCCCAGGGGCACCGTCATGGGCGAGAGGGCCAGGACCTGGTTGTCCAGTTTCCCGAAATCCAGGATGTCATTGATCGTGCCCACGAGCCGCTGGCATTCGGTGTCGAACATCTTGAGATAATGGACGGCTTTCTCCGGCAGCGGCCCGGCGATTCCCTTCAGCAGGTTGCGTGTGCCGTACATCATGGAGGTCAACGGAGTCTTTAACTCGTGCGAAACATTGGCGACGAATTCGGACTTGGCCTTGCTGTGCTTTTCCAGTCGCACGATGGCCTCCCGTAGCCGTTCCTCCGCCTCCTGCCGGTTGGCCACTTCGGTCTTGAGGGCCGTGACGGCTTCTGACAGGTCGAAGGTGCGATCCTTGACGCGCTGTTCAAGTTCGTCATGGGCCTGGCGCAGCTCGTCCTCGGCCCGTTTGAGCGCCGTGATATCGCGACCGAGTCCGACCAGGCCGGTCACCGATCCGTCAGGGCCGCGGATAGGCACCTTGCTCGTCAGTATCCAGCGGGTGAGGCCGGACGGTTCGATGGTGGATTCCTCCTTGTTGATCAACGCCTGTCCGGTTTCGACGATCCGCTGCTCGTCTTCACGGTATTGGGACGCCAATTCCGCCGGGAAGAAATCGTGATCCGATTTGCCGATGGCCTGCTCGAGCGTGGCAACCCCCAGTAACCGGAGCTGGGTCGTGTTGCAGAGAATGAACCGGCTGGAGTTGTCCTTGAAATAAATCAGATCCGGCAGATGGTCGAGGAGCGTCCGGAGCCGCTGGCGTTCCTCGGTCAGCGCGCCCTGGGTCCGCTGCCGCTCGATGGCGTGACGGATGACGCGTTCAAGGAGGAGCACGTCGAATTGGCCTTTGACCAGATAGTCGGCGGCGCCGGCATGAATGGACTCCACCTCGATGTCCGGATCACCCTCGCCCGTCAGGATGATCATGGGGGCCTTGCAGCCGGCCTCCAGGATGGCCTGGATGAGATGGATGCCGTCGGATTCGTCGAGGTGCAGGTCGATCAGGCCCACATCGAACGTCGTGGTTTTCGCTTTGTTGAGCGCGTCGCGGTAAGAGGCGGCCCATTCAATCACAAAGGGGGTGGAACTCCTCGAAAGGATCGTTCGGGTGAGCAGGGCATCAACCTCGTTGTCGTCAACCAGCAAGACGGAGATGGGGTCTCGTTTCATGAATCCCTTTCCCTCCTGATCGCAAAGTCATCCCGTTCCCAGAGAAGAAGTAACGCCACCCCTCTTAGCCGTCAAGTGAAAAGGCTGGATTCTTCGGTGAGGCGGCTTCCGCGGTTTGAACCAGGAGGGAGACCCCTCCCGGCGTGATGGTCATCACGCCGGGTCCCGTGCTCCAGGACAGGTCGCCCGTGTCGGCGAAGCGGGCGGTTACCAGGCCGGCGGACAGGCCGACGATGCCGGGCTGGTGCCCCGCCAGCACGCCCATCCGGCCCTCGTCACCCGGGACCTCGACATAAGTGGCGTCCCTCGACAGGACGACTCCGGACGGGGTGACGAGTTCAAAGGAAAACAGCGCATTCGCCATTAGAGCTTCCCGGCTTTGATGAGCACATCGTCGATGGTTCCCGTCATCAGGAACGCCTGCTCGGGAACTTTGTCGTGCCGGCCTTCAACGACTTCCTTGAAGCCCCGGACGGTATCGGCGATCGAGACGTAGGCCCCGGGGATGCCGGTGTACTGCTCGGCCACGAAGTTGGGTTGCGAGAGAAAGCGCTGAATCCGCCGCGCCCGGGCCACGATTTCGCGGTCCGCATCGGGCAGTTCCTCGATGCCGAGAATGCGGATGATATCCTGCAGCTCGCGGTACCGCTGCAGCAGGCGCTGAACTTCGCGCGCCACGGCGTAGTGCTCCGCCCCCACCACGGCGGGGTCGAGGATGCGCGACGTCGAGGCCAGAGGGTCGACGGCCGGGTAGATTCCCATCTCCACAATGCTGCGGCTGAGGACGATCGTGGCGTCCAGATGGGCGAAGGTGGTGGCCGGGGCCGGATCGGTGATGTCGTCGGCCGGCACATAGACCGCCTGAATGGAGGTGATCGACCCGCTCTTGGTGGACGTGATGCGTTCCTGCAGTTCCCCCATTTCAGTGGAGAGTGTGGGCTGATAACCGACGGCCGAGGGCATGCGTCCCAGCAGGGCCGAAACCTCGGAACCCGCCTGGACGAAGCGGAAGATGTTGTCGATGAACAGCAGAACGTTCTGGCGGAGTTCATCCCTGAAATGCTCCGCCTGGGTCAGGGCGGAAAGCGCCACGCGCAGGCGCGCCCCCGGCGGCTCGTTCATCTGCCCGAAGACGAGGCTCGTATTCCTGATCACGCCCGAGTCCTTCATTTCCCGCCACAGGTCATTGCCCTCGCGCGACCTTTCCCCCACGCCCGCGAAGACGGCATAGCCGCCATGCTCGGTGGTGATATTGCGGATCATCTCCATGATGAGCAGGGTCTTGCCGACACCGGCCCCCCCGAAGAGGCCCACCTTGCCGCCGCGTGGAATGGGGGCCAGCAGATCCAGGGCTTTGACGCCGGTCTCGAAAAACTCCACGGCCGGCATCTGCTGATCGAACGCCGGCGGTGCCCGGTGAATCGGCATGAAGCGCTGGCTGTCGATCGGGCCCTTGGCGTCGATCGGGTCGCCCAGAAGGTTCACCATGCGTCCCAGCGTCTCCTTGCCGACCGGGATGGTGATCGGGGCGCCCGTATCCTCCACCGGCATGCCGCGCGACAAGCCGCGGGTCGCCTGCAGGGCGATACAGCGGACCGTATTCTCGCCGATGTGTTCGGCCACTTCCAGGACCACGGGCGCGGTCCGCTGGGGGACCAGGATTCGCAGGGCGTTGAACAGGGCCGGCAGGGCGTCCGCCTGAAACTCGACATCCACCACCGGTCCGATCACATGCACTATTCTGCCGTTTGCCATGCCTCAGCCCCTCCTGATGAAAGCTCCGCCATTTCGGTTGTGATCAGCTCCTGCCGCAGGCGGTTACAGGTGAGCGTCAATTCGTCGACCATGTCATTGGCGTTATCGCGGGCGCGGATCATGGCGATATGCCGGGCGGTGTGCTCGGAGGTCGCACTGTGCAAAAAAAGGTGGGCCACAAGAGTGCGCAGGTATTCGGGCGCGAGCCGCCGGACAAGGGTTTCGGGCTCGGGTTCCGTCAACGCCCGGCGCAGGATCTCGACTTCGCCGGACAGGGCGGGGTCATCGATCGCGGGGGAAGGGAGCGGGAGCAGGGAGACGATCCGCGGGGTCAGGGGTTTCCCCGGCACGAACGGCGTATGGAGCGCATGAATCTCGGAGTAGCGGCCGCCGCGAAAACCTCCCGAGAGATGCTTGACGATTTCGGCCAGGGGCCGGGCGTAATCGCGCAGGGATGGCTGGGGAAAACAGTAATCCAGTTCGTGGCCGGCGCGGCGCAACCGGCTTCCCAGGAGTTGGCCGATCACGAGGAGGGCCGCATTTCCCGCCCGCGCGGCGATGAAGGCCTCCACCTTGTCGGCCAGGGCGCTGTTGTAGCCGCCGCAAAGGCCGCGATCGGTGCCGAACACCAGAAGCGCCTGGCGGCCCTCGGTGTGAGGGGTCAGCAACGCATGGACGGGGCCGCCGGGCGACTGACGCAAGGCTTGCATGACCGCTCCCAGCCGGACGGTGTAAGGCTCGTGTGCCCCCAGCAGGGCGCGGCTCTTCACCATGCGTACCGAGGAGATGTGCTCCAGGGCCTGGGTTACCTGCAGCACCTTGCGGGTCCCCTTGAGCCGCTCCTTGATCTCTTTGAGATTCCCGTGCATGAGACGATCTATGCCGGCACGCCCGTGGATACGAACAGGTTCTTGAACAGGCCGACCGCTGTTTCGAGGCGGTGCTCGGTGGCGGCGGTCAGGTCCTCTGACCGGGTGATTTCCGCTCCGATATCGGGGTGGGAACTCTCCAGGTAACGGCTCCATTCCTGTTCAAACCGGGCGACCTCCTCGAGCGGCACCTTATCGAGATGACCGCGCAGCGCCGCCCACAGGATGCAGATCTCAAGGTGTGCCGGCAGGGGGGCGTTCTGGGGCTGTTTGAGGATCTCGGCGATGTGGGCGCCCCGGTTGAGCTGATCCTGGGTGGCTTGGTCGAGGTCGGCCGTAAGGCGGGCAAAGGCAGCCAACTCGCGGTACTGCGCAAATTCGAGCCGCAGCTTGATGGCCACTTTCTTCATGGCTGACGTCTGGGCTTTGCCGCCCACGCGCGAGACGCTCAACCCCACATTGATGGCCGGCCTGAAGCCCTGGTAGAAGAGATCGTTTTCCAGGTAAATCTGGCCATCCGTGATGGAAATCAGGTTGGTGGGAATGTAGGCCGAGTAGTCGCCCTGCTGGGTCTCCACGATGGGCAGGGCGGAGAGCGAGCCGCCGCCCAGGGCGGGGTCGAGTTTGGCGGCGCGTTCGAGCAGCCGGCTGTGAAGGTAGAAAATGTCACCCGGGAAGGCCTCACGCCCGGACGGACGGCGCAGGATCAATGAGATCTGACGGTAGGCCACGGCATGTTTGTAAAGGTCGTCGTAGACGATCAGGGCGTCGCCGCCCTTGTCCCGGAAATACTCCGCCATGGAACAGGCGGCGAAGGGCGCAATGTACTGGAGCGGCGCCGAGTCGCTGGCGCGGGCCACCACCACGATGCAGTTCTGCAGGACCCCCCGGGATTCAAGCGTATGGACCACCTGGGCCACGGTGGACATTTTCTGGCCGACGGCCACGTACACGCAGCGCACATCGCCGGGCTTCTGGTTCAGGATGGCATCCACCGCCAACGTGGTCTTGCCGGTCTGCCGGTCACCGATGATCAGCTCGCGCTGGCCGCGGCCGATGGCCGTCATGGCGTCGATGCTCTTGAGGCCTGTCAGGAGGGGGCGATGGACTGGCTCGCGGTCGGTGATGCCGGGGGCATCGGTTTCGACGAGGCGGTACTCCGTGGTGGTGATGGGCCCCCGTCCGTCCAGCGGTTGCCCCAGCGCGTTGACGACACGCCCGAGCAGGGCGTCGCCGACGGGCACCTGGAGCACCTTGCCGGTGCGCCGGACCAGATCGCCCTGCTGGATCTGGGTGTAATCGCCGAGAATAATGGCGCCGACCTGCTTGCGCTCGAGGTTCATGGCCATGCCGAAGACGCCGTTGGGAAAGACGAGCATCTCCTCGGCCATGACGCCGGGAAGGCCATCGATCAGCGCAATCCCATCACCGGTTTCCAGGACATGGCCCACCTCGTCAACGCCCAGTTCCACGACGTACTTGCGGAGATTGTCCTCCAGTACGGTGGCGATGGCAGACGGGTCGATTTCAATCCGGAGCATGCCGGTATCCTAGTGGGCAGCTCCCGTGAAAACCAGAGGAAAGATCAGGCTCTGAGGGCCTCCAATCGGCCAAATCTTCTGCTGTTTTCTGCTGCCCCGTCCTGTGCTATGTTCACTCTGCATGTTGACTACAACGTTCCCGATACCTACATCCATGAGGCGGGTAAGCGCCTTCTCTCCCGCATGAAGCATGTTAGTGTCCCGGTATCAGCATTTTCAGCTTATCTGCGACCTTGCTGAAATCGCTGGCTTTGTTGAGAAACGCGTACGCGCCCGCGGCGCGGGCGCGCTTCTCGTACTGGGGATAGGGAAAGCCGGTGAGGACGATGACTGCCGTCGGGAGGCCCTCGCGTTGGATCAGCCGGAGAACGTCCAAGCCGTTGCCATCCGGGAGCCGCAAGTCCAGAGTCATCGCGTGGGGCTCGAGTTGGCGCAGGGAGCTAATCGCTTGCGCCATCGTCTCCGCCTGGCCGACAATCTCGATGCCGGCAAGTTCATTCAACTGTGCCGCCAACCGTTTGCGGATCAGGGCAGAATCATCGACGATAAGTACACGCATAGCGCCCCCGGCCGGCGGCGGGTTCTGCCCCACCTCAATGAATGGTATCGCGAACCGCGCGGCCGGGTTGGAGTCGGCGTTTGAGATTCGTGAGCCGCTCTGTGGAGTACAGACGACGGGAGCGGGAGGCGGGGTTTCGCGCCTGGGGAGTGCCAGCGTGCATCCGGTCGAAGCCGCAATGGCCCAGTCCTGGAGCACTTCCTCGGCGTCGGTCCGGAAGAGGCATGGGGCAGGCGTCGGGATCGGATACGACGGCACGGACAGTTCGCGCAGACAGGCTTGCCATTGGTGGACCCTCACGCCGGCGAGGGTCGCCGTCTGCACAAGACGGCACAGTCGTTCTTCGGGGAGGAAGGTGGAAATTACCAGTTCAGTGACGCGCTGCTCGGCAATCAGCCGTTCCAAGTCGTCGATCCCGCCGAGCACTGCGTGGCCGAACACGGTCCGTCCGTGCAGGTTGCGGTCGTCGTCGATCAGCCCTACCACGATGTGAGGCTGTTCCTCGTCCGGATCGGCGAAACTTTCGGAACGCAGCAGGAGCGTGTAACCGTATCCCGCTCCGTAGACGAGGACGCGGTGCGCTCCCGGCGCACGCTCCAGCCGATGCCGACGCGTCCATTCGAGCAAGTCCTGCAGCAGTCGGGGCAAGGCCCGCACCGTCAGGATGGGCGGCACGACCAGACTCGAAGAGATGACGATGTGGCCCAGCAGATGGAAGGGGGGGCGGGGCTGCATGAGCTGCAGCAACGCGTCGCCGACCACGATTCCTCCGACCACCGTCAGGCCCGTCAGGAAGAACTCGGAAATCCGCGCCCGGCCCCAAACCCTGCGGTGGGTTCCGGCGAACACGAGCGAGAGGAACGGGAGGCAGACCAGGAACGGAAAGAGCAGGGTCCATTCATCTCTGAACGCAGCGCGCGACCAGCCGGCATACAGGCCCGCGAGCACCACGGAGCCAACGGACAAGATGGCGAAATCGATGACAGGATAGAGCATTACGGACAGGCTCCGGCGCGACGGCCGCCGCAAGCCCACCGCCAGGATGCGTCCGCTCTCGGTGAGTTCGACGGTCGCGTAGTGGCGGAGCACCACATAGGCGCCCGCCATGAATGCCAGCAGGAAGATCGACAACGCCGCCTGTCTCCAGGCCATCATGGCCAGCCCGAGCGCGATCGCTACGGCGTTGGCAAGGTACAGTATCAGACTCACGCGCCGCTGGGTCAGGCCGCGCCGGGCGAGGCGGTGGTGGAGATGATCCGTGTCGCCCCGGCTCACGGCCACGCCCCATCCCTCGGACAGGCCCCGGCGCAGCGACCGCCGCCAGAGCGCGAGCAGCGTGTCGAGGAACGGTACGCCGAAGGCAAGCAACGGCATGCCGATGGCCGCCAGGGCTGTTGTCTTGTTTGCCTGCGCAATGGCGACCGAAGCCAGCGTGAAGCCAAGGAACATACTGCCCGTGTCGCCCAGGAACACGGACGCGGGGTTGAAGTTGTAGCGCAGGAACCCTATGCACGCGCCGGCAAGGATCAACATCAGCACCGTATTGTTGGGCTCACTCTGCAGCACAAACGCTCCGGCCATGCCGACGGACGCGATGGCGGCGAGGCCGGCGGCGAGGCCGTCCATGCCGTCGATCAGGTTAAACGCGTTGATGACGGCCACCAGCGCAACGATCGACAGGGAGTAGTCCAGCCAGGGTGCCAGCGTGACGCCCAGCAGGCTGTGCAGCCGTACTCCCAATGCGACCGCCAAGGCGCAGGCGGCGATTTGTCCGAGCAGTTTCAGCCCCGGCCGCAGCCCTCTGCGGTCATCCGCAATCCCCACCACGGCCAGCAGGATCGAGGGGGGCAGAATGCGCAGCCACCACCCGACCGTAAGCCCCGGCAGATCCATGTGGACGCTCCGCAGGAAAAGAAAGTAGATTCCGCAGGAGAGGTGGAACGCCAGGAATACGGCCAGGCCTCCACCGCGCGGCACCGGACGGGTGTGAATCCGCCGGCCGTCAGGCTGGTCGATCATGCCCGCCTTGGTGCAGGCCCAGCGTACAAGCGGTGTCAGGGCCAGCGCCAGCAGTAATGGCAACCCAAACGCCAAAACATACTTCGCGGCATACAGCCAAGCCGCCGACAATATCAAAACGATTGAGTTCATCATCCCCCATTGCGTTGATCTGAGTTGTCTACGCGAAGCGGTCCTTCTCACGCCGCTGTAGTGCCCGACCGATTCACGTCCTCTGCAACAAAGCTATAGAAGCGCACGTTTTCACTATAGAGCCGGCGTTTGTGATTCTCTTGTCACTGTGGGAACTACAAGATCCGCGCTTCTTTCTGGACAAGCGATGGAGGAGTAATCGCTTTTCGGCTGGCACCGGCCCGCATAGTCCGAAAGCATGCCGGAACCGGTCTGGAGCGACGCGGTCAAGCGCACGCAGACCGCCGACATCAGGACAGCAGTGCGCCTGGTGAAGACTCTATAGGAGAGAGCGATGAGCAAGACAGGGACAACACGGCATGACGTGGCGGAGCACCTCCGCACGCCCGAGGAGATGGCCGCCTATCTGGAGGCGTCCATCGAGGAGGCCAAAGGAGACGCGGCATTTATTGCCAAGGCGCTCGGCGATATTGCGCGTGCCAAGGGCATGGCGCAGGTGGCGCGGGACGCGGGACTCTCTCGCGAGAGCCTTTACAAAGCACTATCGGGTGAGCGGGCTCCCGCCTTTGATACGATCCTCAAGGTTGTGGCGGCTCTGGGGTTGGAACTCCATGCCGGCGCGGCATGGGCCTGATCC
>CAYOIT010000144.1:0-11491 GCA_964404035.1 uncultured Verrucomicrobiota bacterium | reverse complement strand
GGACTATGGCATGCTCTGCGCACTTGAATTGTCAGAACTTTCAAAAGGAGCCTTGAATGAAGATCGAATTGCGAAAGGACTTTGCCTATTCCCTGGTGGTTCCCACCAGCATGGGAATCCGGATCACCCCCCAGAACGGGCAGCCGGTACACACCAGCAACACCTTCTCCCTGCAGGCCACCAGCGCCGAGTCCAATGTGGCCAGCGTGGCCTCCTATCTCGGCCTTCCCGTCAAGATCCTGACCACGTTCGTCAAGGACAGCCCCATTGCCCAGATCATCAAAGACAACCTGGCCAGCCGTCACATGTCCTACGAAGGCAAGGAAGTGCCCCAGGGCGGCCCGTGGGGCTACCGCCATCAGATCAACATCGCCGATAGCGGCTGTGGCTCACGCGGCCCCAGGGTGTTCAATGACCGGGCGGGTGAGGTTGGTCGCACCTTGAATGCAAAGGACTTCGATCTGGACCGTATTTTCGGAAAAGAAGGGGTTCAGATCGTCCATCTTTCCGGCCTCGTCGGCGCTCTTTCGCCGGAAACAGGGAATTTCTGCCTCGAGCTGGCACGGGCCGCGAAGAAACACGGCACCTGCATTGCCTTCGATCTGAACTACCGCGCGTCCTTCTGGAAAGGCCGTGAAAAAGAGCTGCGCGCCATCTTCACGGAGATCGCCAGTGTTTCGGACATTATCGTGGGGAACGAGGAGGATTTCCAACTCTGCCTGGGCATCGAGGGACCGGAGGCGGGCGGCAAGGGGCTGGCCTCGAAGATTGACGGGTTCAAGGGCATGATCGAGCGCGTGAAGAAGGCCTTCCCGAATGCCACGGTCTTTGCCACCACGCTACGTGAAGTCATCAGCACCCAGCAGCATCTGTGGGGCGCGATCATGGCCGTGGGTGATGAATGGCATGTTGTGGAACCCCGTGAAATCGGCGTTCTGGACCGGATCGGCGGCGGCGACGGCTTTGTCGGCGGCCTGCTGTATGCCATTCTGAAGGGCTGGGAACCGGAGAAGTGGATCCAGTTCGGTTGGGCGAGCGGCGCCCTGGCCACGACGCTGTTGACCGACTACTGTCAGCCGGCCGACGAAGAGCAGGTCTGGAGTATCTGGCAGGGCAATGCCCGCGTTAAGCGCTGATCATCCCACCCGCATGGGCATGAGGACGTAGATGAACGGCACGTCGCACTTGATCACACCCGGGCTCAATTCATCCGTGAGTTCGATGTAGATTTCATCGGTCACCAGGTTGCGCAACGGTTCCATGATGTAATCCGGATTGAACGCCACGACCATTTCTTTGCCGGTGTACTTGATGGCGACCGTCTCATGGGCTTCGCCGATATCCGGTGATTGCGCGCTGATCTTGAGCTTGTTCTTGCCGAACGTCAGCTTGACCGAACTCGCCTTGTCGCTGGTCAGCAACGCCACCCGCTTCAACGCCGTCAGCAGGACTTCCCTCTCGATCGGAATCCGGTGTTCGCACTGGCCGGGGATCACCTGCTTGAAGTTCGGGTAGGTGCCTTCGATCAGCTTGGTGATCAGCAGGACATCGTTGAACTCAAAGCCCGCCTGATTCTTGGTCATGTGAATCTTGACGGTGCCCTCATCCTTCAACACGCGCAGCAATTCATTGACGGCCTTGGTCGGAATAATGGCTTCGCTTTCCGATTCCTTTGGGAACTCCATTTCGTGTTCCGTCAGGGCCAGCCGGCGTCCGTCGGTGGCCACCAGCGTCAGCTTGTTACCCTTGAAGCTGAGAAACGTGCCGTTCAGGATGAACCGGGTCTCGTCATTCGAAGCGGCATAGAACGTCTTCTGCAGCATTTCCTTCAAAACCCGTTGATCGACGGTGAAGGTGGTGCCGCCATCGTACTTCGGGATCGCCGGGAATTCATCCTCCGGCAGTCCCAGAATCTTGAAGAACGCCGCTCCGCAGGTGATGGAGGCCGAATTCTTCTCGTCGATTTCGACTTCGATATTATCGGCCGGCAATTCGCGAATGATGCTCAACAGGCGGCGGGCAGGCAGCGTCGTGGAACCGCTTTTGGTCACCTTGGCTTCGACGCCACAGCGCATGGTCACTTCGAGATCCGTGGTGGTCATCCACAGTTTTTCGTCCTGAGCCTGGAAGAGCACATTGGACAGTACCGGCAGCGTGGGACGAACATTGACGACACCGTGCACCATCTGCAATCCGGACATGACGGCGTCTTTACTGATGACTATTTTCATGGAGACTCCTGCCAACGATGTGAACAATCCGAAGACTGATACTTATTCTTTATATTCTTAACCGTATCCGTATTATAGCCTGTTGATAACACCAACAACTTCGAAATCATCCGAAACCCTGAACGAATCGCCCTTCCGGACGCCCCTTGTCCTGTTGATGACCACCCGCAACAATTCGGCAACAAAGGTCAACAACCGGCTCCCGACCAGGTTTGAACATAATATCTGCAAGTTATTGACACGGTTGTCAACTTTTCTTCTCAAGCTGGCGGGTCAGGTGGGAGACGCTCTGGCGGAGGTCGCTGTCCTCGGTCATTTTGGACTCCACCAGTCGGCAGGCATGTAAAATCGTGGCATGGGTCTTGCCGAACGCGCCCCCGATCTCGGGCAGGGAGGCGGAGGTGAGCGACCGGCACAGGTACATGGCGACCTGGCGCGGTCCGGTGATGGCGGAGGGCCGGCGCTTACTGGTCATGTCCACCAGACGGATATCATAATGATCGGCGACCGTCTTCATGATGTGCTCGAACGTCAGCGCTTCCTGCTTCTCCGTGTCAATGGTATCGCGCAGGAGGCTCTCCAGATCCGTCACGGTCACCGGCCTCCCAATGAGCGAGGCATAGGAAGTGGCGCGGATCAGGGCGCCTTCCAGCCGGCGAATATTGGAACGTACCGACTTGGCGATGAACAGGATGACCTCATCGGACAGGTTGAGGCCCCCCTGGGCCTGCTTGTTGCGCAGAATGGCAATCCGGGTCTCCAGATCGGGCGGCTGCAACTCGGTGACCAGCCCCCACTCGAACCGCGACACCAGCCGCTGCTCCAGTCCCTGGATTTCACTGGCCGGCCGGTCACTGGTCATGACGATCTGTTTATGGGCGTCGAACAGGACGTTGAAGGTATGGAAGAACTCCTCCTGCATCCGTTCCTTGCCGGCGAGAAAATGAATATCATCGATCAACAGCAGATCCACCCCGCGGTATTTCTTTCGAAACTGGACGAGGGCCTTGTTCTGCAGGGCGTCGATGTACTCGTTGGTAAAGGTTTCGGAGGAGAGGTAGCAGATCTTGGCGTTAGAATTGCGCAGCACGTGATGGCCGATCGCCTGCATCAGATGCGTCTTGCCAAGTCCCACCCCTCCATACATGAAAAGCGGGTTGTAGGCCCGGGCGGGCGACTGGGCCACCGCCAGTGCCGCGGCATGGCCGAAATTGTTGGAGGGGCCGACAATGAAATCGTTGAACGTGAACTTCGGGTTCAACACGGGATCGGCCATGAGCTTGCGGGCCGCCGGCCCGCAAGCTTTGGCCGCCGGCTTGATCTCTTCCTCGACGACGGGCTCTTCCTCGGGCGGGGCGCCCGGCGTCTTGCCCACCGCAAACTCGATCGTCACGACTTCATCGCCCATCACGGCGGCCACGGCCGCCTGAATCAACGGCAGATAGTTGTCTTCCAACCACGTCTGATAGAAATTGTTGTCGACCGCCAGGGTAAGCTTCCCGGCCTCCAGGGACTTGGGCTCAATGACGGCAATCCAGCGTGAATAGACATCGTGGTGCAGCCGCTTGCGCAAATGCGCACACACGGCACGCCATAATTCAGGAGCGTTTTTTTCTGTCACGAAAGTCTCCCCAAGAAAGCGCGCCCGGAAATGGTCCCAAGCGCGTCTTTCGCCATCATAGAATGACCCCACTCAAGGCAAATCGGGTTATTGAACCCGGTACTCACACCAATTCAAGCAGTTACGTCGTAAAAGGGTCTGATTATCGGGTGTTATCAACAGGTTATTAACACCCTATTAGAACTCTCTCTCGTACCTGCTGAGGCAGGACAATAGGCAAGAAGAAAAGGGCGGGCAAGGCAATTCCCAAGATTTCATTCACTTTTTTTTTCGAGCGCGATACATTGTGGGTTAACGGTCTCAATACACAAGCCATGGTATGATTCACGAATAAAAAAAGACAGCGGTTGGGAGGGTGAGGAGACGGTTTGTCGGCCCGGGGGCGGCGGATTGTTAGCCTTGTGTTTGTAACCCCTTTGTTTTGAGGAGTATGCAGGTATGAAGAAATTAACAGGCCCCAAGCTGCTGGTCGGAATCCCCAATATTTGCCCCGATATTCTGTATGTATCGGGCTTCAAAGCGTCGGATCCGGTGGTTTTCCTGCAACACGGGCGCGACCGCTATCTGGTGGTCTCGCCCATGGAACTCGGGCGTGCCCGCACGGCGAGTCCGGCCCTGAAGGTTTTGACGCCGGAATCGCTGGAAGTGCCGCCTGCGGAACGGCGCCGCCTGTCGGCCTGGGTCGGGGCTTTACTGAAGAAAGTCCGCGTCAAAAAGGTTGAGGTCGGCAGCACCTTTCCATTGGGCGTGGCGCGCGACCTGGAGCGGCAGGGAATCCTGCTGACGGTGGCGAAGGCGGCCCTGTGCCCCGAGCGCATGGTCAAGACGAAGGAGGAGATTGCCCATATTCGCCACATGCAGCGGGCGGCGGTGAAAGCCCTGCGCGGCGCGTACGCGATGCTGGAAGAGGCGCGCGTGGATTCCCGCGGCCTTCTGCGCTTGGGGGCGACCCTGTTGACGTCAGAATATGTCCGCAAGGCGCTCAACCGGATCCTGCTGGATGAGAACGGTGCCGGCGGGGAACCGATTGTGGCCTGCGGGCCGCTGTCGGCGAATCCCCATTGGGTTGGCTATGGGCCGTTGAAAGCCGGACAGCCGATCGTGTTCGACATCTTTCCTCAGGACCTTGAAACGGGATATTGGGGTGACCTGACCCGTACCGTGGTCAAAGGCCCGGCGAGCCCGGAGTTGATCAGGATGCATCGCGCGGTGAAGATCGCCCAGGAGGAGGCACTGGCCTCGGTCCGTGCCGGCGCGCGCGTGGCCTCGATCCACCAGGGGGTTATCGACCGGTTCAAGGGGCTGGGATTCGAAACGCGGGTGAAGGAGGGCCTGCCCGAAGGCTTCATTCACGGGACCGGACACGGGGTGGGGTTGGAGATTCATGAGAGCCCGTCCGTGAGCCTCGGCGACGGCATCCTGCGCGCCGGGAATGTGGTCACCGTGGAACCCGGGCTCTACTATTCGCATGTGGGCGGTATTCGGATCGAAGACACGGTCGTGGTCACCCGCGACGGTTTCGATTACCTGGCCCCGTGTTCGAAGACGTTGACGATCCGGTAGGCGCCGTTCATAGTCGCGACCATGAACGCACAACCGGATGAGGGGGACAGTACGGCCGGCGCTACGCCGCCGGCCGGGGCGGGCGACGTAGCGCCCGCCCTACTTGGCGACCTGCTGCCATCGGAGTCGTTGACGGCGAACGGCATCAGGCTTATTCTCCCGAGCCATCACGTTCGTGTGACGCCTTGAGGCGTGGAGACCCCCTAGGAGGACAACAGGATGACCAAGATAGCGATTGTTGGAGCGGCCGGCCGGATGGGGCAGGCATTGGTGCGGTGTTCGAAACTGGCGCCGGACCTTCAGGTGGTGGCGGCCGTAGATGCGCCGTCCTGCCCGCTGTGCGGCAAAGACGTGGGTCTTATCGCCGGCGTGGGTGATATCGGCATCCTCATCTCTCACGATCTGATGGCCGCCGTGAAAGCGGCCGACGTGTTGATTGATTTTAGCTTCCACGAGAATGTGCCCCGCACCATCAAACTGGCGGCCGAATACAGGAAGGCCGTGGTGATTGGCACGACCGGCCTCAATCCCGACGAGCGCGCGGTCGTGGATCAGGGCGCCCAGTCGATTCCCATTGTCTGGGCCCCGAACATGAGCCTGGGGGTGAACATGCTGTTCTCCCTGGTTCAGCAAGCGGCCAAGGCGCTGGGCATGGATTACGATGTCGAGATCACCGAAGCGCACCATCGTTACAAAAAGGACGCCCCGAGCGGAACCGCGCTGCGACTGGGCGAGAGCGTCGCCGAAGGCCGGGGACAGAAGTTCCGGGACGTGGCGATCTATGGGCGCGAAGGACTGGGCGGCGAGCGGCCGAAAGGCCAGATCGGCATCCATGCGCTGCGGGCCGCGGATATCATCGGTGACCACACGGTTCTGTTTGCCACCGATGGCGAACGGGTCGAGATCAGCCATCGCGCCACCAGCCGCGATGCCTTTGCCAAAGGAGCCCTCCGCGCCGCGCAATGGTCGGTCGGCAAGGCACCCCGTCTGTACGACATGCAGGATGTTCTCGGGTTGAAGAAGCCGGCCTGACCCTCGGGCCACGTCCCCAAACAACCTGATTATGGAAATCGGTCTCAGTCTGGGTTCCAATCTCGGCGACCGCGTGGGCTATTTGCGCCAGGCGGCCGGGCGGATTGCCGCCCTGCCGCAGGTTAGGATCCTCGCGGCCGCGCCGGTCTACGAAACCGCGCCGGTCGGGGTGCAACCCGCCTATGCGGACCTGAAGTACCTGAACACGGTGCTCATTCTGGACGGGCCGGAGGACTTGGACGCGCTGTCGGAGGCCCTGCATGCCATCGAGACGGACCTGGGCCGGCGGCGCAGCGCCGACCGGAACGCCCCGCGAACGATCGACATCGATATTCTCTATGCCGGCGACGTGCGTCGCCGCGACGGCAAGCTCGACCTGCCGCATCCCCGCTGGGCGGAACGACGGTTTGTGCTCCAACCCCTGGCAGACATCCGTCCCCGGCTCGTGCTCCCGGACGGCGAGGGGACGATGGCGGAGCATCTGGCCCGTTTGCCCGGTGATGAAGGCATTGTGTGTTGGGCGAAAGACTGGCTCGACCCGCTGGGCGGGCGCCCGCAACCCGGCGTGGCACGGGTTTCCAACCCGTCGCCCCGGCAACCGGGCGAGCGAATGAACAGAAGAGGCTACGGGTGAGACACCCGTGCCACCTCCAGCAGAAAGCTACACACCAAAACGTTTTTTTGAAAAGACCCTAAGATAAGAGGAGTACCTTCCCATGATCTCAGCTCGCGACCTTGTTCTGCTGCCGCAACCCCGCAAAATAACCGCCCGGCCCGGCAGCGTGGCAACGGGAGATATCAAGCAGATCGTGGTGCGGGGGAACCCCGCCGAGGCGCTCGGCGCGGCCCTTCAGCTTCAAGCGGCCGGACGCCATTATGCCGGCGTGAATTGGACGGTCCGGGCCGGTGACGCGTCCCCCGACGGCGCGGTGTCGGCGGTGCTGGAACTCGCTCCGCGCGCCGGTCTGCCGGCGCAGGGCTACCGGCTGAGCGTGACGGCCCGGGGAGTGCACCTGATCGCTTCCGATGCCGCCGGACTATTCTACGGCGTGATGACGCTCAAACAGGTGTTGCGGCAGACGGGCGCGGCGCTGCCGGCCTGCACGATGGAGGATCATCCCGACTTTCCCTCGCGCGGGGTCATGCTGGATGTCAGCCGCGACAAGGTCCCCACCCTGGAGACGCTGTTCACCCTGGTGGAACAACTGGCGGAGTGGAAGCTCAACCACCTCGAGCTCTATACCGAACACACCTTCGCTTACCGGCGCCATCCCGAGGTGTGGGCCGAGGCGAGCCCGCTGACGGGCGAAGACATTCTCCGGCTGGATGCCCATTGCCGTGCGCACCACGTCGAACTCGTGCCCAACCAGAATTCCTTCGGGCACATGGAGCGCTGGCTCAAGCTGCCGGCCTACCGCGACCTGGCCGAGAGCCCGGACGGCTACGATACCCCGTGGGGCACACGGTCCGCGCAGCCCTCCTGCCTCAATCCTTCCGATCCGCGCAGCCTTCAACTGATGGCGGAGCTACAGGACGAGCTCCTGGCCCATTTCACCAGCCGGAAGTTCAATGTGGGCTGCGATGAAACCTGGGAACTGGGGCAGGGGAAAAGCAAGGCGCTGTGCGCGCAGCGCGGCCATGGCCGCGTGTATCTCGATTTCCTGCTCAAGCTTCACAAACTGGTCCGGCGGCAGGGCCGGACCATGCACTTCTGGGGCGACATCATCATCAAGCACCCCGAGCTGGTGGCGGAGCTGCCGCGCGACATCGTCGTGCTGGAGTGGGGGTATGAAGCCAATCATCCCTTTGGCGAACACGGCGCCAAGTTCGCCGCCACGGGCCTTCCCTTCTACGTCTGCCCCGGCACGTCCTCCTGGAACGCGATTTCAGGCCGGACGGAGAACTGCCTGGAAAATCTTCGCAACGCGGCCGAAAACGGCCTGCGGCAGGGGGCGGTCGGATTCCTCAATACCGATTGGGGCGACAACGGGCACTGGCAATATCTCCCCGTGAGCTATCTCGGGTTCGCCTCCGGCGCGGCGTTGTCCTGGTGCGTGAGGACCAACCGCGAGGCCGATATCCGCCCGGCGCTCGACCGGCACGTGTTCGAGGATGCCGCGGGGGAGATGGGCCGCCTGGCCTATGACCTGGGCAATGCCTACCTGAAGGCGGGCCACCTGTTGGGGAATAGCAGCGTGCTCTTCCAATTGCTGAACAACGATAAGGCCTGGCCGATCCCGAAGACGGTTACCGTGAAGACCCTGGGCGCGACCCGGGACTTCGTTGAGACTACGGCCGGCCGGCTGGGACGGGCGCGGATGAACCGTCCGGACGCGACGCTGGTGACGGACGAGTTTGCCAACGTCGCGCGCCTGCTGGTGCATGCCTGCGTCCGGGGCCAATGGCGGCTGAAACCGCCAGCGAAGGACGGCGCCGTGAAAGCCGCCCTGGCGGGCGACTTGCGGATGATTCTGGGAGAACACCGCCGCCTGTGGATGGCCCGTAACCGCCCCGGCGGCCTGCAGGACAGCGCCCGGCGGCTGGAAACGCGGCTCACCGATTACGCGGACTCGGGAGTGAAGGCCACGGCGAGAAGGGCCGGGCCCAGCACGGTGAAGATGTAGTCGGCCGGCGCGGGGGGAACGAAGAGCAGGCACTGGGTCAGCAGCGCGGCGAGCGCGACATGCCAGAAGGGGTTGGGCACGCGCCGGGCCGTGGCCAGCAACGCCACGCCGAGGCAGGAGGCCGTGATGGCGATACGGGAGGGCAGGGTCAACCAGGGCCTGTTGCCGTTGAGGAGCCCCACCAGGCCGCCCAAAGGGGTCGCATCGGTGCGCGTCACGTCCAGCGCCACGGTGACAAAATTGCAGTGGAAAAAATCGGTGCCGCCTACGGCGGCAAACGGCAGGAGGAGCAGCACGATCCCTGCCGCGCCGCCCACGGCAAAGCGCGCCAGTGGCCGCCAGGGCCGCTGCTCCGTGAGCGCGAGCCACCCGACCAGCGCCGCCACGGGCAGGGCGTAACTCAGCCGGCCCATCAGGAGGACGGCCGCCAGGACCCCGGCGGTGAGAAGGTGCCCGCGACGGATCGCCCACCAGGCCAGCGGCAGCGTGAGCAGAGACCAATACAACTCATCCAACCCCCAGAACGCCGAGTGCGTGATCCCGGACTCGGGCAGGAGCAGCAGGGAGCCCAGCACCATGAACGTGTTGTTCCGCCCGGCGAGATCGCCGGCCAGCAGCACCCCGAGAAACGCGACCCAGAACAGGAACGCCAGCCCGTCAATGCGGCCGGTAAGCGAGACCACCGGAACGGAAGCGAGGATTCCCGTCGGGCTGGTTGTGATCGGCAGCCCCAGAATGCTGCGCTGGTTCCAGGGATTATGACCTTCAACCAGGGACCGCGCGGCGATTTCGACCGCATCATCGCGATCGGAGAACTTGTCCTGGGGACCGTTGGCGGTCACAAAGATCAGGTACCCAAGGGTGATCACGGTCGAGCTCAGGAGGAAGCCGTAGTTGACCCAGCGGGGCGGGCGCGCCATGGCCAGTGCCAGGGCGGCGGCGGCGATGCAGGCCAGCGCCAGGAACGGGCCTGAGCCCTGCGCCTGGCGGTAGACGGCCAGCCCCAGAAACACGAGGGTCAGCGCGGGAACCGGGGTGCGGTCGCTAAGATAGGCTTTCAGCGATGTCATAACTAATCGAGTGCTAACTATATGATGACCTTAGCATGGATTCCGCGCTTGTCTCCCCTTTTTTTAGGGATTGTAGAATACGGGAGAAGGCGGGCCGGCCGGGCCTCAGTGATGCGGACCTCCGGCGTGAAAATTATGCTTGGTTGCCGCCCCCGGTTTCCCTAGTTTAAAGACCCAAACCGAAGGATATTGCCCCATAATGGAAACCTCAGACAACAGCATCGACGTCAGCATGGTGATTCCCTGCCTCAACGAGGAAGGCACGTTGGGCGAGACCGTGCGCCTGGCCATGGAGGCCATCCGGCTCTCCGGCCTGCGGGGTGAGGTCGTGGTCTCCGACAACGGCTCGACCGACCGCTCCATCGCCATTGCGGAAGCCGGGGGAGCCCGGGTCGTGCGCTGTGCCGAGAAGGGCTACGGGTCTGCCCTGATCGAAGGGATCCGGGGGGCGCGGGGCGCCTGCATCGTCATGGGCGATGCCGATGCCACCTACGATTTCCGGGAAGCGGTGCCTTTTGTGGAGGCCCTGCGAGCGGGGGCTGACCTGGTGATGGGCACCCGGCTGCGCGGGCACATTGACAAGGGGGCGATGCCGTTCCTCCACCGTTGGCTGGGCACGCCGGTCCTGACGTTTCTGATCAACCGGTTCTTCGGGACGAAGATCAGCGACTGCAACTGCGGTCTGCGCGCCTTCACGCGCAAGGCCTTCGACCGGCTCGGCCTGGTGTCGGGCGGCATGGAGTTTGCCTCGGAGATGATCATCAAGGCGGCCCTGTTCGGCCTGCGGATCGAGGAACGGCCCTGCAGTCTCCACCTCGACACCCGCGGCAAGCCGCCGCATCTCAAGACGTGGCGCGATGGCTGGCGGCATCTCCGTTTCATCCTGCTGTTCGCGCCCAATGTGGTGTTCGCCTTGCCGGGCTGGTTCCTGCTGCTCGCCGGGCTGCTGGTCACCGCCCTGGTCCTGCCGCGGCCGTTCCAGGCGGGGGCTTTCCACATGGACTACCACCACTGTTTCTACAGTGTGCCCATGATTCATATCGGCTACCAGGCCCTGTGGTTCCATCAGTTCGAGCGATACTTCGTCCATTTTTCAGGCTACTTCGGGGAACGGCTCGACCCGATGCCCGTCCGCCCTTTTCACCTGGAGGTCTGGCTGCTGGTGGGGAGTGCGCTGGTGCTGGCGGGGCTGGGGGTGTTCGGGACGATCCTGGCGAAATGGATCAGCGTTGCTTTCGGTCCGCTGAATCAAATGCGCGCCGGTATCGCGGGAATGTCCCTGCTGATTCTCGGCATGCAGACCATCATGAATGCGATGATGATCAGCATGATGGACATCAAGCTGAAGCG
>CAYOIT010000143.1:10460-11545 GCA_964404035.1 uncultured Verrucomicrobiota bacterium | reverse complement strand
GCGTAACTGTCCTTCTCCAATCCCAGTTCGGGAACCGGATCGTTTAGCAGGACCTCCAGGCCGGGATCGTTTCCCGCCCGCTCGATGAATTCGAGCGAGAAACGGTACTGGGCCAGAAAGGCCGAGTAGGCGATGAGGAAAGAGTCTTCGCGCTCCTTGCGGTTGGCGACCAGCAAAGACTTATCGTGCGTGCGGCGAACCGAATCCATGGCCATGGAACCATCGAGGAAGGTTCGCCAGGTGGACCGCACTTCCTCCTGCTGTTCGGGGGTCAGCAGGCGGGGGGTGGACAAGCGGCTGGTCGGGAAAAGATCAGGCCGCGAGTCGGTGAAACGGATGACCTGCTCCAGACCGCCGCGGAAGGTCTGCACGGCACCGAGGTCAACGGTGATTCCCGCCGCCCGATCCGCAGCTTCCCCGTTCCCGGCCCATGCCAGCACTCCCAACATCAGCACCGGTAATGCCCTCATCAGCCTCATCCGGGATTTCCCCATGGAGATACCGCCCAAGACGTCCTTTTCACCCCGGCGGCAAGGGATTGCCGCCCTCCACAATACAGAGAACGTAACCTGTTGATTCCCCTGGAGGGCGCCAATCCTTTGGCGCCGCGTCCTTATCTGGCAGACAAAAAGACTTTTCCAGCGGAATCCCATGGCGACACCATCCCCTTTCGTTTGCTCTCGATAGCCCACCCAACGGCACTCACACGAGCTGTCGATGGCGGCCCCAGTGGTCGGCAAATGCCTTCGGGTAGTTGTAGAAGAAAGAGGAAGATTCGGGAAGGATGGAATGCGCCCCGGTTGCCTGCCGAGGGTCGTTTTTTTTCTATTGCACTCGGGCCCGCTGTACTACTCTGCCTGTCAACGTTTCCGTGAGTTCCGGACGGGACAGTTGTTGATAAAAACGAAACTCTAACGAAGGAGTGGGTGGCAGACCATGATTACGCGATTGCTGGAGGATGTGGATTCGATCTATCGGGCGTCGGTGGTGTCGGCGGAAGTGCTGGAAAGTGGTCCCCGTCATCTCATCCTGAAGACCCGCGCGGCCATGCAGTCCAAACGGGCCGTGTCGTCTGCCGATTCGGA
>CAYOIT010000143.1:0-10360 GCA_964404035.1 uncultured Verrucomicrobiota bacterium | reverse complement strand
TGCTGGGATGCGGTGAACACCGGGTTGTGCCGGCGGCGCTCGGACGGTCACCCGGTGGCTGTGGAGTGTTTCGATCTGTCGCCCGCGGAAGCGGTGTACGGGCTGGGCGAGCACTTCATCAAATTGAACAAGGTTGCCCAGACCATCGACCTCAACATGGCGGACGCCCTGGGCGTGACCACGCCGCGCGCCTACAAGAACATCCCCTTCTACCTCAGTACCCAGGGCTATGGGGTGTTCTTCAACCATTCCAGCCTGATGACGTTTCATGTCGGCAGCCGCAGCGCCACGGACGTGCAGGCGGTCGCCGATGACGACTTCCTGGACTACTACGTCTTCCTGGGAGACATGAAGCGCGTGTTGACGCTGTACACGCAGGTGACAGGCAAGGGAGCGCTTCCGCCGAAATGGACCTTTGGCTACTGGCAGAGCAAGATCAGCTACAAGAGCGCGGAGGAGACGCTGGAAATCGCCCGCCAGATGCGCTCCCACGACATCCCTTGCGATGTCATTCATCTCGATACCCACTGGTTCAAGGAAGACTGGTATTGCGATCTTGAGTTCGCCAAGGACCGGTTCCCGGACGCCGCCGACTATTTCAAGCAACTCAAGGCCCTGGGCATCAAGATCTCCCTCTGGCAGTTGCCCTACATTCCCTCCGGCTCAAAGCTGTTCGATGACCTGAAGGCGGTGGATGGCTTCGTCAAGAACCAGAAGGGGGAGATGTACGACTGCGGCATCTGCTTCACACCGGGCTTCCGGGCCAACGGCGGAACGGTCGGCGTGGTCGACTATACCAATCCCGCTGCGGTGAAGGTTCATCAGGACGCCTTCCGCCGGCTGTTCCGGCTGGGCGCCAAGGTGATCAAGACCGATTTCGGCGAGGCCGCCCCCCTGGACGGGGTGTACCATGACGGCACGCCCGGTCACCGGATGCACAACCTCTATCCGCTGCTGTACAACCGGGCCCTGTTCGACGTGACCAGGGAGGAAACGGGCGACGGCGTGGTCTGGGCGCGCTCCGCCTGGGCCGGTGGGCAACGGTATCCGTTGCACTGGGGTGGGGACAACAGCCCCAACTGGTTCAATATCATTCCCCAGATTGAGGGCGGTCTTTCGTTCGGGCTGTCCGGTTTCCAGTTCTGGAGCCAGGATCTCGGCGGTTTCTGCGGGCACGTCAAGGAAGCCCTGCTGGTCCGCTGGATGCAGCTGGCCATGTTCATCTCCCACAGCCGGATCCATGGCTATGGCGATCGGGAATTGTACAAATTCACGCCCGAGACGATGCGGATCTGCCGCGAGTACATCCGCCTGCGTTACCAGTTGATGCCCTACATCTACGGCTCGGCGGCCCGTTGCGTGGAGACGTCGGCGCCGTTGATGCGCGCGCTGGTGCTGGAGTTCCAGGACGATCCCAACACCTGGAACATCGGGGACGAGTGGCTGTTTGGAGACAGCCTGCTGGTGGCGCCGATTTATACGCCCGAGGGCAAGAGGCGGGTGTACCTGCCGGCCGGAAGGTGGACGGAGTGGTGGACGAACAAGCGGCAGGCCGGCGGTCGTTGGATCGAGGTGGAGGCGGATATCGAAACCCTGCCGCTCTACGTTCGCGAAGGCGCCGTGATTCCGATGGGGCCCGTGATGCCGTATGTCGATTCGGAACCGGTCCGGGAGATCGTCCTGAAGATCGCGCCCTTCAGCAAAGAAGGCATCACGCCCTTCCGGGTGCCGGTGAACGGCCGCTGGGTTTCCGTGACCTACAAGGCGGATGAACGCGGGCACACGGTCACCGTCGGACGCAGTCCCGTCCCGATGCGTGTGGAGGTCATGGGCCGCGAGAAGATTAAGGTTCTTTGAACCCTTTCCCTCCCACTCAAAGTCACTCTATGGCACCGACACAAACCGCAACCGCCGCCGGGATCGAGGTCGATTCCGGGACCGCGGCCGCCCCCCAGCCCAAGCCCGGCGACAATGTCGGGCGCACGCTCTCGTTCAGCGAGCCGCATCTCCGGCTCACGCAGGTGCTGCTGGTCGACCAGACGGATCATCACAACGAACTGGTGCATGAGCAGCAATGGCTGCTTCATCCCTCTGACCGGAATCTGCTGCTTCAAGGCAACCTGTTTGTGATTGAGGACCTGGCCAATGGTTCCGGCCACATTCTGATCAAGCAGGCGCCCCTGCCGTGGGCGCGACCCGTGCCCGAGCCGCATGACCTGCGCATCACCCCCCGCCAGGGAAGCGGGTTCGAGTTTGCCCTGCTGGGAACCCCCGGCGGCACCGCCGGCTCCTGGGAAGTGCTGGAGTACCGGGGCGGGGTGGTGGAGCGGACGCGCGTGCTGCACGCCTGGCAAAGCCGGCATCGCCCGGCCACCCCCAACCATATCGTGCCCAGTTTCCTGAGCAACACCTGGGGGGACCGCTCACGCGATAGCCGCATCCGGGAGGACTTCATCGCCCTGGAAATCGATGCCGCGCAGGAACTGGGGGTCGATGTGGTGCAGATTGACGATGGCTGGCAGCGGGGCGTAACGTCCAACTCGGCCTATGCCAAGGAATACGGCGGCGTGTGGGAGGGCTTCTGGAATGCCGATCCCCATTTCTGGGATCCGCATCCGGAACGGTTCAGTCGCGGGCTCCAGCCCACGATTGATCGGGCGCGTGCCAGGGGAATGAAGATCGGCCTGTGGTTTGCGCCGGACTCCTGGAACGACTTTGCGAACTGGCAGCGGGACGCTGACCGTATTCTGGAACTGTTCAGGATCCTGGGGGTGGAACACTTCAAGGTCGACGGCGTGAATGCGCGGACCGCCCTGGCCTTGAGCAACCTGCGGCGCTTTTTCGAGACGGTTCTGGAGGGCAGCCAGGGCAAAGTCGTGTTCGATCTTGATGTCACCGCCGCCCTGCGTCCCGGGTATTTTGGCTCCATGACCGTCGGGCCGCTGTTCGTCGAAAACCGCTACACGGACTGGCACAACTATTGGCCCCACCAGACTCTGCGGAATCTCTGGATGCTGTCCCGCTGGATCGATCCGCGGCGGCTGAGGATGGAGTTCCTGAACAACACACGGCACGGCGAACTGTACGTCGGCGACCCGCTGGCACCGTGTCACTATGACCCGGCCACCCTGTTTGCCACGGTGATGTTCTCCAACCCGCTGGGCTGGTTTGAGACGTCCAATCTTCCCGCCGCCTATCGCGAATCGGTCGCCGCGCTGGTGCGGGTCTGGCGGAACTGTCGCGTGGACCTGTTTGAAGGGACCGTGCTTCCCATCGGTGAAGCGCCGGATGGGTTTTCCTGGACGGGCTTCCTGTCGTTATCTGAAGACCACGGCTATGTCCTGGTGTTCCGTGAGTTACATCCGCAGGCGAGTGTTACGCTCCAGTTGCCGGACGTCGGGCTGGGGGACTGCCAATGGGAAGTGCTCGCTTCGGACGGGACCATCGGCTCGCAAGGGGACAGACTGGCTGTGACCGTCCCGCAACCTCTGGGCTTTCTTTTTGCCCGCTTCACCCGCCGCCAGGGGTGAGCGCCGATCAGAGGCCGGACTGACGCTGGAGTCTCAACTCCATATAGATCACATCGAGCCAGCGATTGAACTTGTACCCCACCTCGTGCAGGCATCCCGCCTGTTCGAAGCCGAACTTGGCGTGCAGTCTGAGGCTGGCGGTCTGGCTGCCGTCGATGGCGGCAATGATGGCATGATGATCAAGCGCGCGGGCACGGGCGATCAGGTCCTGCAACAAAGCCGAACCGATCCCGCGTCCGTGAAACGCAGGGTCCACGTAGATGGAGTCCTCGACGGTATGACGAAAGGCGGATCGTTCGTGGTAAGTCGAGAGTGAGCCCCACCCCAGGAGCTGTCCGTCAACCTCGGCCACGGTGACGGGGTGCACCGCCGTATGACGGGCAAACCACTCCAAACGCTTTTCGAGCGGTTCCGGCGTTTCCTGATACGTGCAGGTCGAACTCAGGACATAGTGGTTGTAGATCCTGTGGATGGTTTCAAGATCCTGCACACGCGCCAAACGGATCGAAGGAGTCACGTTCATTTCATCATCCCGTTCAACATGGTTCAGAGCTTCGCCAGGGCCGGCTTCCGGCTCTCAGAGGGCCAGTGCGATCTCCGCCGCGAGCATCGTCAGCTTTTCGCGCACAGACCACTGTCCGTGCCAGTTCCGCTCATCCCAGTCCGCCCCGCCCAGATCGTCGCCGCCGTAGAGCAACTGCCCGAACTTCACCCCGCGAAACTGGGCCACCGCGCAGAGGGCCGATGTTTCCATCTCGACACAGGTGCAGCCCTCGGCCTTGCGCCTCGCGATGCGCGCCGGTGTTTCCCGATAGAAGGCATCCGTCGTCCAAGTCTTCACCAGTCGGTACGGCACATGGCGCTCGCGCAGCCCTGCCTCAATGACCGCGACCGACCCAGGTTGCACGGTGACCTCGCGTGAAGCGGGCAGGTAATGATAGGACGTGCCTTCGTCGCGCACCGCCGCCGTTGGCACGAGCAGGCCGCCCACGGCCAGTGCGCTGTCGAGCACCCCGGCTCCGCCGCAGGCGATAAACTGCCGCCCTCCCAGGGCGATCAGTTCCTCCAACAGTCCGGCCGCGAGTGGCGAGCCGATGCCGGGATGCGCCAGGGCCACATCGCCGAGTGGTGTGGCAAACCGGTAGACCGGGTGCCGGCCCATCTCACAGCGCAGGCTCGTGATCTCCGTGAGCAATCCCTGCGATTTCAGATGATCGATCACATCCTGGAAGAAGCAGAGGACACAACTCACCGGCATACCGGCATGCGGCTGGATGAGCTTGCCCGGATTGAGCAACGCTTCGCGGTTCGGGTCGAATTCCAAAATGGGCAGTTTCAAGAACACTCCTTCTCTGCGGCAGCAGGGTCCTTAGTAGCAGCGCACCTCGAAGAGTCGCGCGCTCTTTCCTCCGGCATGCACGGCTTCCACCGTGATCTTCACCGCCTCCGTCCTTCTTGCGGGAAACTCGTGCACGACAAACCGCTGGCGGTTGTCGTCATTCTGCGCGACGACCACCCATCCGGCCGACGTCCGCACCGATACCGTGTAGCGCTTGACGAGGTAATCGACGGGCGTTGCCGCTGGATGCGGCATATCGAGATCGGTGTCGAAGACGAGGCGCACTGACGAGATCCTGCGCGGTTTGTCCCAGGTCAGCTCAAGCGACTGAGGCAGCGGCCGCACCGGATCGGAGATCCACAGGTCGGGCAGGATATCCGTGTGCGACACCCCGCTGATCACGTTCACCGCCGCATAGGGCCGTTGCTTCGGAGCGATGTCAATGAACGGCAACGGAGTCTGCGATCGGTCCTGTCCCGGGCGCCCGAGGATCTGGGACCGGTTCCGCCACTGCCGCACCCACTCTACGGGCGTGCCATCCCTGGTCATCATCATCAGTTTCGGGACCGCGTAAAGATTCTCAGTCGTCGTGCGGTTCGGCGTGAAGAACCGCTGGGGCTCGTGCCTCAACGTGTAGCTGCCGTAAGGGGCGCTTGCCGAGCGAAGCCATTCCAGCGCGTCACCCGTCATCACCAGCACCGCATACAAGCCGACGGGCAGCCCGGTCAGCCCCACTTCCCACACAAGGTCCTGCTCACCCGGACTGAGCGTCACTTCCCGTTCGGCCAGGGGCGCGCGATGCGTGGCATGGTTGGGGTGGTCGCATGCGGCGATGTAGAGCCGCGCCGTGGCCGGGGCGGCTCCGGTATTCTTCAGCGGCAGGATGAGGCGGTCGAGGTGGCCTTCGGTCACCGGGAAGGATAGTGCCCGGCCGGCATCGATGGCCAGGTAATCGCGGGTTCGTTCGAAGCCCGGTCCCGCTTCACTGGTCGCCGTAACAGTGGCCGTTAACGCGTGATCGTCCGGGTCGGTGTTCCTGACCCCGGGGATGAACGCACCATCCTTCAGCAGGCCCTGCTGGACGGCGGCGTAGTGTTCCGTGGCAATCTGTCGCGGGGTGGCCTGGCGGCGATGCGCCAGCGCCGCCGCCGTGCCGACCGCGTGACCGGTGGTACCGATGGTGGCTTGCAGCCGGGTCGCCCCGAGCGCCACATGCGAAACGCTCATGTCGCGGCCAACGAGCCAGAGGTTATCAAGATCCCGGGCATAGAGCGACCGGAGCGGGATCGTGAAGACCCACGGAAAGAACGCATGAATGTTGGGCTTCAAGCGCGACTTGAAGCCGCCGGGCACATGAATGTCGATATTCCAGCCTGCGTAGGCAACGGCATCATAAAAGGAGGTGCGCTCAACGATGTCCCGTTCGGTCAGGATGACGTCGCCGACAATGCGGCGGCTTTCGCGTTTCGCCGGGGTGATGCTGACCGTATCGAGCGCATAGTTCGCCATGTTGCGGGCGGGGTCATTCTTGTAATACGCCCACACCCCGTAGACACACTTGAGCAATTCCTTGCGGATCGACTCATACTCGCCGATGGGGTCGTTATGGTCGCCGGCATACTCAATCCACCAGAACCCCATGTCCACCGGATGGGTGCCCCGGTCAATCCGGAAGGGGAGATCGTCGGGGGACTTGTATTCATAGGCCCACGAGGGGCATACAAAGGTTGAGGGCTCTTTCTTCTCGCTCGCGCGGAAGAGCAGGGAGGCCCCCATGATTCCCGTGTCGGGTTTCTCCGGCGCCAGAATCTCATTGAACTCCGTCTGTCCTTCGCGGCCCGTGCGGAACTCACAGCCGGCCAGCGCGGCCACCGTGCCATCCCCGGTGGCATCGACGAATTGTTCGGCCCCAAAGTGGTAGTCGCGTTCCGTGCCGCCTTGCGAGCCGTAGACGGCCGTGAGCCGCCGTCCCTCCGTATCCACTCCGTGGATGTTCAATTCCGAGTAGACGGTAACGCCCGCCTGCTCGCACCAGAAAAGCATGACGCTGCTGCCCTGCGTATTGCGGAGGAAGGGGTCCACCTTGGCCAGTTCCTCCTTCAGTTCCTCCACCGGACCGGCTTCGCGCATGTTGGCGAAAAAGCCGAAGAAGGTGGCGCCATCGATCGAGACGCCGATCTCGGAACAGGCGTTTCCGCCCAGGCCCGCCTTGTTGTCGACCAGGGCAACCGTGAGCCCTTTGCGGGCCGCCGTGATCGCCGTGATCACGCCTCCCACTCCGCCCCCGATGACCACCAGATCATAAGTCTTCTTGATGTACTGCACGGCAAGCTCCTTGTTCTTGGTCTGAACCCCACTGCAGGGAAATGGCTCCGACTCACAGCATGATCGATCCGCCCTCGGCCAGCGTGCGGCGCAGGGCGGCGGGGTCGACGTCCGTCATCGACCCTCTCCCGCGCAACGCCAGGACCGCGGCGACCCCAGCGGCCTCGCCCATCTGGTTCGTGGTGACCATGACGCGGATGGCCCCGAAGGCCCCGCGGTCGGTCTGGATCATCCGGCCGGCGCACAGCAGGTTGGGGCGCGTGGGATGGAACAGGCAACGGTAGGGGATCTGGTAGAAGGTCGGGTTCTCCGGGGTGGGCTCGCGCCAACGCCCTTCCTTGCAGCCGTTGCCGTGCGCGAACAGGGTCCGGCCATCCAGATACTTGAACAGGAAGCCGCCGCCTTCGGGCGCATGCACATCCACCCGATAGCTGCCGTTGGCGATGGCGTCCGGGAAACGCACCCCGTTCAGCACCTCTTCCTCCGTCAGGCAATGCGCCGCTTCCACCACTCTGGTCTCACGGATACCCAGGGCGGAGGCCAGTTGCACAAGGGCGATGTCGTTCCCCATGGGGGCATATTTCCGCAGCATATCCATGATGCCGCGAATCTGCCGGCGGCCCTCCATCTCCGCCTCGGTCAACTGAGCGGCATGCGCCACGTTGACGCCAAAGACATGCATCTGCGCCACCATCTCCACGTTCGGGATTCCGGGGATCTGCGAATCCCAGCCGGAATCCGGCGCCAGGCCGAACTCCGCGTGGTGCTTGCGGTAGAGGTCCGCAAAGCATAGGCCGGCCTGCCGGAAGTTGCGCACCTTGGCGCAGGTCGTCGGCGGCTGCACGTGCTCGCGCTCCAGGCAGGGCACGCCCGCCCGGACAGCCATGTCCCCATCGCCGGAGGCATCGACGAACATCCGCGCGCGGATCGCGCCGCGGCCATCCTTGTTTTCCACCACCACGGCGACGATCCTGCCGCCGTCCATCAGGGGCTGGCAGCCCAGCGTGTGCAGCATCGGCAAAATACGGTGTTCCTTCACCAGAAGATCGAGTTCGATCTTGAGTTCCTCCGTGTTCAGCCGGCAACCGACGTCAGCGGAGCCAGGCTGCATCTCGGCGGCTCCCCGGGTACCCAGACGGTCGATCACCTCGTGCGTCAGCCCGGCGATGATCGGCCGCCGGTATTCCGTATCGAGAAGGGAGTGCCAGACCAGGACGAGTCCGTTGGTGGCCACGCCGCCAAAGCAGTTGGAACGCTCGACCAGGACGACCGAGGCACCCAGGCGGGCGGCACGGACCGCGGCAAAGACTCCGGTACAGGAGCCGCCGATCACGCAGACGTCGGCCTCGGCCAGAATCGGCAGGCGGCGGGCAGGTTCTTCAAGGGTTGTCATGGTAGTCTCAATAGGATTCTTGTGCCCTGGCCGGGTTCACTCCGGATCTCAAGCCGGCCGCCGATGGCATCAGCCCGCTCGGAGATGCTGAACAGACCCAGTTTCCGGTCATTCGGCTGGGCGGGATCGAAGCCGCAGCCGTTATCGCTCACCTCGATCTCGCCCCAGTGTCCTTCCGATTGCGAGACGCTGACCGTGGCGGCCTTCACCCCGGAATGCTTCATCACGTTCATCAGGAGTTCACGGACGGCATCGAAAACGAACAGGGTCAGCTCCTGGGACAGCGGTTCCAGTTTCGGGGCCATCCGGAGCCGGACCTCCATGTTGAACTTCTGGCGCATGTCCTTTGCCAGCCATTTGAGGATCGACTTCAGCCCCAGTTCGAAAAGCACCGGGGGATGCAGGTCCATGGACAAGGTCCGGGTGATCTCGATGGCCTTGTCGAGCATGCCCACCACGGTCCCGGCCGCCTGACGATCTTCCGGCGAACCCGCCCTCATCTGCAATTCATCAACCTTGAGCTTGGCGGCGGCAAGCCACTGTTGGAGATCCTCATGCAGGACGTGAGCGACACGTTGCCGCTCCCGATGCTCGATCCCGATCATCTCGCGGGTCATTGCCTGGAGCTTGGCCGTACGGTCCCTGACCTTCTGTTCCAGTTCGGCGTGGGATTGCTCCAGTGACCGCTGCAACACCCTCCGTTCGGTGATGTCGTCAAACATGACGAACACCTTGCCCGAGACCGGCACCCCGAAGATAAACACGGTCTTGAGTGTTCCGTTCTTGCAGGTGACGCTGTATTCGCCGCCCTCGATCTCGTGGTGTTCGGCAATCGCTCTGGTGACGTGCCCCATCCAGGTGGCGACGACCTCCGCGCGATAGGCCGGATCAGGATAGGCCAGGGCCCACCAGTGCTCCATGGTGGGGATCTCCTCGTGACGGTAACCGAAGGTCGTGATCGCCTTCCAGTTGATGTACTCGATGACCCCCTCCATGCTGACGATGGCCATCGACATGGGAGACTGCTCGACGATCCGGCGAAGCCGCTCCTCGCTCTCCTGGAGTGACTCCTGTATCCGCCTGCGTTCAGTGATGTCCACCAATTGGGCAATCATGCATTCGGGATATCCCCTGGCATCGCAGACCAGGCTTATATTGACCTCAGCCCAGAGCACGGCTCCGTTCTTGTGGAAATAGCGTTTTTCCAGCCGCTGGATCGGCGCGGTCTTCGCGCTCAGTTTCACGAGTGCAACCTGACAGGATTCCCAGTCATCGGGATGGGTGATGTCCCAGATGGAGCGGCCCACCAGTTCCGTCATCGGATACCCGATAAAGGAGCAAAAGGCCACATTCACGCTGGCAAAGACAAAGTCGCACGTGCACACCGCCATGGGGATGGGTGCGTTGTCAAACAGTCCCTTTGATAAAGGGGCTCCAGGCTTTTCGAGCAGCGATGCAGGCATAGGCGTTCAGGTTATCATTCGCGAATGAGTTCAGTCCCCTGCGAACTGACGCAATCTCAACATAATAATCATTCATGCCACAGATGTCACGGACAGCACAGATAAGATTATGGACTTCTGGTTCGCGACGGCACCGTGCTGAGGCTGCTGGATTCTTCCAGCCGGGAAACAGTCGGTAGGGCGGGGCCGCCGGACCCTCCGCTCTATGCTCAAGGTGGACCGTGCTGTCCCCAGCGCGGTCAGACGCCGGTAGGGACACCGGCGTCCACCTTCAGAGTGCGGCAGTCCCCACCCTGCCGCCTATCGACCT
>CAYOIT010000142.1:0-11715 GCA_964404035.1 uncultured Verrucomicrobiota bacterium | reverse complement strand
AGCCAGTCTGAATGCAGTATCGTTTTTTGTTGCGCCGATCCGGCGAATCGGAAATCATCCGCCCCCATGGAAAGCACGCGGCAAAACACTCGCATCGGCATCTTCGGGGGGACCTTCAACCCCGTTCATATGGGCCACTTGATCATGGCTCAGGATGCGTTGGAACTCTTTGAACTCAATACGGTTGTGTTTGTGCCCTGCGCCTGTCCGCCGCACAAGCCGGCGAGGGATCTGGCTTCGGCAGAGCACCGGATGGCGATGCTGACGGCGGCGCTGGAAGGGGATCTTCGTTTCGAGGTATCGGACATCGAAATTCAGCGGGGTGGGGTGTCCTACTCGATCGACACGGCGCGCGAAATCAAGCAACAGCATCCGGAGGCCGACGTTTTCTTCATTATCGGTTCGGATTCGCTGCCGGAACTGCGTTCATGGAAGCACATCGACCAACTCCTTGATGTGTGCCGGTTTGTGACGATTGCCAGGCCGGGAACCGACATGAATGACCCGAACTTGCAGGATCCAATGCCGGGCGATGCGCGGTCGTCGGCGTTGCGGGAGCTAATCAGGGTTGGGCACCTGGTTAACATCTCTTCGACCGACATTCGTTACCGGATCGCGGAAGGGATGAGTATTCGTTATCTTGTACATCCGGCCGTAGAGATGTACATTACCGAGCATTCGTTGTTCAGAGAATAGGGAGAAACATGGAATCACTTGAGTTGGTAGGTCGTATTCGCGAAGCGCTATTGTCCAAGAAGGGAACGGACATCGTTGTCTTTGACGTGCGGGGGCGTTCGCCGATTACGGACTATTACGTCATTGTGTCGGGTGCCACGGCGCCCCAGCTCAAGGCTTTGTCCGGCGCGGTTGTGAAGGAACTTAAAGACGCGGGGGAACCCCCCAGTCGCCGATCCGGTGAACCCGATGATGGATGGATCGTGGTCGACTGCTTCGATGTGGTCATCCACATGTTTGAGCAGTCATTGCGCGATTACTACGCCATTGAAGAGTTGTGGGCCGATGCGCCTCGGGTAGCGTAGCGCTCTCGGCCAGATCATCATCGACGCTCATCTCCTGCAGGATGAGCAACTGCCTCGCAAGGGTCTGAAGATCCGTCTGATCCCGCCTCGCCTCGGTATTTACCCTGGGATTACTCTCCAATTCCATCAGCGCCGCCAGCAAGGACGAGCATTCGGCGATACGGGCGGCTCGCAGGTCAGAGGGCGACGGTGCGAGGCGTGCACGATGGGCCACGTACAAGGTTCCCAGCAAGAGCATCAATCCCGCGGCCATGGCCAGCAGAGGATGACGGAGAAAACGGGGCGAAGGCTCCTTCCGTTCCCTGTGGTGGGCGTCGGCGGCCGCCAGAATGCGTCCCATAACCGTTTCGGACGGTCCCTCGGGCACGGTTGACAGAGACTGGCGGGTCAGAGTCCCCAGTGCCCTGAGATCCTCCTGAAAGGCCTTACAACTCCGGCAATGGGTCAAGTGCTCACGGAGCGCGTGGCCTTGTGCCGCGGAGAGTTCACCCGACTCGGCGAATAAAACGGCTTTCTCAAAATTGTTGCAGGTCATGGTCTTCACCCTACTGTTTTCAGAGTCTCATGCAGCAGTTTTCGCAGTTTGAGCGTGGCGTACTGCATTCGCGCCAACGCGGTATTGATCGAAACCCCCTGAGCCTTCGCTATGTCTTTGAACGGAACGTCGTTCTCGACCCGCAGGAGAAACACTTCCCGCTGCTCCGGCGGCAATCGCGCCACCGCCGCCCGGATGCTTCCTGCCATTTCGTTGCCAAGGGCGGCGACTGACGGCGATCGTTCTTTGGACCGCAAGCCGTCGATCCAGGTTCCCCCCTGTACGTCGTCCCCCGCCTGATTGAGGCTGACCGTCGGACGATGGCTGCGGGACCGATCGATCATGAGGTTATGGGTGATCCGGTATACCCAACCCCGGAACCTGTCCCGTCTATAGGCTCCCGCCTTATGAATCACCCGCAGCCACACTTCCTGGAAAACATCGTCGGCATCGGAAGGGGAAGACGACATTTTCAGGATGAAGCTGTAAAGCGGTCGCCGATAGCGCTCGATCAATATTGACAGAGCCTCCGTCTCACCGGTTTTGTACCGTTCCAGCAGATCCTCATCGTTCTCTTCCACGCGCCAGTCCCCTCCCGGACGCCTGATTACTCTCATATAACGAGCGAGCACAGGCGAATATTTTATGGAATTTACAGGTTGACTTGACCTGCCACGCGGCTATTATTACGGCGTTTTTTGCGGTGAGCAAGCAACAAGAGCAAGGACTAGGATTATGCCGAATATCAAGCAAGCAGGTAAGCGCGCCAGACAGGCTGAAGTGCGCCGACTGACCAATCGCAGCGCCAGAAGCACGATCGCCACCAAACGCAGGGTGTTCGTCGAGGGCGTTGAATCGAAGGACAAGGCCAAGGCCATGGCGGGCTTCCAGGAGTTTTGTTCCGTACTGGACAAAACGGCGAAGCGGGGGATCATCCCGCCGAACACCGCCGACAGGCGGAAGGCCCGTGCGGCGGCGATGTTGGCCAAGATGGGCTGACCCTTTGCCGTGTTGGAAGAAAGCCGTGATGGAGCAGTAGGCTCATCACGGCTTTTGTTGTTTTCCGGATGGGTGATCGAGGTCTCACCGATCGATTACCAGAATTCCAGGACAGTCTTGACGATCCGATGAGCCAGATCCTGTGACGCCTTGGGAAGCGCGTCGCGCTGTGCGCTCGGGAGATCGGACAACGACTGGAAATCGGTATAGCCTTCGACCCCGCTGGTCTGTGAGACGATTTCCTTGCTCGACGATTTGCGGAGAACCACGTCAGCCCTGATGGTCAGGCGGTATTCCTGCGCGGTGGTGGTCCGGTTCTCGCGATAGCGCAGCGGGGTAAGGGAATAGCGGGTAAGGGTTACCTCGATGACACTGTCAGCCTGGTCCCGCGGGGCTACTTTGAGCGATCCATCCTTCTGAAACTCCTCGATGACCGCCCCCGTGGTGATCGTCTCGAGCGACGGTTGACCGGTTTGGTTGACGAACACCGGCACTGCGACCGAGAGAATGCCGGGCGGTAGATTGCTGCCCAATTTGTACCCGGCGCATCCCGAAAGCGCACACATCAGTCCAAGGGCTGTCGTCACAAGGCCGAAGCTGGTGAGAATCCGTGTATTCATGGGGTCTGACTGCCTTTTACAAGTAGTTTCAGGGCGGCGATGCGTTCCCTCGCCAGATTGGCTGACTCGGATGACGGGAAACGCTTCAGGAAGTCCTCATAGGACTGGAGGGCGGCTTCCGGACGACGGGTTAACTTGTCATAGAACCGCGCCCGTTCGAAGGCCATGTGCTCGAGGCGTTTGATCAGGCCCTCCTTGCGCGAACTGGCGTCGGGAACCCCGCTGCTGTTGGGGTAGGTCTGGATGAAATCGATCAGCGCGGATATGGCGTCGTTGATGGCATTCTCATCATTCGGTCGGTCGGCTGACAACTTTTCGAGGCAGCACGCCTGGTGGTACGCGGCATCGGGCGCCCACTGGCTTCCGGGATAGCGGTTCAGCAGCACTTCGTAGGCGGCAATGGCCTCTTCGGTTTCGCTGTTCGATTCATGGATCATCCCCAGGTTGAACTGGGCGAGCGGCGTCTTTTCCCAGGAGGGCGCATTGCGGATAATGCTCTCGAACAGGGGCACGGCGCGCTCTGGAGATTCAAACCCCGGAAAGAACAAGAACTGCCCGCGCTTGGAATTCATGAGGTAATTGGCAATCTGAAACTGCAGGTCCAACACCTCGGGGTAGTTGAACTGTCCGGCATAGTGATCGATCAGATACTGGTACTCATCGAAGGCTTTTTCATACTTTTCCCGCTTCTGCTGAATCTTAGCCAGGGCAAGTTGGGCGGAAACGGCCTGCCGGGAGTCCGGCCAGGCATAGACCAAGGCTTGATAGGCGTTGGCGGAGGCTCGCAGTTGGCCGTTCTCGTACAGGCTGAACGCGTACGCTTCCTGCGCCGCGGCGTTGGTTTGAGCTGGGTGACGATACCAATGCACGCCACGTTTGACCGGCTTCTTTGTTTCGGACGGCGTTCCCTTTGGAGTGGGGGTGGGGGCGTCGGACATTTCCGAACCCAACACACTCAAGCTGCCCGACAGGAACAGAATCAAGACGGATAGACGATATAAGCGCATACGTGTTCATACTGTAGGGGGAGGCACGGGGGAGGGTCAAGCGGGGAATTGGCCAGCCTTTCCCCACGCTGGTCAGCTTCGGGTTGCTTTTCGGAAAGGGCGGCTTTATGGTTCGTAGACCCCGCCATCAGCTCGGATCAACCAGTGTGCTGCGGGACAAAGGTGAGGTGGCTTGTGATGCCTGGGAAAGACTTTGAGAAACGTTCGTCGGCCGTGACCCTCTCCGATATGGAGATCTTTGTTTTCCCGGAGCTGATGTACGCCTTGCTGCTGGCCAACCTGATGTCGCCGCGACTCTGGAAATGGCGCGAGGACCCGTGGTTTGCCGGTATGGCCAAAATGAAGCCGTATCGTCGCATCACGCGCGTCAAGCAGTACATCATGGATCACTATGCCTTCAACCTTGACCTCGACACCTGGGGACTGACAGCCAAGGAGCGCGAAATGAACAGATTCCGCGGCTTTCTTGACGAGGAAACCTTGCGGAAATCGAACGCCCTTTTCGGGTACGAGGGCGACAAGTACTATTTCGATATCGATATCCGGACCCATTTTGGCCTCAACCGTTACGACAGCGAGACGATTCCCTACTGGAAAACGGAAACCATTGAGGCCATGGATGCCTTCCGATTCAAGGAGGGCTTTACCACCGGTGCCGGCGAATGCGTGTCCTTGGCGGCCCTCTACGCGGCAGCCCTGTTCGTGGTGGGTGGCATTCCGTTGAACCAGATCTTCCTGATGGCGACACCACTGCATTCGCAGAACTATGTCGATGTGGATGACGGTGTGCTAACCAATAACCGGCGACTGGTGACCAAGAAGATGTGGTGTAACGGCACCGCGTTGTCGGCCCAGGCCCGGCGGGCGCTGGAGAACGAGCAAGTGACCATTGTCGCCCACGAGACCGGCTATATCCACACCGTGACGCCCGAGGCGACGATCGATGCGGCCGTTTACGAGACCTTCTGCGGCAAAATGAGAAGCTTTCTGAACACGACCATCACCGATGAGATCCTGGGCAATTTCCTGCGGCACAAGCGCGATATGCAGCGTTGCTTCCAGTTGCGGCATTCCATCCGGGGCGTGGAGCATTATGTCCCGCTGGAGGTGGCGTTCCAGTATGAGGAGGGTAGTTCCTCGCTGGTGACCGACAAGACGCGCGACGCCTTGCTGGGGGATATCGACATGGATCAGTTCGTCATCGACCGGATTCCCGGGCGGATTGTGCTGAATGACCTTGAAGCCTTTATTCGCACGGAGTCGACCGATCTGGAGCGGCCCGACGATGTCAGCCGGCTGAAGGCCCAATTTGCCTGCGAATGCCTGAATGCCGAATGGGCTATGGAGAGTCTGATCCGTTTTTGCCATGTGACTCCCCGGCTGCCGGAGGTGGCGGCCCGGACTTTCGTGAGCGCAGGCGAACCGCTGCGCATCACGCGCGAGATGACCCGTGATGAGCTTATCCTCCGTCTGGAGTCCCTGCGTCAGGTTAACCCCGTGGCCGATCTGGCCTTCTATGCCTATCGTGACTTGAATCGAACCGAAGGGGAACCGTTCATCAAGGCGGCCATGGAGCGGAATCCCGTCTCGATTGCCGCCGCCAAGGGCCTGAGCGAGGCGGACATCGAGGCCCGGATCCGCGCCATGCCCTCCGAATCCATCTACGATGAATCCGGGCGCCTGGCTCAACCGGACGAAGTCTGGAATTTTGGGCGCGGGGATGGGGCCGAGAAGGCGTTGCTAGTCGGCAACATTCTCAAGGCGCGCCGACCGGAGCTTGCCCTGAGCCTGGACGTCGGAGAACGACGGGCAACGTTGCTGGCAGGGGACCGTCGGCTGGAATTCGAGTCCGCGAAGGATCTGCGCCCCCGGCAGTGGGTGCTCTGAAAATTCCTACTGTACTCATTCCGGCCGGGTTCGTTATAGTTCGCCAATGAAAGTATCCGTGGTCATAGTGGCACTGCTGGTGTGTCTTGGTGGGGGCGCTTGTCGTCAGCAAGATATCCGCACGACGACGATCCAGTGCCCCCAGGTGAAGAATGCCCTCTGTGTCCGACTTGTGACCGAAGTCCTGGCCAAAACCGACGGGGTTCTGGCGGATTCCATCAGGGTTGAGAAGGGGACCGCAACAGTCACCTACGACAGCATGAAAGTGGCCATCAAGAATCTCGAGTTTTCGATTGCCGAAATCGGGTTCAATGCCAACGACATTCCTGCCGATGCGAAGGCCCGGGACGCGTTGCCCGCCGACTGTAAATAGGCATTTTCACCGACGATGATTGCGCTTGTTGACCAATTTCTGGATCACATTTCCTTCGAATGCGGCTTGAGTCCCAAGACCCGTGAAGCGTACGGCAGTGATCTGGCAGGCTTTTCCCAGTTTCTTCAGGCGAGCGGTCTCCATTCCCCCCGCGACGTTACGCGCAAGATCCTTCTGAGCTATCTTGAGCACGAACGTGATCGGGGGCAGAGCATGAACTCGATCTCCCGCCGCCTGGTAGCGATCAAGGTTTTCTTCCGTTACCTGGTTGAGGAGAATCTGCTGGAGAAGGACGTGACGGCGGTGATGGAATCGCCGCGGTTATGGAAAGTGCTCCCGGGTACCTTGTCCATCAAGGAGGTTGACCGGTTGCTCGAAGGCGTGCAGGGGACGGACAGATTCTCAATTCGGGATCGGGCGATGCTCGAATTATTGTACGCCACCGGACTGCGCGTCACTGAACTGGCGGAGTTGAAGTTGGAGGATCTGCACCTGGACAACGGCTACGTGCGCACGACCGGCAAGGGCAACAAGATGCGGGTCACCCCCTTCGGCGATAAGGCGAAGTTTCAGGTTGAGAAATACCTTCGGGAAGTGCGGCCGGGTCTGGCGGAAAAGAAGGCCTTGCGTCAGGTGTTTTTGACGTTCCGTGGGGATCAGTTCAGTCGTAAGACGATCTGGAAACTGATCCGGACCCATGCCCGGAATGCGGGCATCACCAAGAAGGTATCGCCGCATACGATGAGGCATTCCTTTGCCACGCATCTGCTGGCCAACGGGGCTCCGCTGCGCATGATCCAGGAGATGCTGGGGCATGCCGATATTGCCACCACCCAGATCTACACACACGTTGACCAGAACCGGCTGAAATCGGTTCATCATCAGTTCCATCCACGCGCCTAACCCGGCACAGCCGGAACCAAAACAATTCGAGATTTCTGACCACGGATTACACGGATGACACTGATAAACAAACCCCCAAATCTTATCCGTGCTATCCGTGCCATTCGTGGTTCAAATGATTGCCATCTTGCGATTGATTCAATTCGTAAGGAACTAAGGAGACCCCATGCTGCTGAGTCTGAGAAAGAACCCGTATCGGGAACTTGAAAAGAGCATTGGCTATTCGTTTCGCAAACGGGAGCTGCTTGAGATGGCGCTTATGCATCGGTCCTACCGGTTTGAATCCAAGGGGGTCGAAGGCGATAATCAGCGGCTGGAGTTCCTCGGGGATGCCGTGTTGGGAATGGTGATCGCGGCACAGCTTTACCGGGCTCACAGTCAGGAGGACGAAGGCGGTCTGACAGAGCGGCGCAGCCGGGTTACCAGCGGCAAGGCGCTGGCCGAAACCGCGGCGCGCATCGGACTGGGGGAATTCATCAGGCTTGGAAAAGGGGAAGAGCAGGCGGGGGGCCGGCAGCGGCAGTCTTTACTGGCCGATGGATTTGAAGCGGTCGTGGGCGCCGCTTTTCTGGATGGCGGACTGCGGGCTGCCGAAAAGATCGCGACCAAGTTGTTTCCCAGCATCATGGAGGCGCCGGCACAAGAGGATTGGCAGGATAATCCCAAGGGGAAACTGCAGGAAATCGCTCAGCGTCTTCATGGCCGCAGCCCTGTGTATGAGTGCGTCAGGGAAGAGGGGCCGGCGCATCAGAAGGTCTTCAGCGTTGAGGCGGTGGTGGAGGGTCGGGTACTGGGGCACGGGAGCGGGTCCAGCCGCCGAGCGGCCGAAGTCGAGGCGGCGACCGAGGCGGTACGAGCGCTGATGGCGAACAAGGGAACTCCCTGATCCGGCCTACGGCGGCGATAGGTCGGGGAACGGGACCCGTCCGATTGTGGTTTCCGCGGGAGCTTGCACCGGCAAGTGATGCTTGACCAGTTCGGGGAATCGGTCCGGAGCTCGTACCCAAAGTTCAGCCAGGGTGTCGCGATAAACGGGGTGCCAGTCGGGCAAGCCGGCGATGGCTTTCCATCCTTTCAGGCCCACCGGCAACAGGGCCAGATCGGCCTGCCGCAGGTCCAGATCAGGACCGGTTTCGATCCCTCCTGCATAGAATCGCCAGTGGGCGTCGATCAAAGCCATGGGATAACAGGTGTCCAGGCGCCCATCGATGGAGACCGGACAGGCGGGTAATTCCCAGAGACACAACTCTCCCCAGTCGAACCAGACCAGCAGATTACCTTCGATCTGGTTTTGCTGGATGAACCTGACGGCGCCGATCGGATATTGATCGCACGGAACTTCCATCGTGAGGTGATGTCCCCGGCGCGCGAGCGGGGAAGCGGCCAGGATGGCCACGGCCGTTATCGACAGAAGGCCGGTGCAAAGGGCCCGGAACCTGTTCGATCCGAACGGCGCCATCAGGCCGCTTACCCGGTGCTGAAGACGCCCGAGGGCCGCCGATAAGGGAGCGGGCAGCAGGGCCATCGCGGCGAGGGCAAAGAGCGGGGTATGGCGCACATAGCGGAGGGCTGCCACGCCAAGAAGCGCGAGGACAACCCAGGACCAGAGCTGACCACGCCGATGGCGCGGGGCGGCCAGCAGGGTCGTGAGAGCGAGCGCCAGCAATAGGAACAAAGGTGCATGATCCCATCCGAATGGGGTGGGGTTCCATTCCTCGATGGCGGGGCGTGACCAGGCGACGCTTCCGATCAGCCAGCGGGGGGCGGTGGCGCCCCACGGGGTGCAGAAGGCGGTAAGGGATGATCCCAGGCCTGCCAGGATCAGGGTCAAGGCCTGACGGCCTGCGGCAGCGGCAGCCTCGCCCTGATGCCGTCGGTTCCAGAGCCATTCCAGCGTAAAAGCGGCGCCCGCGGCAAACAGCAGGACGAGCCCGAGCAGAGCTCCGCCGTGAGTGTTGAACCAGAAGAGGAAGAGAGGAGGGAGGGCCAGTGTCCAACGCACGTGACCTTCCCCGACGCGGGTGATGATCCACAGTAGGAGGGTCAGGCCCAACGCGGTGAAAATCTGGGGCCGGGCGGCAAATCCGAAAGCAATTTCGACCACACTCAAACCGGCCAGCACCCAGGCCACGGCCTGGCCTCCGGGATTCAGTCGACGGCTGCCCAGCCGCAAAGCCAGGCCAAAGGTCAGCAGCCCCGTCCCGAGCTTCAGTGCTAGAAGCCCCCTACCGCCCGCCAGGCGGTGAGCGAACCCCATGGCCACTTCCGCCAGGACTTCATGGTTAACCCAGGGTTGATCACAGGCAGTCCACGAGAAGGGTTCGGTCTTTTCAACGCTGCCCAGGATGAGCATCCGTTGGCCAAAGAGCACGTGACCCCACAGATCCGGATCGGCCGTGGTCTCGGAGAAATGGAACAGCGCCAGAGCCAGGACACAGGCGCGAAGTCCCCACAGCAGCCCGGCGAAAGGCGACGCAGAATGGGTAACGGTGCCCGAACTCATGCCGGTGATCATGCGGTGAGAATGCCGGTTAGTCAAGAGGTGCCCTGAGGGGTAGGCGGAGTCTATGCCTCGCACCAGGCCTAATAAAAGATGTTGCCAGTCTTGTCGGCGGCCGATTGCTTGAGTATGGTTGTTGGGCGAACCAGAGATGGGGCATGGGCGGTAGATAAGTTGCGGTTCACGAAGCTGGAAAGTGAGTGCATGACGACCATTGTGAAAACAGAGACTCACCGGTTAGCCCTCCGGGCGGCGGGGGCGACCGATATAGGGCGCGTCCGTACCCGTAACGAGGACGCCCAACTGGTCGATCTTGCAAGCGGGCTGTTTGTCGTGGCGGACGGTGTTGGCGGCTATGGCTATGGTGATGTGGCCTCGAAGATGGTGGTGGATAGGCTGCCAGAGATCATCAGACGGCGCGTGGCGGCTTCAACCAAACCTCGTACCGACGCGGACGCCGCTATTCCCGGGATACTGGGGAAGAGTGTAAGTGAACTGAGCCGGTACATCCATGCCTGGGGCAAGGAAGTCGAGAATAGCGGCGGAATGGGGACCACTGTTGTGGTGGCGCTGGTGACCCAGTGCCATGTCCACATCGCGCACATGGGCGACAGTCGGGCCTATCTGCTTCGTGGGCGCGAACTGCGGCAACTCACCTACGACCACTCCCTTGTTGGACTCCTGCTGCAGGATGGGGAGATTACTGCCGAGGAGGCTGAGCATCACCCGGCAAGAAACTACTTGATGCGCTACCTGGGCATGGATAACGGGATGGAGCCTGACACGCAGACTATTGCATTGCAGCCTGAAGATCGGCTTCTTCTCTGTTCCGATGGTCTGTGGGGCATGGTGCCCAAGCCGGCTCTGACCCGGATCCTTGAGGACCGCAAGGACCCGGAGACAACGTGCCAAGACCTGCTGGCGGCAGGCAACGCGGGAGGCGGGCTGGATAATCTGACCGCTGTTGTGGTGGACTTCTTTGCGGACTGAGGGACACGGCGCCAACGGATTCGACTTCGCGCAAGGCTACGTCGGACATGTTGGCGCACGCCGCCTTCCTTCTTTTCATCATCTTGGCATTTTCAGGGGTTAGTGCATGCTGAATCTCCTCGCGTGACGTCTCTTCGCGTGACGTCTTGACTTGAAACATAACACCTGTTATATGTGAAGCGTCTCGATAATCAACACTGCGTTTGATGCAAGTGAAGACAATGACAGAGCGCTATGTGATAGGGCCAAAGCCTGGCGACGACTATGCCGAGCGCATCAAGCGTTTGCGGGGTGGAATCGGCCTAACACAGCAAGTTCTGGCCGACCGTTTGGGCGTGTCTTTCGCTACCGTCAACCGGTGGGAAAACCAGCAGACGAAACCGTCCAAACTCTATTGGATCCAGCTTCAACAGCTTGAACTGCGTGTAGCCGAGGAGTCGGCTTCGTACGGGCAGAAGGAAGTGAAGCCGCTGGCGGTTCTCGACTTCACTGCGCAGCCGGAGGTCGTGAAGGTGCTGGCCGAGGGCGAGCGGCTATCCTTCGGCCATCTGATGAACCCAGCCTTCGCCACCGAGATCTCCAGCATCGATCCTCTGCCGCACCAGCGGATCGCCGTTTACGACCACATGCTCAAGCAGGCCCGGCTGCGATTCCTTCTGGCCGATGACGCAGGCGCGGGCAAGACGATTATGTCCGGCCTTTACATCCGCGAGATGCTTTCCCGCAGGCTGTTGCGCCGGATTCTGATCGTCACCCCTGCCGGACTGGTGGGCAACTGGCGTCGCGAGTTGCTCACGTTATTCAACCTTCCGTTTCGAATCGTTACGGGGGGCGATGCGCGGACGGACAACCCGTTCCTGG
>CAYOIT010000141.1:0-11810 GCA_964404035.1 uncultured Verrucomicrobiota bacterium | reverse complement strand
GAGGCGGATGGCAAGCCCCAGGTCGCGAAGTTGTTTCGCGCGGCAGCTGAAGCTGAGACGGTCCATGCACATGCGCATCTGCGGGTGATGGGGGGCATCAAGAGCACCACGGAAAACCTGGAAGAGGCGGCGGCCGGCGAGGCGTACGAGTTCCGGAACATGTACCCGGGATTTGTGAAGGAAGCCGAGAAGGAAGGTAACACGGCCGCCCTGGCCAGTTTCCGCAATGCCATGGCGGTGGAAGAGATTCACCACGGGCTTTACAACGAGGCCTTGAATGCCGTCAAAGGCGGCAAGGATCTCCCGGCGAAAGCTGTGTTCGTCTGCTCCGTGTGCGGCAACACGGTGCATGATGGGGCTCCGGATAAGTGTCCCATATGCAGTGCGCCCAAGGCGAAGTTTGTCGAGATCAAGTAAGCGTCTGCAAGATCCTGGGGTCCGCTGCGGCGGACTCCAGGAGGCTGATGAAGGACTTCCAGGGTGCAGGAAGGAGACTCGGCCATGACCAGCGAAAGCTCCGCTGTCTGGGTTTGTTCGGTCTGCGGGTATGTTCATCGTGGGTCAAAACCGTCCGAGGTCTGTCCCGTCTGCGGCTCGCCTCCCGACCTTTTCGAGCGGCAGAAAGTGCCGGTCGCGACGCCCGCCGCCTTGGGGCCGGTGCAGTGGCGGTGTCTGAACTGCGAACACATTCATCATGGGGCCACACCGCCGGAGACGTGCCCTGTCTGTGGCGCGCCGGCGGATCGTTTCGAAGCTTATACCCCCGAACCGGTCGCGGCGTCGTCGGGCGGTCGCAGGCTGAAACTGGTTATTGTTGGCGCGGGCATCGCAGGAGTGTCCGCAGCCGAAGCCTGCCGGGAGACCTCTCCGGATTCGGAGATTCTGTTGCTTTCCAAGGAAGATGAGCTTCCCTACTACCGTCTAAACCTGACCCGCTACCTCGCTGGAGAGATTCCCTCTGATCAGCTCGCACTCAAACCCGCCACCTGGTTCGACGATAACCGGATCGAGTTCCTGCGAGGAGTCGAACTCGGCGGATTGGATCCGGCCGCCAAAGAGGTCCGATTGCGGGATGGAAGCCGGCGCCCGTTCGACCGGCTTATTCTGACCGCCGGGTCGCATCCCTTCGTTCCACCCTTGCCGGGAGCGAGTCGTGAAAATGTCACGGTCCTGCGCACGCGAACGGATGCCGATCGGTTGCTGACCCTCGCGGCAGGGGGAGCCCACTGTGTCTGTATCGGAGGTGGGCTGCTCGGACTGGAGACCGCCGGCGCCCTGTCGCGCCAGGGCGCCAGCGTGACCCTCCTTGAAGGGCATGGCTGGTTGATGCCGCGGCAGCTCAATGAGCGTGCCGGCCGCTGGCTTGAGGGCCGCCTGGGCGGAGCGGGTATCACGTTGCGCAAGCATGCCGTGACCCGGGAACTGGTGGGCGATGAACAGGTAAGGGGCGTGCTGCTGGAGGATGGTGTGACCCTCCCGGCTGATGCGGTTGTCCTCGCTACCGGGGTGCGCCCGAACAGCTACCTGGCAAGGCAGGCCGGTTTGCATGTCAATCAGGGTATTCTCGTGGACGACAACCTGCGCACGTCCCACCCCGATGTTTATGCGGCGGGCGACATCTGCGAACACCGGGGCGTCTGTTACGGGACGTGGGGGCCGGCTCAGTTCCAGGGAGCGATCGCCGGCCTCAATGCGGCGGACGGCGCGGCGGAGTTCGCCGGCATTCCGAGATCCAATATGCTCAAGGTGCTTGGCATCGACCTGTTCAGTGTTGGACGTGTCATGCCTGAAGATGCCAGCTACGAACTTATCGACACGGAGACGGACGGGAACTACTTCGCCTTCATGTTTCGGGACAGCCACCTGGTGGGCTCGATTCTGCTGGGCGATACCCGGCTTTCGTCCGCGGTCAAGTCCGGCATCGAACACCGCAGGGATTGTTCGGATCTGCTGCGAACCCATCCCGACGCGCGCCAGGTTCTCGACTGGCTGGCCGGCTAGGTGAGCCCATAAGGCGCGTCTTTAAGGACCACATTCTCTTCCACGAGTATTTTGACGGCGACACTGGCCGTGGCGTTGGCGCGTCTCACCAAACCGGATGGACAGGGCTGGTGGCGAAACTCCTTCAACCAGGAGCACCGTCCCCGCCAGAGCTTCCCTTGGTTCGAAGTTGACCTTTCTGAAAGAGAGCGACTAATCTCCCCTCCATCGATACTCAGGAACTCAACCGCACGGCATCAGAAAAAGGGAGGCGTCCATGGGTGGCTTTTTTGGAGTGGTTTCACGGTCGGACTGTACCAATGACCTGTTTTTCGGAACTGATTATCATTCTCACTTGGGGACACGCCGCGGCGGTATGGCGATGACCAATGGCGGTGCCTTCAGGCGATTCATTCATGACATTACCAATGCGCCCTTCCGATCCAAGTTCGAGCATGATCTGAGGAAGTTGTCGGGCCGGCTTGGGATCGGTGTGATCAGCGACTATGAGGATCAACCCCTGTTGATCGGTTCGCACCTGGGGCACTATGCCCTGGTGACGGTCGGCGTGGTGCGCAATGCCGAGGAGTTGATCCGGCGCGCGTATGCCAAAGGTGCCCATTTTTCAGAAATGACGGGGAACGAGGTCAATCCGACCGAGTTGATTGCCATGCTGATCAACGAAGGCCGGTCTTTCGAGGAAGGTATTCGTCTGGCGCAGGGGGCCATTGAAGGGTCCTGTTCAATGCTGGTGCTGACGGCCGACGGCATTTATGCCTCCCGGGATCGGCTGGGGCGAACCCCCGTGATCATTGGTCGCAAGGAAGGGTCGTGGGCGGTCACGATGGAAACCTGTGCGTTCCCGAATCTCGACTTCGAAATTGACCGTTACCTGGGGCCGGGGGAGATTGTGTTGATGACTCCCGACGGGGTTGAGCAGCGTCAGAAGCCGGGAGAACGGCTTCAGATTTGTTCGTTCCTGTGGGTGTATTACGGTTACCCGGCCTCCTCGTATGAAGGTATCAATGTGGAGGATGTTCGCAACCGGTGCGGCGCCGCGCTGGCCCGGAACGATACGGTCAAGGTCGATATGGTCGCCGGGATTCCGGATTCGGGAGTCTCTCATGCGTTGGGTTATGCCAATGCCGCCGGGGTCCCGTATCGCCGCCCCTACGTCAAATATACCCCCACCTGGCCGCGGAGTTTCATGCCGCAGGATCAGACCATTCGCGAACTGGTCGCCCGGATGAAGCTCATTCCGATCCGTGAATTGATTGAGGGAAAGAAGATTCTTTTCTGCGACGATTCCATCGTTCGCGGCACGCAGCTTCGCGACCAGGTTCAGCGTTTGCATGCTGCCGGCGCGAGTGAAGTGCATATGCGCCCCGCCTGTCCGCCCCTGGTTTACGGCTGCAAGTACCTGAATTTCTCGCGGTCCACCTCGGAGATGGATCTGGCGGCGCGCCGGGCCATCAAGGAATTGGGCGGCCATGAGGGCACCTCGCTGAAGGAGTTCACCCAGGCCGGTACCGAATGCCATTGTGCCATGGTCGAGCGTATCGGGCAGAGGTTGGGCCTGACTTCGCTGAAGTACCAGAAACTCGATGACCTGGTTGAGGCGATCGGACTGCCCAAGGAGAAGCTCTGCACCTATTGTTGGGATGGCGCGGAGTGAACTGAAGGCCGGGTGAGTTCGAAGTCATGGTGGCCCCGAGTTCGTGTGACAGGGGCCTTCTCCGGGCGCGGTTCTGCGTCATACGCCACATCCGATGAGACCTCGTCGTTAAGCCTCATTTTGTGTAGACCCGGCCGCCGGCTTCATCGTATGGTTTGCCTGCTATTTGAGAGATCCGCAACTCATAACGGGAGGTTTTTTTGCCATGAAACGATCCGAGATTAATGCCATCATGCGGGACGGTTTGGACTTCCTGCAGCGGATGAACTTCCTGATGCCGCCGTTTGCCCATTGGTCGGCGGCGGACTGGAAACGAAAAGGACCCGAATGCCGCGACATCATCGATCAGCAACTGGGCTGGGATATCACGGACTTTGGGTCAGGCGATTTCGAAAAAGTGGGACTGTTTCTCTTCACCATCCGCAACGGGAAGTTCTCAGATCTCAAGCGGAAAGACGGCAAGGTCTACGCTGAGAAGATCATGATTGTGAGGGAGAACCAACTCACCCCAACCCATTTTCACTACCAGAAGATGGAAGACATTATCAACCGGGGTGGCGGGAACCTGGTCATCCGGCTGTGGAACGCGACCCCCGGGGAAAAGCTGGCGCAATCGCCTGTTACCGTGGCCATGGACGGCGTGCAGGTCAAGGTCAAGGCGGGTGGGACCATCACCCTGAAACCGGGCGAGTCGGTCTGTCTGCCGCAGCGGCTCTATCACCGTTTCTGGGGTCAGGCCGGCAAGGGAACGGTGCTCGTGGGTGAAGTGAGCCGAGTGAACGATGACCATGTGGACAATCGTTTCTTCGATGCGGTGGGTCGGTTCCCTGAAATCGAGGAGGACGTGCCGCCGTTGCACCTGCTCTATAACGACTATGCGGGTTACTATCGTTGCCATCCTGCGCACGGCACCCGCCGGAGGAGTGGTCAGCCATGCCGCTGATCACCGGCCGAAAAGCGGTCCTTGACGTTTACACGGAGATGGGGCGACGCGGCTGGGTCATGCCCTGTTTTTGTACCGAGAACAGGACCTCCACCGAGGCGATCCTGGCGGCGGCGGTGGAGGTCGGCACCCGGCTTGGTTGCCCCGACCTGCCCGTGACGATCGCCATGACGAATCTCTACTCACACCGGTCCCAATCGGTGGCCTACACCCACACGGGGCGCTGGGATATCGGATTGAAGCTCTTCCTGGCCGATCTGCGCGTGCTCACCGAGTCCTCGTCGCCCTACGGGGCACTCCGCGTGCTGGTCCATCTGGATCATATCCAGCCGGATGCGGATCGTGATTTGCTGGCGTGGGACCTCGGGCAGTTCTCCTCCATCATGTACGATGCCTCGACTTTGCCGTTTGAGCAGAACATCGACCGTACCCGTCGCTTCATGCGGGAGCATGGGCACGAACTGGTTGTGGAAGGGGCGTGCGATGAGATCGTCGATGCCGGCGGGCAGGACCGCAATGACCTCACCACACCGGAACGGGCGCTCGCGTATGTGACGGGCTCGGGTGTGGATTTCATTGTCGCCAACCTGGGTACGGAGCACCGTGCCAGCGCGGCAGAGCTTACCTATCACGGTGACCTGGCTCGTCAGATTGCCGACCGTGTCGGAGGCCGGCTCGTGCTGCACGGCAGTTCGTCGGTGCCCCATAACCAGATCCGCCATCTCTTTCGCGATGGCGTGCGCAAAGTCAACGTTTGGGCGGCGATCGAGCGCGACAGCTCACCGGCCCTGCTTTCCGATATGGCCCGGAATGCCGCCAAAGTGGCCGGTCAGCGTGTGGCTCGGAGCCTGCGGGAGGCGGGAGTGTTGGGACCCAAGGCCGATACCGAATCTTCAGCCTCGCTCTCGCACTATACCACGACGTATCGGCAGGACCTTGTCTTTGGTCAGATGAAACAGGTTGTTGCCCGTTTCCTTGACCTGTGGATGGTTGCATGAGCACCCTCGGACTCGATATCGGGACCAGCGGCTGCAAAGCCGCTGTGTTTGACGCGAAGGGGCAGATGCTCGCCTCCGCCTACCGGGAGTATCCCCTGATTGTTGAGCAGCCCGGATGGGCGGAACTGGATTCCGACCGGGTGTGCGCTCTGGCGATGGACGTCATTGCGGAAGCGGCGGCCGCCTGTCCCAGTGATCCGGTGCAGGCCGTCGGGGTGTCCTGTCAGGGTGAGGCCCTGACCCCGGTGGACAGCGCCGGGCGGGCATTGGGCTACGCCATGGTGTCTTCCGACAGCCGTGCCGCGGCGTATGCCGGCGACTGGAGCCGCCAGTTCGGCGTCGAGGCGCTGTACGAAATCACGGGACACACGCCTCACCCGATGTTCAGTTTGTTCAAACTGCTCTGGATGCGCGACCATCGGCCGGAGGTGTGGCGTGCCGCGGAGCGGTGGCTGTGTTTTGAGGACCTGTTCTGCCTGCGTCTGGGACTGCCGCCGGCCATGGGCTATCCACTGGCCGGGCGGACCATGCTGTTCAACGTACGACGCCATGAATGGGACGCACGCATTCTCAATGCGGTGGGACTTGCGCCGGAGCGACTGGCCCGGCCGATCCCTGCAGGCAGCGTATCCGGAACGATTCCGGAAGGGACCACTCGCCGGCTCGGGCTGGCCTCCGGTGCGCTTCTGATCGCCGGCGGGCACGATCAACCCTGTAATGCGATTGGAGCCGGCGTCGTGAGCGCCGGGGTGGCCATGTATGCGTCCGGCACAGTGGACTGCGTGTGTCCTGCCTTTGACCGGGCGGTGTTCGATCCGGCGCTCATGCGCAGTAACCTGTGTACGTACGATTTCACGGTTCCGGGCATGTATACGACCGTAGCCTTCAGTCTAACCGGCGGGAATCTGCTCAAATGGTTTCGTGACGAATGGTGTGCCGTGGAGCAGGGGGAGGCGGCTCGCAGCGGGGTGGAGGTCTATGAACTGATTCTCAGGCAACTGGGCGATCAGCCTTCGTCTTTATTGGTGCTGCCGTATTTCACGCCCTCCGGGACCCCGCACTTCGATACGGAGACGCCGGGTGTGATCCACGGGCTTCGCCTGAGCACGCGACGGGGCGACGTCCTGCGCGGGCTTATGGAGGGAGTGGCCCTGGAGATGCGTCTGAATCTGGAAACCTTGCGGTCGGCGGGAGTGCCGATTCACGAACTGCGGGCCGTTGGCGGGGGGGCCCGCAGTCGTGCCCTGCTTCGCCTCAAGGCGAGTGTGCTCGGGACGCCCATTGTCCCTGTCGCTGTCACCGAAGCGGGCTGCCTCGGTATGGCCATGCTCGGTTACGCCGTGCGGGAAGCGGTGCCGGTCGCCGACCTTGTTCCCAAGTGGATTCGTACCCTTGATCCCGTCATGCCCGATCCCACCACGGCTGAGCATTACAGCCGGCGATTCCAAGAGTATTGCCTTTTGTACGAAGAAACCCGCGCGCTCGCGGCCAAGCTGAAACGATAACCGTAACCGAAAGCGACCCTTTCATGTCAACTCCCCAGACCCCAAAAACTGCCGTCGTCTTCTCTCACTGCCACTGGGATATCGAGTGGTATCTGCCGTTTCGCTCGTTTCGCTTCTGGCTCATCCACATCCTCGACACGCTTCAGACCCGCTTTCCTGCGCATCCCTCCTTTCGAAACTACATGCTCGATGGCCAGGTTGCGCCACTGGATCACTACCTGGAGATCCGGCCTGAGTGCCAGGAGGCCGTGAAGGCACTGGTTCGAAGCGGTTCTCTCTCCGTGGGGCCGTTCTACACGCAGTACGATGAATGGCTGAATAGTCCGGAATCCATCGTGCGCAATTGCCTCTACGGGAATCGCCGTGCACGGGACTTCGGCGGCGTGATGAAAGCTGGCTATCTGCCCGATAATTTCGGGCATCCCCTTCAGATGCCGCAGATTCTCGCGGGATTCGGTCTGAACAGCCTGCTCTTCATGCGCGGCATGCCTGACCGTCCCGAGGGGTTCGGAGATCAGTTCCTCTGGCAGGGCCTGGATGGCACACAAGTACTGGCCGTGCACTTTTCGCATGGCTATCACAACGCGGTCGCGGCCGGGACCGGGTTCGATTTCTCCAGCGTCCACCGCACGACGCCCTATCAGGACGCGTACCGGACCGCAGAGCCATTCTGGAGGTCGGCCGACCATACGGACATCGACGCCGGAGCCAGGAGCCTGATCCAGTCGGCCGAGAAAGAGGATCCGCTGTGCCCGTCCGGAATCATTCCCCTGGCGAACGGTGTGGACCATATGCCGCCCCAGGCGTTTGTCGGCGAGATGATCGAGCGTGCCAATCAGCTCCAGACGACTTACCGGTTTATTCACACGGATGTCGCGGAACTCACCCGCCTCATTCGGGAAACGGGCACGGAACTTCCGGTTTACCGGGAGGAATTGTACGGGGCCAAGTATCAGTTGATCCTGACCGGCACGCTGGCGCTGCGAGCCTATCTCAAGCAGGATAACTTTGCGTCCGAGGCCCTGATGGAGCAGTATGCGGAACCCTTGGCGACGTTGGCCATGCTCTCCGGCGCGGCGTATCCTGAACGCATGCTGGAAGAAGCCTGGAAATTCCTTTTCGTGAATCAGGCGCATGACGGGATCCACGGATCGAGCGCTGATCCGGTCCACGTGGAAATGCGGCAACGCTATGCGGCGGTCCGGCAGGTGGCGACGGGGATCTGTCATCACTCCCTGGCTTTCCTGGGGCAAAAGCATGCCGTGCCCCGGCCGAACGCGTCACCCCTTTTGGTGTATGCCCCGGCGGTGTCGTCGTTCGGAACCGCCGTTGTGGATACGTGGATTGCTGCCGGCGCCGACTTTCAGGTCGTGGATCAGGACGGACGGTTCATTCCTGTTCAACTCGTGCCCAATCCCCACGAATACCCTGCGCCCGCGGCTGACGCCTGCGGCACGATATCGTGGCCGGGAGCGCCTGTGGATAAGCACGTGGTCTTCGAAGCGGCACTGCCGGCGAACGCCCCGACGACCTTCCATGTCGTGGCGTCCTCCGGTGCTGTGGCGAAGGTCTCTGAGTTCAAGTGTTCAGATTGCAGCGTGGAGAACAGTCAGGTCAGGGTTGCGGTGACAGCCAGTGGGCTGGAGATTACGGACAAAGCCACTGGCAGGAGCTATGCGGGGGCTCTGGAGTTCGAGGATGAAGCCGATGCCGGGGATGCGTGGGATTTCTCACCGACCTGGAAGCCGGAGCCGCCGGTTTCCACGCGCGGCATACGACCCCGCGTCTCGCTGGTTGAGTCCGGCCCGGTGCGTGCCTCGCTACGCCTGGAAACGACCCTGCAGATTCCTCGCGGACTGCAGGGTGAGTCGCGATCGGTGGACGTTGTGGAAACAATCATCACCACGACCATTTCCATAACCGCCTCTTCCATGGTGGTTTCAATCGTGACCGAACTCGATAACCAGGCGAAGGATCACCGGCTCAGAATGAAGATCCCCACGGGACTTGCCGCGACCACGGTGAGGAGTGAGACTCTGTTCGGTGCTATTCAGCGTCCTCTTCGTCACCCGGCGGAAGGCCGCGATCAGGACTGGTTCCAGATGGCTCCCAAGACGTTCCCCTTCCGTGAATGGGTGGCCGTTGACGACGGGGCGGCGGGGTTGGCGGTGGCCTGTCGGGGTATGTACGAGTACGAATCGAGGGAGGAAGGTGGTAAGGTCTCGCTTTTCGTCACGCTGCTGCGCTGCCTCGGGGTGATGGGCAAACACAACATGCCGTATCGGAAACATGGAACATCGCCCGGCAATCCGACTCCCGACGCCCAGTGTCAGGGGGCCTGCCGGTTTGAGTATGCTTTGATTCCCTTCCGGCCCGGAAAGGTCGCTTCGACACCCTTCCTGGCCGAGGCACGGTCGTTCCTCTATCCGCCGATCGCGCATCAGGTTTTGGTGCCGGATGCAGCGGCAAAGGTCCAGCCGCCGTTGTTTGTGCTGGAGCCGGCGACTCTGCAGGTCAGCGCGTTTAAGAAGGCGCAGGACGGGAAAGGGGTCGTCGTTCGGCTGTGGGAGAATGACGGCTGCGCGGTGAAGACCAAAATCCAGCTTTCGCCAGCGATCAGCAAGGTTTTTCTCTGCAATCTGAATGAGGAGATTGAGAGCGAGATTCCCATTCGCAAGCAGACCATCGCCGTAACGGCCACCCCGTACAAGATCCTGACGCTGCTCTTCCTGCCAGTGTAGGACGGGAGAGGATTGGTTTTCCGCACTGCGGCTCTCCCGGTATTCCGGGGAGCCGCAGTGCGCTGAGATCACTTCATGCCGAACATCTGTTACTTGAGGTCCAGATAGTAGAGATAATCCGCCGGTTTGACGTTGGGCGGACAGCGATGGTCGCAGAACGGAATGAATCCGCCGCGTTCCACCAGGGGCACCAGCGTTTTCATGTAGGCTTTGATGGCGGCGGGACCTTTCCCCATCTCGATCTTGTCGAATCCGCCCATGATACGCAGGTCCTTCCCGTATTCCTTCAGCAGCTCGGCCGGGTGGGCGCAGCCGTTGACCTCGAACGGGAACAGGCAGTTGCAGCCACCCTCCATCATGTAAGGCAGGATGGGGCGGACGTCGCCATCACAATCGATCCACCACAGTTTGATCCCGGCCGCCTTGAGGCGTTTTGAGATTCTCTTGTAACGCGGCATGACGACATCGCGGAAGAAATCCACTGAGACAATCGGCCCATTCTTGAAACAGATGTCTTCCCAGCCCGAGGCGAAATCGAAGTCGACGTGGGGCAGAATCTGGTCCAGGGAGTGCTCGACCAGCTGGCAGGAGGTTTCCACCATGTCTTCCACCATGTCCGGATAGTCGTAGCAGGCGTAGGCGAGCCCCTCAAAAGTCAGCATGTCGCGGATCTTCCCGATCATCGAGCCACACCAGATCCCGAGCGGATAGTCGCGGGTGGTGGGATGGGCTTTCCTGACCGCTTCCACGTCAATTTTGCGGGCGGGATCGTCCAGCCGGAAGCGTTCCTCCTTGCAGCGTTTCCAGTCCTCCGGGGTAACGACGGAGGCCTTGATATAGTGAGGGATGGTGTCGTGTCCGTCCCTGGGCACCTCGGCCAGAAGGCCGTCTCCGTTCATGATAATTCGTGCGGTGGCCGTCTCTTCCATCACTTTGTGTGGGAAGGGCGGGTTCATCCAGACGTTGCCGCCGGCACCGCCTGTACGATCGAAGTTGAAGAATTGATCGGCTTCCCAGTTATTGGTGATGCCGTTCTTGGTGAACAGGTCCCACTCCTTGAAATTCTCTTCCCAGTAGCCGAATTCCATGTTGAAACAACGATCCACCGGCTTGTAGTGCATCTGGTTGTTGAACCGTTCGCGGTCGGTCATAGTGCCTTTCCACTTCGGGCGGCAGGGGGTGATGGGCATGGGCGGTGTCCTTTTGGTTTTGAGAAACCGGGCGACTACTTTTTCGTGACTTTGACGCCCTTGAACCGGCCGATTTCCGGCAGCGGACCGACGATCGGGCGGGCGTAGTCAAAGAACGCCTGGGTCACGTCATTGCCGCTCTTGTTGATGAAGCTGTCCGGGACATGACGTGTTTCCTTGGACACGTTGGCCAGTGGGACGCGTTCGAAGTACACCGCGTATTTCTTGCCGGGTTTACGACGGATGGCGATCGAGCCGCTGGGTTCTTTGCCCTTCAGGGCTTCCTTGACCGCCAGCGTGCCGACGATGCGGGCTTCCTTGGCGTCCACCGCGCTGACGACGCCGGGGAAGGAGCGCTGCAAATAACCGAACGTATCGGCCCGCACGCGGGTGATCGGGGTGCGGTTCTTGATCTCCGTGGCCAGCAGGTCGCCGAGCGCGCCCGTGCCGCTGAGCTGAACATTGCCGTGCGAATCCACTTCTTTGGAAAACTTGGCGGCGATGGCTGTGCCATCCGCATCCGCAATGCCTTCCGAGACCGCGATCACGCAGCGGCCGAGTTTCTTGTAGACGCCTTGAACGTCGGCGGCGAATTGGTCCATCGAAAAGGGACGCTCCGGCAGGTAGACCAGGTGCGGGCCATCATCAGGATACACGCGGGCCAGGGCGGCGGCGGCGGTGAGGAAGCCGGCGTGGCGGCCCATGATGACGTTGATTTTCACACCGGGCAGGGCGCGGCTGTCGAGATTGTCGCCCATGCTGGCGCAGGCCACGAACT
>CAYOIT010000140.1:0-12017 GCA_964404035.1 uncultured Verrucomicrobiota bacterium | reverse complement strand
CGACTTCCACATCCGTGGGATGAATCGCCTTGATCACGCCCTCACTGTGGAAGGTACGGGCATAATCCAGAGAGAAGTTCTTAAGAGTGATGTTTTGGGAATGCTCCACCACGAATGGGGACATGAATCCGTGGAACACGAACGTCGCGCCACGTCCGTCAATCATGAAATTGTCGAACCCGGAAAGCTGAAAGGCAATGCGCTTGAGGCCCTCGTCGTTGTTGCTGACAAAGCAGTACTGCTCGGCCGCTTGGTCAGGCCAGAAGTCATAGCGGCCAGGTTCGAAGGTGAGCGTACGGGCCTGGGAGGCTTTGCACTGTTCCAGTGCCGCACGAACGGCGGGGGTGGCATCCTGCCCGCTGCCCGGCTTGAGGCCGAAGGAGGAGAGTTCGAGGGCCAAAGAAGGTATTGCAACACACACAACCGACAAAATTGACAACATGAATCTACTGCACATCTTCATATTCCTTTCAAACTATTCTGGAGGGCGGGCGTCCTCGACCGCCGAGGTGCATCCAGGTACATCCCTAGTCACTACGGCGGCTGGGGACATCCGCCCTCCAATGTGCTTCGAACTCAATCTTCTCCCCTGGAGGGCGGGCGTCCTCGACCGCCGGAGTGCATCCCTGGTCACTGATCATGTCCATTGATTACGATTAGGATTAAGAAACAAAACCTCACCTAATCTTAAACACAGTCCCTTGCGGAGGCCACTGCAGGAAGATCGTTGCCGGATTGTTCGTCCGGTACTGGATCAACATCCCGCTGCCCGCATAGGCATAGGCTGCCGCCGTGTAATGCACACCATAGACAAGGCTATCCACCGTCACGCTCGTGCCATTGCCCGCATAGACAATGAAGTTGGAGGTTCCCAAAGAACCGCCACTGCCATAGGACGCATTCGGCTGGTAATTACTGCCATCCAGGGGATAGGCATACGCCTCCGTGTCCGGCTTGACCACCACCACCGTCCCCGTACTCGTCGCATCCGCCGTCCAGGAGATCGTGAACCCGCCCGCCACCGGGACATAGGTGATGTTCGTCGCCTGCACCGGCTCGGTGTAGAACTCGCAGGCCGCCGAATAGGCCACGCCGATGGAGTTGCTCGCCCAGCCCCGGGCATAGACGTGTTGACCCGGAAGCATGCCGGTCATAACCAGGGAGGCGGACGGATTGGCCACCGTGCCGGCATCCGGACCCCAAACCGATCCCGAACTGGTGACCGGAGCGCCCCCGTTATTCGTGATGCTGATGAATAGTGTCGCGCCGTTCGTGTCCACGGCCGTCACCGTCGGTGTCGCCAGCATCGGCTTGTCGAATACAGTCCCCCGCTGCGCAATCTCGACGGCATCCGGAATCCCATCATGGTCCAGATCGCTATTCGCCCCGTTCGTCAACGCGGTCGGCACATTGGTCCAGATGCTCACACTATCCAGCCAGGTCGTGTCCCAATTCGCATCCAATCCCAACCCGTGGTAATGGCTTGCCGGCTTGGCAAAAGGACTCCCCTGCCGCACCAGATGTCCCTTCACGAAATAGGCCACCGTTTGCGCCCCATAATCCATGAACCAGGATACTTCCGCCCATTCATTCGTGCCAATCGTTGGAGCCTGTCCTCCGGCCCACACATCGTTGCTGCACACATCCCATCCACTTGGGGTCAACACCACAAGATACCCGTTGGTGCCCACATAAAACATCACAGGCGAGCTCCCGTTCGTGTCGATCAAGTCTGGACTTTCCATCCTCGCCGCGCCCCTGACAAGCACGTCGGTCCATATATTGGTGAGGCTGGCATCAGAGGCATTCACCAGGTTGGAAACCGTCAACCCGGCGGGAATCATGGCCGCCTGGGCGGTCGCATTATTCCCTGAATCCGGATTATTGGTGACGATGGCGGATGACCCCGACGCATTCCATCCAAAGTATTGCAGGTGGTCAAGCCGTTGGTTAACACTATACGTTTCAAACCCTTCTGAAAAATCGAGCGCGGCGGCTTGAAGCCCAATCGTCCCAAATTGGTCAATGACAAAGGTTCCCCGGTATTGCACGCCATTGACCGTCGCCGTGCTGTTGTAGCCGTATACAAATCCGCCGCTCTGCACGACCAAGCTTCCCAGGTTCAACACGCTATTGGAAACTACCAGCGTCCCGTTGGTGCCCACCTGCGCCGTCCCGGCCACGGATAGATTGGTGAAGCCCGACACTGTCACCGTCACTCCGGTTTGCACAGTGAACCCGGTCAAACCCGTGAGGTTTGTGCCGATCAGGGTCACATTACTGTTGACTGTGGCCGTTTCGCTGTAATTGCCATTGCTGATGACGATCCGATCACCAGCTAGAGACGCCGCCAATGCGGACGAGACCGTCGCGTAATCGCCGGGCTGCACATAGCGCGAGCCCTCATACCAGTAGCCGACCGTCACTGTGTCGTCAGCGGTGATGTTACTCCAAGTGAGCCCCGCCGTCCGCAGCAACTGGTTGCTGATATTCAGGACCACCACGCCGTTTGTCCACACCCGGTCAACGCAGTACGCAGGCGCCGCCACAAACGTGAAATTGGTCTGGCCCTGCCATTTCACCGTCGCCCCCGTGTCCGTCGGCGAGACCGTGCCGCCCGTGTTGTTCGTGACGGACGCCGTAATCCGGGCTCCGCTCCAGGTTGTGAGCGACCCGAATAGCGTTAATTCCTCTGCATCCGGCCGGCCGTCATTGTCACTATCCGATACCAGTCCCGGCGGCGTGCTGTTGCTGACAAAGATATTGTCAACATGGACATTTCCATCACCTGCTCCATAAACCCCTAGAGTTGCATAATTATTGCTGTTCGTATTGATGAAGGAAAACTCCTTCCGAATCAACTGGTCGTTCAGGAAGATATGCACCTTGTGGTTCTGGTAGTTCTGGAAGACAATGACCTTCGCCCAGGTTCCCGTCGAGACGATGACAGCGGGACCATTGGTGGCATCCGTCGTGCACACGTCCCAGGCCAGCGACGTCGGGTTGCACACATACAAGTAACCGTTGGTCGAAAGACCGACCTCAAACACGGCCGCCGTATTCGCGTCCGGCAGGCTGTCGGGCGTGATGAAATTGGTTCCATTCAGCCACGCCTGCGTCCAGATCCAGTTTCCGTTAGTGGCCACCGCATTCGTCATGAACTGCCCTGGCGGCAAATTGGCCGCCTTGGTCCCTCCGAAGGACTCAACCACAACATTATTGCTGGAGGCTCCCCACCCCTTTCCGATGTCCACCACATTGGTCGGCAAGGTATTGTACGACTCAAAGTCCTCCGTGAAGTAGCCTGCCTCCGCACGGGGAATGAAGGGAAGCATACCTAGATACCCCATCAACCCCGCCAGAATGCAACTTTTTAGCATTTCTTTCATGATCCCCCCCCTGCTGGTTTGAATCATTACTGCACGAACATGAGCCAGCCGGTTGGTGTGACAAGTTTGACCTGGTTTCCAACGATCCGGGCGCGAGTCGAAGGAGCCGCCCCATTGATAACCCACTGCGCGAGATTCGACGAGTTCACAGAACCAAATGAGAACAATACCGCCGAACTGGGCATTTTCCCGGAAACCACCTGGTTGACATTCACCGTCGCAACGGCCGGTACCGTGAGGGCACCGCCAACCACGATCACATCGTTCGTCGTGTCGTTGCAGTTCCACTCATAGGTCGAATAGGCGTTCATGACGAGGTTGGAGGACAAGGTCAGTGTTCCGACGCTATTGGTATCCCCCGCCGTCACGGTCGCGTAGTTCGTCACCACCCCCGCCACCGTCCCCGTGCCGCCGAGATAACCGCCCGATACCGTCAGCGCACCCGTCCCGGTCTTCGACCCGTTAATCAGGATTCCGCCCGACACGACGGTCAGCGTGCCGTTGTTCGTCAAGTTGCCCATCAAAATCAGCGTGCCGTTCGTGCCCAGCGACGAGTCCGCCTGCACGTTCACCACGTTCGTGATCGCCCAAGTCCCCGTCGACGCCCCCAGACAGCCGCCGGCGAGAATCACCGTGTTGGTGCTCAACGCCAGGTTGTTGCTGACCACCAATGTCCCGTTGCTGATGGTCGTCATCCCGCTATACCAGTTGGCGCCGGAAAGGGTTTGCGCACCAGTGCCGATCTTGGTCAGCGAGGTCACGCCTGCGGAGTTAGTAATAATTCCCGAGAAGGCTGTTGAATTATTGTTCGAGCCGATCGTCAGGGTCTGGCTGCCGGTCCCGGTCGTGGAATTGTCCACCTTCCCGGTGCCGGACAACGATCCGATCGTGAAGCTGTGATTGACCATTTCGAGAGTGCCATTGACAGTAAGCGCCGAGATTGCGGGAAGCCCACCGTTGTTGGCAGTAGAGGCATTAGCTTTCAATGTGGCGCTGCCTTCGATCACGGTAGCGCCGACATAGGTATTGACTCCGTTGAACCGCGTTTCATTAGTGGTAATCGTCACCGTGCCAGCCGTACCCGCCGTCATACCCACCGGATCCTGAATGGATCCGCTCACAAGTACTACGCCCACCCCCGTCCCCACAATCCCGAAAGTGACGCCCTTGCCGCTGCCGTTGGCTGTACCAAGCGTAATCGTTCCGCTGAGCGTTAAGCTTCCGGAATTGTTTTTGATCCGCATAGTTCCCGTATTGCTACTCACCATGACGATGTTATTGGTCAAGAGATACGAGCCATACGCCGACTGCAGGGTCGCATCGTCCGAACCGTTGTCATCGCCTAGATACACCGTCCCGGTTCCCAGCAGATTCGTGATATAATTCTTACTGTAAGTTCCGAACATCAGCGTACCGCTCTTGATGTAGGTGCCCCCCGTGTAATCATTTAAGCTGGTCGCATTAGAGGGGAGACTCTGGTCGAGGTTGAGTTGACCGGCGCCGCTCTTGACGAAACCCTGCGTTCCGTGCAGGACCGCGCCTACATTCGCCTGCTGGTTACTCACAAAAATTGTCGGCAAGCCGACTGTCGTTGACAGCGTCAACGAGGAGTTCGTTGTGATGAACCAGTCACTGTTTGGGGTCGTATCGCCGAAACGTAGCGTGCCAACCGTGTGGGGAGAATCGTTTGTGACCCTTACGTCGGCTGTGATATTCAGCGTGCTGAAGTCCGCTACCGCATCCGCCGCGTCCGGAATACCGTTCGACCAGTTGGCGGCGGTGCTCCACGATCCGCTCACGCGGTTGGTCCAGACTCCGGTAGCGCCATACGCCGGCAAGGCCCCCAAGATTCCCAGCGCCGCCAACGCGATCCCTGTCCCCACCGATTTCCACCACTTCATTGTCATGTTGCTGTTCATCATGTCTCTCCTTGCGAAGCTTTCCACCTCATGATTGATCAAGGCAATACCCCCTGCTCTATTCCTGCATCAAAGTATACGCCTGTTTTGTTTAGTCGAATAGCTACATAAACATGTAGGGGGGCAAGGCGGTTCCGTGGGGATAAAAGGGCCGGCGGCGGGCTAGGGCGCCGGTTTTCGTAGATTGGCCAGGTCCGTGGTCATCGTGCCGATGCCGAACTCCCGGCCCTTCCAGCCTCTGCGAATCATGTTGCCGAGTTGGTCGTAGCCCACGTGCCCCCCAAACCAGAGGCGCACCCGGTTGCCGTCAATCAGCGCCACAGGTCCGACGAGCTCTCCTTTGGCCGACCAGTCGTTGTCGTCGCGGCGCAGGAGCGGACCGTTGCGCTCCACGAAACTCATCCCGCCATCGGTGGACACCGCATCCTGAAGGGCCACTTGCCGCCAGTCGGGCTTGGCGTTCTTGTCGAAGTTGACGACGTCATAGAACAGATGGATCGTGTCGCCGTCCACCAGTGCCGAAGGTGTCGAGTAGCCTGGAAAACCCGCCGCCGGCGGGTAGCGCGAAGTCTGCGTGTGCACCACCCGTGGCTTGTCAAACCCCCGGCCATCTTCGGAGATGGCTAAGCCGATGCTCTGCAACTGAGGCGGCATCCCCTTGGGCCGCGCACCGATGCCGACGAAGTACAGATACACCCGGTCCTTGTAGACGACGGCGCCAGGCTCGGCTACCGCGTAGCCCGTCCATTCGTTCACCTTGCCGCTGGAGGTCACGACGGGCAGGGCATCCTTGACCCAGTGGATGCCGTCATCCGAGCTGGCGTGACCAATCTCCATCACTGGACTGTGGCCCGACGGATGGATGCCGGTGTAGTACATGTGGTACTTGCCACGAAAGTGGATCACCGAGGGCGTTTCGATACTGACAAACGGCGTGCCCGACGCATCCATCAACGGTGTTTGCGGGTCCAGCCGCCAGCGCAGACCGTCGGACGACACGGCGCGAAAGGTCAGGATGGGCGGCCTGAACGGCTCTTTGGTGCTGCTGGACATGTACATCACATACGTGTCGCCCACCTTCAGGACGCTGGGGTCGCCCCAAAGCCCCTGCGACATCAAGTCGCCAGCCTGGATCACCGGATTGCCGGGGTCGACTGTCCATTGAAGCTGGCGTGGCGGCAGGACGAGTGGCGCCTCGGTGCCACCCACGCAGCCAGCCAACGGTATCAGCACAACCCTGCCGATCCATGAGAGTCGTTTCCATCGAAGACGTTGGAAGCAGGCAGATGCCACAGTCGCGAGTGTTGCGCGCTTTGAAGTCGGATTCGCAGGTTGCCGGACATCTGCGACGGGTGCTGGTAGAGCCAGCTTTCGTCTCCGCACCTCCGCGGCTATCAATGGCAAGACCTCCGGCCGGTGCTGCCCGCGCCGTCGACGATAGTGCCGCTGGCCCAGTTGGTTGCTGTTCATCATGTCTCTCCGCGCGAAGCTTTCCACCTCATCATTGAACAAACCAATACCCCCTGACTCTATTCCTGTATGCAAGTATACGCCTGTTCCGTAAAGTCGAATAGCTACATAAACATGTAGTTTTCATGTTCCGCATGCTACCCCCATCGCACGCCGTCGCATACGGTTCGCCCAACCCAATGTTGAGGTCATCGCGGCATGGTTAACGAACTATTGATCGTTTGCCGGGTTTGAAACAGCAAATCGATCTGGCAACCCTTCTGCCGATTGGTCGGATTCTGGAAATACGGGGACGTGCTTTTCAGCACGGGTCAATCTCCTCAAGATATTTGGGCACGCCCCCGGTGATGGACAGCAGCTTGAACTTCTCAAAACCTGAAACATGCCCCTTCCTCGCCCCCCAGAACTCATTGCAGATTCGCCGCCAACTTAACTGCATTTCGACATTATGCCGTCTTGATCAACTCCACGTGCGACATCCCGCCAACCGCCGCCTACCGCGCCGCCGCCGACTTTGCATCGAGCTCGCGGCGGGGAACCTCCAGCCATTTCGAGTGGGCGTCCTGCGGGCCCGCGGGATTGGCGGCGAGTTTCTGCCACTGCTCCAGCGTCATGTCGGGGTAGTCGTTCTTCCGCTTGTCGTTGCCGCTGTAGAACGTGTTTCGGAAGAACGAGTTCTTCCCCATCTTGTACTCGCCCATGCCCTCAAGTGGCCGGTCGGCGCAGAAGTAGGTGTTGCCGTCCAGTTGGGCGGTTTCCGCGAAGTCCTTCCGCGGCACGTCGGCGCCGTTCCACGAGCCGCAGCGGAACAGGTAGCTGTTCGCGCAATTGGCCTGCAGCATGCAGTTCTCGATCCGCAGTCGACGGACCGCGTTCTCCATCTTGGGGCTAACCGTTCGCTTGTCGCCGATCATCGAAACCAGCGTGCAGTATTTGATCTTCTCGCTGCCGCAATCATAGATCGTGCAGCCGCTGAGCGTCACATCCGGCGAGGCGACAACGAGCACGGCGGCATCGCCGCCTTGGCCGCACCGGCGGATGACGCAGTCCTTCATCCGCAGCCCGCCGGGCGTAACCTCCTGGAAAACGGCGGTGTGCGGCGAGTCTTCGAAGAGGCATGATTCGACGACGCTGCCGGTCGGGCCGAAGTCCTGCCACAGGTTGTGGCAGCGGTTGCCGCGGAACGTGCAGCGGAGGAACCGCACCCCGGAGGAGCGGGCCACGAACCAGCGGTCGCTGTCGGCCCCGTCGAACAGCTTGAAGCCGGCCATGTCATGGCCGACCAGCCAAGGTCCGAACCGCCAGCCGTTGTCGTTGAACTGCGTGTCCGCAACGAGCAGATCGCGAACGCAGTGCCCGCCGCCGCCCCGGTTGCCGTTCTCGCTCATCGAGCAGTTGACGACCGAGACGTTCCGCACCGTGCACAGCGCCAGCCCCGTGCCGTTGTTCTGGTCGAACGCGCAACGGTCGATCAGGATGTTGCCCGGCCACTTGCTTGAATCCCGGCCCGCCAAGTCGCTCCGGCAGGTCAGGGCGGAGTTCGACCCGATGTAGTTGGCTGACCGGATGATCCGCAGCCCGCGGAGCACGAGATTGCTGCGGTCGGCGACATAGACGAGCGGCTTGCGCGAGTAGCCTCGCGCGGATACCTCAATCCGGCTGGTCTTGCCAAGTGTGACACCGGCCGGCGGCTTGAGGTAGATCTTCTGCTCATCCTCGTTCACGGTGAACTCGCCCGGCTTGAGCGAAGCCGTCGCCACCGCGCTGCCAAGTTTGTCCTCGTTGCATCGCTGCGCGAGGCGAACGTCGTCGATGAAGACCATCTCGCGTCGGCGGTTCAGGACCGTGCGATCGCCGGGAAAGTGGAACTCCCCGTTCACGCCCCAGCGGTTCTTCCACGCCAGCGAGAACAGGCCGCCGCCTTCGTCCTTCCAGTCGGTCACGGCATCGGCCCCGCTGATGATCGCCTTGCCCGGGTCGGTTGCTTCGACGATCAGCGTGGCGTCACCCCGGCCAAGGGTGATGTATTCGCGATATGTCCCGGGGTGGACGAGAATGCGCGTCGGCTTGTCGCCAGCCAGGCTGATCGCCTTCCGAATGGTCTTGAGCGGCTTGTCGTCGGCCCCGCTGTTCGCGTCGTCAGCATTGCTTGCGGAAACGTGGATCGTGCGAGTGACGGCCTTCTCGTCGACGGAGGCCTGAGCGAGGACGCGCGACTGTACCAGTGTCGTCGCCAGTGCTGCCACGAGGATTGACGTGATGGTCTCCATGCTCATGCCCTGCTGCTGCGTGTGATGAACAAACCAATACCCCCTGATTCTATTCCTGTATGAAAGCATACGCCTGTTCCGTAAAGTCGAATAGCTACATATACATGTAGAGGGGGGGCGAGGCGGTTCCGTGGGGATAAAAGGGCCGGCGGTGGGCGCGGTTACGACCGGCGCAGGTACTTGGCCACCGCCTCGCCGCGTGAGTGAACCTGCAGCTTGGCATAGATCTGCTTCACGTTCAGGCGGATGGTGTCGAGGGACCGGGAGAGTTTCGCGGCGATTTCCTTGTAGGCCGCGCCGCGCGCCAGCAACTCCAGCACTTCCCGCTCCCGTTCGTTCAACTGCCCGAGCCGGGAGGCGCCTTCGCCCAGTTCGTTGAAGTACTGGACCACACGGCGGGCAATCGCGCTGCTCATGGGGGAGCCGCCCTCATGCACCTGCCGGATGGCGGCAAACAACTCCGCAGGCCCGCTGCGCTTGAGCACATAGCCGGTGGCGCCCGCCTGCAGGGCCTGGAAGATGTTCTCGCTCTCCTCGTACGCCGTCAGGATCATGAAGCGGGTCTGAGGACAGGTCTCCTTAAGGTGGCGCAGGCAGGCAATCCCGCTCATACCGGGCAGGTTGATGTCGAGCACCGCCACATCCGGCCCCGCGGCCGGCAACTGCGCCAAAGCTGACTCCGCCGTGGCGTAACTACCGACGCACTCGAAGCCCGGCTCCCGGCCGAGGTTGCGCACGAGGGTCTCCCTCAGCCACTTGTCGTCCTCCACCAGCGCCACGCGTATGGTCCCGTCCTGTTTCATGCTTTCGTCCTTCAGCGAAGTTCGACCCGCAGGGTCACCGTCGTCCCCCGGCCCGGTTGGCTCCGGATCTCCAGTTGCCCGCCGACCAGGTCAAGGCGGTGGCGCATGTTGGCCAACCCGTCGGCGCCCTCCGCCGCAGCCGAGGGCGTGAACCCGAGGCCGTCATCCTCGACCGCCACGGACAACCGGGCCCCGTCGAGGGACAAGCCGAGGCGGACGCGGCGCGGCGCGCCATGCTTAACGGCGTTGCTCAACGCCTCCTTCACCACCATGAAAACATTGTGCCGCAGTTCGGCCGAAACGGCAAGCGCCGGCAGCTTCAGCGGCACGTCGAGGTCGCAGGCGATGCCCGTCGGGCGCAGGAATTCCTCGGTGTAGTGGACGAGGTAGTTGGCCATGCCGGCCAACGTATCGTTTCCCGGATTGATGGCCCAGACGATCGCGTCCATGGCATGCACGACCTCGCGGGTCGCCTCGCCGATCCCCGCCTCGGACACATGGTCGGCAAGCTGCCCGATCCGCGTCAGTCCCGCGCCAACCTCGTCATGGATGTCTCGGGCAATCCGGAGCCGCTCCTGCTGCAATACGTTGGCGCGTTGCAACCGCTGAGCGATGATATACCGCCACACCCCGAATGCCAGGCTGACCGCCAGCAAGGCGCACAACAGCCAGAACCAGGCCTGCCGGGTAACGGGCAGGGGAAAGGACAGGTCAAGCCGCTGGAGCTCGCCATGCCGCCGGTCCCGAAGGGAGAGCTTCCAGACGTTCTCGCCGGCGGAACCGATGCCCGCCACGGCGACGCCGGTGGCGTCCTTCATGACGGGACGGGACCGGCTGTAAATGAACAGGTCGCCATCCCGCGCACCGGCATCCGTCAGTTCGACCTGCATCGCCGAAGGCAGGGCCGTCACCCGCCTGAGCTCCGCGGCCCCGCAATAGATATGGAAGCTTGAGCCGATCAGCACCGGCTTGTAGGCGTCCTCCGGCAACGCCGTGAAGCACAGGTGCTGGGATGCGGCGGGGCCGAGGAAGGGCGTGGTATAGCCGCCCTCCACGACGCCGAGGTAGCGGCTGTCCCAGAACGACCAGACCGCGTACCGGCGCTTGGGATCGAGCCCGATACGATCAAAATCCAATGTCACAGTCTGCTCTTTCTCGGCCGGGTTCCACAACAACGCCACTGTCCAGTTGCCCCACTCCCGGTTGACATGCCCGACAAGGCGGGACCATTCGGTCCCCGTGCAGAGGTCCAGCACCTCCGTCCGTTCCTTCGCGGGAGGCGTCAAAACCTCGACATTCCGCCAATAGGCCTTGAACCGCTCCTCGTTCCAGGGATCTGAGGTGAACGCCGCACCGCAGGACAACCCGACCATGCTGATCCACGTCCGCGCCAAAGGCCACCCGCCCACCACCGGACTGACATCCTTCAGTTCGGTCGCCATGTAGTACGCATCGTTGTCCACCGCAAACCAGCGGCCATTGAGATGATAAGCGCGAAGCGCTTCCTCGATGATGGTTCTGACACCTATACGATCGGCTTCGTACCCGGAGCGACAGGCATCCACGAACCCCAGGGCGGCACGAGCCTGGGTCCAGTCGCTCAGCAGGATATACAGGGAATCCCCGACTGCCTTGCGGACTTGGGCGTAGCAATCCCGGTAACGCTCAAATGCGGTCATATTCCCCGAGTCGTCATCAGCCAGGATGAAATGCCCGACTTTCAGGTACGAAAACCCCATCCCCACAACCTGGCTCGCATTCCCGGCCACCAGAGCCGCGGTGACGTAGCGAGGATACTGTGCCTTGAGACCCGGCCGCATGCCTGCCGAGGCGATCTTCCCGGCATAGAAAGCCACCCCCTCCGGGAACCGGTCGTTCGTTTCAAGCGAAGCAGAGTATTCCTTCTGCTCGTATCCGCGATCGATCTGGAGAATATCGGGCCTGAGCCGGCCGCCCGATTGCGTCACCTGCGTGGCCACCGCGAGCACGTCCCGGCCCGTCACACCTTTCTCCAGGAAATACCAACTACTCCAGCCCGAAAGCGCCCCCTGCGCCGTGCGCGCGCCATGCGTCTTCGCCACCCATGCATCCCAACGCGCCAATGCAACGTCCGGCTTCTCAAAGAAAAGCGCCACCTGCTGACCCCAGCGGACCTGACCGGCCTCT
>CAYOIT010000139.1:0-12049 GCA_964404035.1 uncultured Verrucomicrobiota bacterium | reverse complement strand
ACAAAAAGAACACCAGACCCGCGCCGCGCTATGCGTGACGCATATTAGAATGTTCGACGAAAGGAGAAAATGATGAAGGGTATCTTGGTGATATGCTTGGTCGTGGCCGCATGTTTGACATCACAGGGAGAGGAAAAGGCAGCGGTGAATCCGTTTATGGAAAAGGCTAAGGCATTGTTTGAGAAGCTCACGACGCTGGGGAACAGTTTCGATTCGGCCATCGCAGATTTGTACGCTGACGACGCCAAGATACAGAACAGCAGGAAGTATCCCGATGGGACCGTCCGGGCAATGACGTTGCCTGCGCCTCAGTACAAACAGATGATGCGTCAGGCAACGCCATTGGCAAAAGCAAGGGGCGATACTGACTCTTTCACGAACACGACATTCACTGTGGAAGGAACTGGGGTTCGCATCAAGACGACACGGCACTCCAATCTGAAGAACTATGACAGTCCCTATGAAGTTCTGGTGTCGCCTTCAACAAACGGGATATGGCTCATCAGGGAAGAGATCAGCGAGTCACGACCATGACTGAAAAACACGTCGAACCAGCCACCGCACCCTATTCGGAGCCCGCTGCGCGGTCACCTCAAGGGTGAGTTGCGCCGTTAGGCAGAAGGAGACAATATGACTTCCGCAACAATCAAACTGTTCCTGCCGCGTGGAGACGCCAAGAGCTTGCGCACTGCCGAGATATCCAATTGGACCGGAAAGGCGATCGCCGCTCCCCGCACGGAGCTTGACGAGCTTCTTGCCCGTGAGGAACTCGACAAAGCCGGAGTCTACATCCTTATTGGTACTGATCCTCTCACGAACACGCCACGCGCCTATATTGGCGAGGCAGAAGTCATTCGTGATCGGCTGAAGCAACACAAGGCAAAGGAGTTTTGGGTTTCAGCCATAGTGTTTGTGAGTAAAGACGAGAACCTGACCAAGGCACATGTCAGATACCTTGAAAGTCGACTTCTCGCTCAAGCCGCTGAGATCAGACGATTCACGCTCGAACAGAATCAGGCAGGTGGGTCGAAGCTTCCGGAATCCGATCGAGAGGACATGGAGGTGTTTCTGGACCGCATTCGCCAACTTCTCCCAGTTCTGGGTTCGGATATCCTCACGCCGTTGACTCAGCCCACGGTGAGTGGTCAACCCGGCGGCGTTCTCATCTGCCGCAACAAAGGTGCTGAGGCCCGAGGCCAGCGAACTGCGAATGGTTTTGTTGTGTTCAAAGATTCCACTGCCGTCCCAGAGGAACGCCCATCGGCGGAGAGCTATCCGTACGTCATCGCCCAGCGGAAACAACTCATTGCCGATGGGACGCTTGTTGACAAAACGGGCTTCTTGGTCTTTACGAAGGACACCGAGTTCTCGAGTCCATCTGCTGCTGCGGTTGTTATCCACGGGGGGAGCGCCAACGGCCTCACCGCATGGAAGACCGAAGACGGGAAGTCCCTCAAACAAATCGAAGAACAGCCCTAGTCTTAACAGCAATGCGGCCTCTTGGGAGTCGCGAATGAAAGTGATTTACAAGATCACGTACCCTAACGGTAAGATCTACGTCGGCAAGGACGTGACCGATAGTGTGAACTATTTTGGAAGCGCAAACAGCGCACTGATTGCGAATGACTTCACCTGGGAACAGCGCCGTAGGGCAAACTAGGGACAGGCAATTAGTCATCTCCCGCCTGCCGTCTTTCTTTTCTCCATCCCAAGGACAAGGCGGCAGTCGGACTGCCGCACTCCAAGGCGGGCTTTGCCCGCAACCGGACGTGGCACGGGTTTCCAACCCGTCGCCCCGGTAACCGGGCAGGCGAATGAAGAGAAGAGGCTACGGGTTGGAAACCCGTGCCACGTCAGGAAAGAAACACGAGAGAAACAGGGCAAACTAGGGACAGGCAATTAGTCATCTGGCAATTAGTCATCTCCCGCCTTGCCGTCTTTCTTTTCTCCATCCCACGGACAAGGCGGCAGTCGGACTGCCGCACTCCAAGGCGGGCTTTGCCCGCAACCGGACGTGGCACGGGTTTCCAACCCGTCGCCCCGGCAACCAGGCCGGCGAATGAAGAGAAGAGGCTACGGGTTGGAAACCCGTGCCACGTCCGGAAAGAAACACGAGAGGGCAAAACAGGAACGGGCAACCGCTCCGCTACGCACCCTTTGTATAGGCGGGGGCCAGCCCCTTGAGCATGGGATAGTGCTTCACGTTGAGCGTTTTGAGCTCCGCGCCCTCAGATTCCGATGTCGCCGCCAGGATCGCGTCAGCCAGTCCTACAGAGTGGGACTTGTGATAGTCTCGCTTGTAGAGTCCCCCGAGTTTGGCAAGGCAAACTAGGGACAGGCAATTACCCAAAGAGTTTCAGACGCTTGACGTCGCTTAGATTGTTGAATATCGTATTACTCATGAGCGATATACAACAATCTATTCAGAGGTCCGGCTTGCTGGAGACGATTCGTATACGGCTGCAGGAGTCTCCGGTCGTCGCTTTGCTCGGTGCGCGTCAGGTGGGAAAGACTACTTTGGCGCGACAGGTGGCCGCAGCGTGGCCGGGAAAGACGGTGGCATTCGATCTGGAATCCGCCTCCACGCGTGAGGCACTGCGGGCCACACCCGAGGAGACCCTGGGAGCCTGTGAAGGACTGGTCATCCTCGATGAAGTCCAGCGCATCCCTGCTCTGTTCGAGAGCCTTCGCCCCCTTTGCGACGCCCCTGGTCGGAAGGCCGTTTTTCTGCTGTTGGGTAGTGCGTCATGGGACTTGGTGAAGGGCATTTCCGAAACGCTGGCCGGGCGCATCCTGTTTGTGGACGTGGCCGGCTTTTCGATGCTTGAAGTGGGTGCCGGGCAGCAGGATAAACTCTGGTTGAGGGGTGGTTTTCCTCGTGCCTTCCTGGCTGATTCCGGCGACGCGTGGACCCGCTGGATGGAGGCGTTCACGCGCACGTTCCTGGAGCGGGACATTCCCGGCTTGGGATCGAGAGTCGCCCCGGAGGCGATCGGACGTTTCTGGAGGATGCTGGCTCATTTTCACGGGCAGACGTGGAATGCCGCCGAACTGGCACGTTCCATGGATGTGAGCTCGACAGCGGTCAACCACTATCGCGATCTGCTGGCGGGCACGTTCATGGTGCGGGTGTTGCCGCCATGGTTCGAGAACCTGGGCAAGCGTCTGGTCAAGTCGCCCAAGGTGTACCTGCGCGACAGTGGCGTTCTGCACCATCTTCTGGGCATCCGGGAGCCACTGGACTTGCGGACACATCCACGCTACGGCGCAAGCTGGGAGGGGTTCGCCCTGGAACAGACGCTGATCGCGCATGGCGAATGCGACGCCTATTTCTGGTCCACACAGCGCGGAGCGGAACTGGACTTGCTGCTGTTGCGTAGTGGACGTCGCTGGGGGTTCGAGTTCAAATGTACGGATGCCCCCAGCGTAACCAAGTCCATGCACATCGCCCTGCAGGACCTGAAACTGGAGCATCTGTGGGTGATCTACCCCGGCAACCGGGAGTACAAGCTTCACGAGAAGATCACGGCCTTGCCGTTACGCCAGATCCACACGGTGAACACGGGCAGTGTCCATCGAGAACAAGCATGAGGGCAAAATAGGCAAAATAGGGACAGGCAATTAGTCGTCTCCGGACATATCCGATGGGAGGTGGCCGACATCGATTTGCACACGAAGATCCTCGCCCATCCCGATGAGTTCCCCTTCCGCATGCAGACGATGAAAGCCGCAGCATCGGAAATGGGACGCCGGGGCGGTTCTGCCAAGAGCGACCGCAAAGCCGTTAGCAGCGCTGCCAACGGATTGAAAGGCGGACGTCCCCGCAAGAGCAAGATGGCTGTCTTGACGTGAATCACCCCAACAAGGCGGTGGAGGGCGGCAATCCCTTGCCGCCGAGGTAGAGGAAAGGAGGCAGTCGGACTGCCGCACTCCGAAGGCGTTATTCGGCGGCTGTCATCGCTTGCAGCCTGAGCAGCAGGAAGATCATGATCAGGGGGCAGAGCGTGGCGATTGAAAGGCCCCAGCGCATGTTGCTCCAGTCGGTGGCGATGCCCACGATCCATGGCATGACCACGCATCCGAAATTACCGAAGGCGGACAGCATCCCGAACATGGAGGCCCCGCCGTGGGGAAAGTGATCAGCCACTACGCCCAGGGTGGCCGGCCAGAGGCAACTCCCGGTAATGCCGACGGCCATGCAGCCGGCAAGGGCGACGGCGGGCCAGGGGGCGAAACAGCCCACCACAAACAGGATTACCGAGCCCACGCAGCATCCCAGAAGCAGTGAAAAGGGATTCAGCCGGCGTCCCGCCGTACCGGCGACGATGCGGCCGATCGCCATGGCCAGCGAGAAAAACAACAGCGACATTCCGCCGATCCACTTGGAATAGCCGAGGGTGGTTTCGGCATACGCCGGGAGCCACTGGGCCAGGCCGACTTCCGTCGCGCCTCCCATGAAAATGGCCCCCAGCGCTATCAGGAAATAGGGTTTCCGCATCAGATCACGCAGCCGGGTGCGCGTCTTGCCTTCCGCGACCAACGCCGGCATGCGCATGGGCACAAAGGCCATGGCGACCAGCGCCGGCACGGTGATCAGCCAGAGGGACAGCGTTCTCCAGTTCATTCCCAGACGGAGGGCGAGGGAACTGATCAGGACGGTCAACACGGCCCCCGTGCAGTAGAAGGAATGCAGCCAGTTCATGGCCGCGGTGCGATGCTCGGGTTGGAGGGCGCAGACGATGGGGCTGAGCACCATGTCGAGGATGCCGGCGCCGAGCCCGAGGATAAACACCGCCCAGCAGGCTGTCGCGTAACTCGGCGCCAGCCCGAATAGAAGCAGTCCAAGCGCAATCAGGCCATTGCCCGCGATGGTAAAGGGCTTGGTGCCCAGTCGATCCGTCAGGGGGCCGGTCACCAGGATTCCCACGATCAGCCCGGCAAACATGATGCCGCCCAGCCGGCCGAGTTGCTCGTTGGTAAGCCCTTGTGTTCCGCCAAGATCCACGGCCAGTGTGGTGAGGAATACCGGCAAAAGGTTGAGGCCGATCGCCAGACACATCATGCCAGCATAATTCACACACAAACCGTAGGCGGTTGAACGATTCATCCTGTGTTCCGAAAAGGCGGAAGTAGAGCAGAGGCAACTTTCCGGAGCAACCGCAAACCTTGGCGCCGGGGAGAGGAAAGGCGGCAGTCGGACTGCCGCACTCCAAGGCGGGCTTTGCCCGCGTCCCGGCTCCAAGGATGCAAGGTGTTACGACCGGCTCGTGATTTCCACGAGGTGGTAGCCGAACTGGGTCTTCACCGGACCGTGCACCTGGCCGACGGCTTCCTTGAAGACGACGCGGTCGAATTCAGGCACCATCTGGCCGGGGGTGAAGGTCCCCAGCGCTCCGCCGTCCCGCCCGGAAGGGCACTGCGAGTGCTCCTTCGCCATGGCGGCAAAATCCGCTCCTGCCACGATCTTCGCCTTGATCTCCAAGCATTTCGCTTCGCTGTCCACGAGAATATGCCGCGCCGACGCCTTTGCCATACTGCTGTTTCCTTTCGTGAGGTTTGAAGTGAAAGATAGTAGCACAAAGACGATGGTCTCTGCAAAGCCTCAGCGTGTTGTTGGCGGCCTTGGCGCCAACCTTCGAACTGCCGCACTTCAAAGGCGGGCTTCGCCCGCAACACCCGTTGGCGGAAGGGACCTTGGACATACGAATTGACCGGGTGGAGTGATGCTGCGAGCATGCCGTTATGAGCAGATCACCTGTAGAAAAAGGAGGGGCGCCTGTTGGGCGTGATGACAATGGCTAAAGACGGCATGGACATTGAGTTAGGCAAAGGCGAAGTTTTCCAACTCACCACCTCCATTCAGAAGTACTTCAGGGAGGAACTCGAACAGGATATCGGCGAACTGCAGGCCAAGCTCCTGCTCGATTACGTTCTGAAAGAGATCGGCCCCTTCGCCTACAACAAAGGGGTCCGCGATGCCGAAGAGTACATGCGCCTCCGGGTCGAGGATATGTCGGGCACCTGCTTCCAGCCAGCACTAACGTACTGGAAGCAGAAACGCAAATGAGCGCCCTGTAGGGAGGAAAAGGCGGGCTCGGCGACGGATCGGTCTCAAGGGAAAGGCGGCAGTCGCACTGCCGCACTCCAAGGCGGCTTCGCCGCAGAAGAGGATTTCAGATGAACCACACTGATGCCATCGTTTCGAGACTTGGATGGATTTCGGCCGTCATGGGGTTGACGCTCATGGTGTCCGCCGCGGCGGGCCGGGCAGACGCCTTGAGTGACGTGCCCTGGCGGGGACGCTGGCAGACGTGGCAGAAAACGGACGCCGGCAAGATCAAGCCGCTGGGACTGTACCAGGATCTCGCCTGCACGAATCCGGCGACCGCCGCCGGGGATGTGGTAATGGCGTTCCGCGATGAGCTGGGCGGGAAGGGCCTCGTGCTGGCGCAGACCAATCGGGACATGGCGCCCACGCTGCAGTTTGCCGACGGTCGGCCGGTGCTGCGCTTCGACGGCACCAACGATCATCTGCTGGCGGCGATGGAGCTGCCGCTGGCTTCGCTGGATATCTGGGTGCGCTACCGCATCTACCGGGCACCCGGCAGGAACCAGCATTCGCCTTCCGTGTTCAGCGGCACCGCCGCCGGGGGATACGACTTTCTGACGAATGGTTTCCGTCTGCTGACTAGCGACAAGCTGCGCTCGACCGGGCAGAACACGATGCAGGTGTTTCATCTGAGCACCGGGGACAGCAAGGAACGCCTGTTTGCGGAAGGGTTGGAGATTCATGACGGACAATCCCGAAAAGGCACGAGCACGCAATTCTGCCTGGGTTCCGGGATGACGCCCAAGCCAAACTGTTTCGTGGCGATGGACCTGGAAGCCGTGCTGGTGGGCTTAGCGGTGCCGCCGGAGACGTATACGGCCATCGATACGTCGCTGGGCGCGCGCCTGGAAACCCCGCGGCTGGTGTGCGCGGGGGATTCACTGACGGACGGCTCGCATGGCGGCGGGAACTGCAGTATCCCCGCCACCCTGGAGTATCCTTCCCAGCTTCAACTGCTCAGGCCGAAACGCTTTGTCATCAACTCGGGCAACTGGGGCGCCCGGATCGGCTCGCTGTTGCCGGTGGATCAGTATTTCACTGACGGCGGGCAGTTGGTGGTTTTTGCGGGGTCCAACGATGTGACGGGCGGAAGTCCGGCGGAAGCCATTGTCCGCGAGCTGTCGGCGTATTGCCGGACGCGGCGGGAAAAAGGCTGGAAGGTGTATGTCTGCACACTGCTGCCGCGGTCGTTTGTCGGCGGCACCAACCCGCCGAAGGATTTCGAGGAGCGGCGGCAGGCGGTCAACACGCAGGTGCGCGAAACGTACAAGGAGTTCGCCGACGGGCTGGTGGATTTTGGCGCGGACAAACGGGTCGGACAGGCGGGCGCGCAATCGAATGCCACCTATTACGCGCCGGATCTGGTCCACCTGACCCCCGAGGGGGCTAAGGTCCTGGCGGAGCTCGTGAACCGGGCGCTGCCCAAGCGCTGATTCAGCCGTGCCACTCTTCTTCTGGAGCCGGGGTGCCCTCACCCCGGTATCTTCCAGGTACCATTGAAGGGTTCGATCAGTCGAAGGGGCCGTAGATGGCCAGCGCGTTGTCGTGCATCAGGGCACGGGCTATGAGGCGGGCCTGATCCAGGGATATGAACCCTTCGTCGACCCTGTCCCCCAGGGCGAGCGCGAGCGTCTGGCGGGTGAGCTGCAGTTTGGCATAGACCCACTCGATGAGGTAGCCATCCGAGTAGAAGGCATTCCAACTCGTATGGGGCAGCATGTCGAGGCGGTCATCGAAGAAGGTCCTGAGTGTGCCGGCGGTGAACCCATGCCACCAGCCGCCGCTGACGGCCACATTCCGGTAGCTGCGCGCGATGGAGGCCGCTTCCTGGCTGGCCAGTCGCGTGGCCAGGAACAGATCAAACCGCGTGGTGGGGCAGCGCTCGAACAAGCGGGGGAGTCGGCGGATGAAGTCCGGGTTCCAATAGGTGCCCAGGCCCCGGCGGTCTAGCCCTTCGCCGACGTAGTGCAGCATCCCGTGGAACAGCTGCAAGGTGATCCCCAGGCGGCCGGCTTCTCGGGCGACGGTTTCGAGACCGACGGTCAGCAGGGCGTCCTGTTCGGGCAGCGACAGATTTTCGCCGGCCGCGGCGCGGCGCATCAAGCCGTCGAGCTCGGCCTCGGGGCGCTCGGTAAACGACCAGGTGTCGCGCAGCCAGAGGTGAAGGGTGCGGACCCGGCGGGTTGAGTGGAATTGATCCAAGGCTTGCGTGACGCCCGAGCGCAGCGCGGCGCAGGACGTGGGCGGTACCGACAGGGGCCCCTTGGCATGAAGGCCCATGGGCTTGGTGAAGGGAAAGCACAGGAATTCACCGTACTCATAGAGCCAGTAGCGGTCGGAGTCGTCGGGCGCTCCATCGGAACTGGCGACGGTGAGTTTGCGGATATTGGCCCGATCGAGCACGGTGGCAATCCACGAGGCATCGCTGCTGCGGGCACGCACCTTCTCGTCAAGGGCCTGCCAGTTATGCGGGGTGATCATGGGTTCGTCGAATTCGTAAAGGTCATGCAGCATGCGCCGGAAGGCATAGTGGTTCGACGTGGCGACGATGGCGGCGAAATACGGCGCGGCCTTTTCCATATAGGCATCAGGCTGTTCCAGTCCGTCGCGAAGCGGGGCCGTGCAGCCGGCGCGCGCCAGTTCGGTGTGCAACCAGTGGTACGAGACCAGGTGGGCCAGCGACTGGCCCTGCCGGTGACCGCCAAAGCCGAGGTGCGTATGCACGTCGATCGTAGGCATGGCGTCGAGTTCCAGGCGCAACAGAGGGAAGGTCCGCGTCATAAGCATCCTCCAAGGTTCAGACTCTTCAGCAAGACTACACCGTCCCGAGGCGGGTGGCCATGAAATCGAGCATGAGGGGAAACGCGCGGGCGACGGTCGGCCAGTCGTGGGCTCCGTCGAGTTCGGTGTAGTCGTGCGGCAGGTTGAGGGTGTTCAGCCGCTGGTGGAAGGCCACGTTCATGGTGTAGTCGAAGGCGCTCCGGGCGGCGATGAGGCTGATCGCCAGGCCGCGCAGCCGATCGACCCGGGTCAGGGGATTGACGCTCTGCCAGAAGGCCGGGTCGGCGCCGAACACGGGCGCTGGCGGATAGGTCTGGCCGGGAGGGAGGGCCGGGTTGGGGTAGTCCAGCAGCCCGATGATCGACGCCACCGCCCCCACCTCCTGCGGGAAGCTTTCGGCGAAATGGACCGCGCCGAAGCCCCCCATGCTCCAGCCGCAGATTCCCGTCCGCCCCGGATCGGCGACCACCGGTTGTTCGGCACGGACCCGCGCGAGCAGTTCGCACACCATGGACTGGAATCGCGATTCCGGAATGACGGGACTGTCGAGGTAGAACCCCAACTCACCATCCGGAAAGATCACGGCCATGGGATACTTCTCGATCAGGCTGGCGGTTTCCGGAGCCTCTGCGACGGCGCGATGAGTACGACCGGCGCCGTGCAGCAGCACCAGCAGCGGCCAGCCGCCGGACGGCGGACTGCCGGCGGGCAGGTGAAGCGAGTAGGGCTTCACCCGTCCCAGAGCCCGGCACGGCCATTCCTGTTGCTGAAGCGCCATGGGAGATCGACCCTCAGGTTTCCGTCCTCTAGAGAAAAGCGCCCATCTCGATCAGGGTGCGGCGCACTTCCACGCCGTCCAGATCGCCGGGATCGCCGCCGCGCAAGGCGGCCAGGGCCGCCCCGACACCGGCCGCCTGGCCGATGGTACAGGCCGGCGGCATGACGCGCCAACTGCTGTGCGTGGCGTGGTCGCCGGAAATGGGGCGGCCGCCCACCGTCAGGTTCTTGACGTCCGCCGCCACCACGGCGCCGTAGGGAATCTCGTAGTAGTCGCCTTCGGGCACTTGCAGGAACTCGGTGCCGGTGCCGGTTGGACTGTGGATATCGATGTTGTAGTTCACCCGCGCGATGCCGTCGGGGAACTTGCGGGCCGCCTGGAAGTCGGCCCGCGTCACGTAAGCCCGCCCCCGGATGCGGCGACTCTCCCGGACCCCGATATGGTGCGCCATGCTGTGGAGGCGCGCCTGTTCAAAGCCCGAGATCTTGCCCTGGAGAAACCGGATGAACTGCCGGACCTGGCGGCGTGCCTCGATCTCCGCCTGCGAGAGTTCGTCGCCGTCGATGGCGCTTTTCTTGACCACCCGGGTGGTGTTGAAGTGAACCACGTCATCGTCGATCCAGTCGAATCGCAACACGTTCTCGCGGCGACAGTCGATCTCGCCTGCCGCCTTGGCGTCATTGTAAAGGCGCTGAATCTCGCTCCCCGGCGGGACACGTGATTTGTCCACGTGACTGAGCTTGAAGCACAGGGTCATCGGCTGGCAGAAACCGGCCGGCCCGCCGAATTCGAACGCACACCCGGCGCGCGCGGCGAGATCGCCGTCGCCCGTGCAATCGACATACACCTTGGCCTGGGCCGCGGTGTACCCGGACTTGGAGAACAGGACAATGGCTTTGATCCGGCCGGCCTCGACGATCGCGTCGGCCACGGCATGGTGAAACACCAGGGTGACGCCGGCCTCGCGGCAGAGGTCTTCCATGGCCAGCATGGCGACATCCTTGGAGAGGTGGTGGCCCTTGGCCTGCGGCCAGTAATGCTTCATGGCGGCGCACCATTCGCGATAGACGGGGCGGTCCATGCTCTCGCCGGCGAGATGGTTGTTCATGAAGGGATGGACCTCGCCAAAGCTGGCCATGCCGCCGAGGGCGGCATGGCGCTCGATGAGCACGGTCCGGGCGCCGGCCCGGGCGCTCATGACGGCGGCGCCCAGTCCGCCCGGTCCGCCGCCGACCACAATGACATCGGCTTCATGGCGTACGGGAAGATCACGGTCAATCGTGTAGCGTATGGCAGACATGCGGTTCTCCTCTTTAGACGTTCATGATCAAGCCCGGGTTACAACGCCGGACGATTCGTTCCCCAGCACAACACGGCCAACGCCACGGCCGTCAGCAGACACCCGGCCCAGGCGCGGCCCGAGATCCGTTCGCGGAACCATCCCCGCGCCAGGAGGGTCACCAGCACCATGGGCAGCGCGATGGTCAGGGGGAACACGACCTCGGCGCCCAGCGTCTTGACCAGCGGCAGCGACAACGGCAGCAGGATTCCATTCATCACTCCCACCACGATGCCGCCCGCGAGCACGCGCCGGTCGGCGATGCATTCGCGCGGCTGCCGGGCCAGCAGGGCTGCGAGGATCACCGCCGACAGACCGAACACCACGGTGCCGAAGAGCAGGCTGGCGTCCATGCCGGGATGGCGGAGGCCCGCGTAGGCCTGGGTGGTAAAGGAGATGCCCGAGAACAGGCCGCCCGGGATGACGAGTTTAAGCCACCGGGTGTTGGCGGCGCGGGCCGCGCCTTCTTGCGGCGACCCGGTGCCCACCGCGATCAGGGCGACCCCCGCCAGTGTGCCCACAATCCCCGCCACCACCGCGGCGCCGGGTATCCGCGGATCGAGCCATAGGAACCCGGCCATCACCGCGCACACCATGGCTGAATTGTTGATCGCGACGGTCGGCCCCACGGGGCCTACCTGGAGGCTGCGCTGGATCAGCACAATGAAGCCGATCGCATACGCCACGGCCATGACCGCGCCCGCCACCCAGAGTGAGCCGATCGCCACATTCCCCCCGCGCCATGCCAGGAGGCTGCCCATCACCGTGGCCGCCGTCAGCGACAGCCAGAAACCGTAGACCCGAACGTTGCCATTCCGGCCGAATGCCCACCGGGCCACCAGCCACATCGCCGTTGAGATGGCCACGGCGATCCCGAGCATGATGATGGACGCTGCGGTCATGGAACCGCCGAAAAGACAGGGATTGGGTGGGTCGCCCCACGGAATGGTGTTTGCATCGAAGCTGCGTACCAGATGCCCCTGCCGCGGTCAAGGGTGCGAGCCCGGGAATTCCGATCGAAAGGCAGGCAGAAGACGTCTTC
>CAYOIT010000138.1:0-12067 GCA_964404035.1 uncultured Verrucomicrobiota bacterium | reverse complement strand
GGGCAGTTTCTGGACGAACGATTCCTTCCCGTTGCTCGATCTTCCCGCCGATCAGGACCCGCGGCTTCATCCGCGGAATACCTGCATCCACCATGGTTACACCTCCGTGGCCCTGGTGCCGATTCGGGGCGCAGACCGAATTGTGGGGCTGATCCACATCAACGATCGCCGCAAAGACTGTTTCACCCGGGAGACAATTGAAGGCCTGGAAAACATGGCAGCGCATATCGGATCAGCGCTGATGCGCAAACGGGCGGAAGCGGAGCGTGAGACACTGCAGGCGCAACTCATACAGGCCCAGAAGATGGAAACCGTGGGCACCCTGGCACGCGGCATGGCCCACGAGATGAACAATCCCATCATGGGCATCATGAACTATGCCCAACTCATCAAGGACAGGGCGGCCGGCAACGCGGTGTTCGCCGAGTTTGCGGATGAGATTCTCCTGGAGGGTAAGCGGGTGGCCACGATGACGCATAGCCTGCTGAGCATCACGCAACAACAGGAGGCGGTCCCGTTTGTCGCCACCGCTCCAGCCGCGATGGTTGCCGCGGCGCTAACAATGGCCGCGGAGCCGGCCCGGGAGCGGGGTATTGCCCTGTCCTGCAGCATCCCGGACGACCTGCCGCCGGCATCCTGCCGCCCGGGCCAGATCGGCCAGATCCTGGCGGGGCTGCTCACAAACGCCATGGAAGCGTTGGAGGAGGCACCGGCGGAGGACTTGCCGCGCGAGAAGAAGATCGTCGTCAGCGCCCGGGAAGTGGTGATCCGTGAACCGTCATCGGTAATCACTGATCGGTTGTCGGTGGAAGACTCCAGGCCGAACACTGACCACTTTCTCCGCATTACCGTGGAGGACAACGGGCCCGGCATCCCGAACGATATCCGCGAACGCGTGTTCGATCCATTCTTCACCACGAAAGACCGGACGCGGCACTCGGGACTTGGACTGTGGAGCAGCCGGTCCGTCATTCAGGAGCACAGCGGAAACATCAGCTTGGAAAGCGAGGTGGGAAAATGGACGCGGTTCTCAATCGATCTCCCGGTGGGACTGAAGTCATGACGCCGGAGCGGGGCGCACACAAGAAGGCGCGCGAGCGCCGCCACCTGATGCGCCACCCGACCACTATGCCCGTTGCCTGCCGGAGCCTCGGGCATCCGGCGGCCATCGCGAGCAGTCTTCGCGACGCGGGCATTGGCGGCCTATCCTTTGTTTCAGAGGGGTTGTTCGCCCAGGGCGACACCGTAAATATGTCGTTTCCTTTCAGACAAACGTCGGAGCAGTTCAGCGGGATTGTGGTCTGGAGCCAGGATCTTGCCGGAGGCGAAGCCGGCCGACATGCCTACGGGGTGCGGTTCTGCGATCCGGAGGTATTCCGGCGCGTGCGGCTTCTGGAGCAGATCTGCCACATCGAGGCGTATCGCAAGGTTCAGGCGGCACAACACAGCCGTCAGTTGAGTGCCAACCAGGCCGCGGAGGAATGGATCGCGAAATATGCGACCCGGTTCCCCTGCTGACGCAAAACGGAGACATACCATGTCACGCATACTCATTGTCGACGACGAAAAAACCATCCGCCTGACGCTCCGCGCGCTATTCGAGGACCAGGGGTACACGGTGGCTATCGCCGAAAACGTGGAGAAGGCAAAGGCGCTGTTGGCGGACGGCCGCTGGGATGTGCTCGTAACCGATATTGTTTTTCCGGGAGCGTCCGGGGTGGATCTGCTGCGGGCCATTCATGCCACCGCGCCGGACGTTCGGGTGATCATCATGACCGGTGAACCCACCGTGGAAACCGCCGCCGAGGCGGTCCGGGCCGGTGCCTGCGACTATCTGACCAAACCCGTCGCCAAGAATGCGATTCTGCGATCCGTCGCGACGGCGGTCCAGATGAAGCAGCTCGAAGACGAGAAATGCCGGTTTCGGGAGGAGAACCGCCAATACCAGGGCAATCTTGAGGAGACCGTCAAGAGATGCACCGGGGAACTCCAGCAGGCGCTCCATGGAACCATTCACGCCATGGCAATGGCAGTGGAGTCCAGAGATCCCTACACCGCAGGCCATCAGCGCCGGGTTGCTGAACTGGCCCGCCGCATGGCGGAGGAGATGGAGTTGCCGAAGGAACAATACCTGGCCATATACTTCGCCGGTATGATCCACGATCTGGGCAAGATCAGCGTTCCGGCCGAAATCCTCAGTTCACCCACCCGCCTGTCGAAGGCGGCCATGGAGATCGTTCGCGAGCATCCGGCGACAGGCTTCGAGATTCTCAGGAGCGTCCCGTTTCCGTGGCCGCTGGCGGAGAGCGTGTACCAGCACCACGAGCGACTGGACGGATCCGGCTACCCCCGGGGATTGTCGGGGAAGGCCATCACCCTTCATGCTCGGATCCTGGGCGTTGCCGACGTGGTCGAGGCCATGGCCAGCCACCGTCCGTACTGTCCTGCGCAGGGGATTGACGCCGCGCTGGAGGAGATCACGTCGAAGCGCGCTACACACTACGACCCGATGGCCGTGGACGCGTGCAACTGGCTGTTCCGTGAAGAGGGATACAAATTGGAGGCGTAATAGGACATGACTAATCCGCACAATGACCGTATGAACGCGCAGGCTCCAGCGGCCAACGTTGAGCGTCCCGCGTCCCGAATCCTCGTTGTCGACGACGAAAAGAGCATCCGGCTGACGCTCCAGGCGATTCTGCAGGATCAGGGGTATGCGGTGGAGATCGCCGAGGACGCCAACCGGGCACAGGTGCTTCTCTCCAACGGCATCTGGGACGTGGTGGTGACAGACATTGTGCTCCCCGGTCTATCGGGTGTGGAGTTGCTGAAAGCGATTTGGGCCACGGCTCGGCAAGTGAAGGTGATCATGATGACCGGCGAGCCAACCATTGAAACCGCCTCCGAGGCCGTCCGGGCCGGCGCGTGCGACTATCTGACCAAACCCGTCGCCAAGAATGCGATTCTGCGATCCGTCGCGACGGCAGTCCAGATTAGGCAGATCGAAGATGAGAAACGCCGTCTTGAAGCCGCCAATCGTGAGTATCAGAACAACCTGGAGAAGGTGGTGGCCGAGCGCACTCAGGAGCTTCAGGATACAAACCAGCGCCTGAGAACGGCCCTGGCCGAGATCCAACGCGGCCAGGAGGAACTCATCAAGCGGGAACGACTCGGAGCCCTGGGGCAGATGGTCGGCGGTATCGCCCACGACTTCAACAATGCCCTGATGCCCATCGTGGGCCTCTCGAACTTCTTCCTTTCCGACCCCCATGCCCTGGACAATCCAGACCAGATGCGGGCGGATCTGGAGGCCATCCGGTCCTCCGCCTCGGCCGCCGCCGACGTCGTGAGGCGGCTGCGTGAGTTCTACCGGCCGGAGGACGCCCTGGAGACCACGAGCGTGGACCTGAGCAGGTTGGTCGATCACGTCATCCTGCTCACCGAACCCGCATGGAAAGTACAGGCGGAAGCCGAGGGCCGGAAGCTCCACGTCGTGAACGACATCAAAGATCTGCCAGCGATCCCGGCCAACGAACCCAGGCTGCGCGAGGCGCTGGTCAACCTGGTGCTCAACGCGGTGGATGCCATGCCCGGGGGGGGCGTCATTCGCCTCAGCGCCGAAAGCGATGCGGAGACCGTGACCCTGAGCCTCAGCGACACCGGCAGCGGCATGCCCGACGACGTGCGCAAACGGTGTTTCGAGCCGTTCTTTACCACCAAGGGCAGCCGTGGCAGCGGCCTGGGGTTGGCTATGGTCTACGGCATTGTGACCCGTCACGGAGGGCGGATCTCGGTCGCATCCCAGGTCGGCAAGGGCACGACGTTCGTCATCAGGCTGCCCTTGCCCGTCCCGGCGCCGACCGTCGCAGCGACGCAGAAACCACACCCTCCCGTCGACCGCGCGAGCCCTGTATTCACAATCCTGGTGGTCGACGACGAAGAGCGCGCCCTGAGCCTCATCCGGCGATTCCTGTCGTTTAACGGCCACACGGTGCTGACCGCCGTATCCGGACAGGAAGCGCTCGACACCTTTCGCCAGACGTCTGTGGATCTCGTGGTCACCGATCGCGCCATTCCCGATCTGAGCGGGGACCGCATCGCGGCGGAGATCAAACGGCTTTCCCCGACAACCCCTGTGATCATGCTCACCGGTTTCGGCGATTTCATGGAGGTCCGGCGGGAGAAACCAGCCGGAGTGGACTGTCTTCTCGGAAAACCGATCACGCCCGATCAGCTCCAGACGGCCGTGATCCAAGCCATGAGGAGCGCCGCATGATCTTCGATATGGGCAGCGAGCGCGTCAAGCGCCGCGAGGTGCAATGCTTCTGGGCCGGCATCGCGACCGCTATCGTGGTCGCCACCTATCGCGTGTATGTCACGATTCAAAGAGGGCTCTCGGCGGACACCACCCTTCTGGTGTCTCTCGACACCTGGACGACCAACGGCTGTATCCTCTGGTCGTTGACACTCTTCGTGCTGGCCTGGGTGTTCTGGCGCGATGCGCGGCGCCGGCAGGACGAGTTGGCCACAGTGGTGCGCAGCATTCTTCCGGATGTCCTGCTGGTGACCGACGCGAGCGGCAAGATCTGGATGTGCAATCCGGCCATCCGCGCCATGTTCGGCTACGAACCCGAAGAGGTGCTGCAGCACACGGCCGGCACGTTGATTCAAGACAGGTCAGCGACCGGCACGGAGCACGAGATTTACGAGCGGTTGCGGCAGACCGGGTACGAAGTCCGCCCGGCCACGGGCATCCGCAAGGATGGCGCCAGGTTCCCGGCCGAAATCACGACCGCCGCCCTGCTCGAACAGAGCGGCTCGGTCACGCTGATCCGGGATGTCACGGAACGTCGACGCGTGGAACAGTTGCGGGAAAACCTGACCCATATGCTGGCCCATGACCTTCGCAACCCCCTGTTTGGCATCAGTGGCAACCTTCATCTCGTCCTGACCCTCTCCAAGAATCTGTCGCAAGACGCCCATGATTCGCTCACGGTGGCCCTCGACTTCGTCCGGGAGATGGGGGAGATGCTCCGTTGCGTGGTGGATCTGACCCAGTTGGAGTCCGGCGACTGGCCGTTGCGCCCCGTGGACAGCGACCTCGGCCAACTGATCGACATGGCGCTGGCACCGCTGGCGTCACTGGTGAATGAGAAAAGGCATACCCTGGTATGGACTCGCGCCCCGGCCCCACTCCGCTGCGATCCCGAACTGATCGAACGCGTGGCGCTGAACCTGCTCCGTAACGCCGTCGAGACGACCCCTTCGGGCGGACGGATCGAGGTCCTCGTGGAACGTACCCCCGAACGGCTGCGGGTCTCGGTCACCGATACCGGTCCGGGAATCCCCCTCGAGTTCCAGACCCTGGTCTTCGAGAAGTTTGGGCAGGCACCGGACGGCCGTAAGATCAAACGGCGCTCATCAGGACTGGCGCTGGTCTTCTGCCGATTGGCGGTCCAGGCACAGGGCGGCACGATCGGCGTCGTAAGCCCCACCGATCAGGGCAGCACGTTCTGGTTCGAGTTACCGGTCGCCGGGCAATGAAGCCAGAAGGTCCCGGAACGTAGGTGAAACCATGACACGCGAATCCACAAACGCACGCGACCGTTTCGGCCCCCCTTGCTGTACTCTTGCACCAACGAGGGGCGGATTCGGTGCAGGCACCGAACCCGTGGAACGTACGACCGCAAACCTCTGGGCTGGACCGGTGGAAAGAAGAAGATGAAGACTGTTGTTCGAGCCTATATTGCAGCGGGTGCTGTTACCGGCATGCTTGCGGCCGCCACCCTGTCAGGCCGTGACCTCCACTGGCTGGCCTGGTTCGCGTGGGTTCCGCTCCTGCTGGCCGTACGGAGCGGCCGGATCCGCGAGGCGGCGCTGGCAGGCGGGGTGGCCGGTATGGTTCAGGCCGCCATTCTGCTTCACTGGGTGCCTTCCACGACCGCGTTCATGGGGAAAGGCGCCGCCGTCGGGGGCGCCGTGGCAATGGCCCTCGGTGGCCTCTGGGCCGCGGCCATGGCTCTCCTCTGCGTGGTCATCCGGCTGGTCTGGGGCGCGTCACAACGCGGAGGCCCTGCGGCGCTGCGCGCCGCCGTGCTGGTTCCCGCCGTCTGGGTCATTTACGAATTCACCGTCACACGCGCCCTGTGCGACGTCCCGTGGCTGTTCTACCAGGTCGGCTACTCGCAGTGGGGCAACCGGCTTCTGCTCCAGCTTGCGGCGGTCACGGGGGTGTTCGGAATCTCGTTCGTGGTGATTTCCGTGAATGCGGCCCTGGCCGACGTCCTGAGGGCTCGACTCGCGGGCGCGAGTGTCGTGGCCTCGGTCGGTGTGGCGGCCGCATTGCTCTACGGCTGGTCCGCGCCGGAGGATGAGGCCGGCGGGGCTCCGCTTCGGGTGGCGGTGCTGCAGGGCAACGTGCCGGCGTGGAGCAAGCTGGACGAGACCAAGGGCAACAGGCTTGCACAGCAGTATCTCGCTCTGGCGCGCGAGGCGAACGTGGCCCGGGCCCAGCTTGTGGTATGGACTGAGTCGGCCATTCCCTGGCCGCTGACGGACGGCGACGCACTCGTTGAACACGCCCTGCAGGCCACCCGCGACGCACAGGCCACGCATCTCGTCGGGGCCCCCATCGCGCACCCGGCAGGCGACGGCACCTACTACAACGCCGTGGTGCTGGTTCAGGCCGATGGCCGCGTAACCGGGCAGTACGCCAAGAACCGACCGCTGGTGGCGGCCGAAACGCCCGTGGCCCTTCCCGGCGTGGCCCGGCCCTTCAAGCTGCACCCCACGCAGGCCGATTACGTGGCGGCCACGACGCTGTCGGTTCTGCGCTCTCCCGGTGGAGTGCTCGGGGTCAGCATCTGTAACGAGAATCTTTACGCGGCGCTTGTTCGTGCCCAGGTCCGCATGGGCGCCGGAATCCTTGTCAACGTGTCGAACGACGGCTGGTTCAGGAGTGATATGCCCCTGCGGCAACATCTGGCGGTGAATGTCTTCCGCGCGGTCGAGAACCGGCGCCCGATCGTCGTGGCGAATAATTCCGGACTCTCGGCGTTGATCGACCGCCACGGCCGGATTCAGTCGCGGACCGCCATGGGGACGGCTCAGTGTCTGGCGGGAACCGTCCGGCCCTGCCTGACCCAAACCCTCTACACCCTCTGTGGCGACGCGTTTGCGGGCCTTTGTGCGATAACCATCGCGGGCTCTGTTATCGCCGCACCCTTAACGAACCACCGGAAGCAAGACGAAGAAGGAGGCAAGACGCCATGAATACCGAGCACCTGAAATGGAACCTCATTCCGGCATTGGTCGCCTGCGCCATCCTGCAGGCGTATGCCGACCCGAACGTGATCCAGGAGCATTACCGCTGGCGCTATGACGACGGCGGCGAAACCACACCGCCCCCGCCGGCCGGGGCCACCTGGAAACAGAATCTGGATGTCCCCCATACGGGGCAGGCGCAGAATCAGCCGATCCGCCTGCGGTTCTCGCTGTCAAACACCGGAGAAGGCGATTCCGACGCCTTCGCGGCCGTCCTCCAGTACTCGGACAACAAGTTCTCCGACTACCAGGCCGTGCCAGCCTCGCTGGCCGCCGTGCCCGGGGCGCCGTTCGTCATGGCCAACTCGGTCTATTACAGTGATGACGATCCCGCCAGTACCGAACTGCTACCCGGATCGCAGGTGGCCTACCAACCCGGCAAGTGCGTTGAAGCGCCGGCGAACGGCAGTACGCCTGTGAACCTCCTCCAGAGCCGGCACATCAATTTCGAGTACTGCTTCATGGCAACCACGAACTCGGTCGGAGGCCAGACGTACTACTTCCGCATCGCTAACGACGGGAGCGATCTGAACGAGTACAAACCCGAGTCCTACGCCCAGTTGACCGTCATCGCCGCGCCCGTCGTCGGAAACGCCGCAGGGGCGAGTGCGCTCTCCTCATCGTCGGCCACCCTCAACGGGCTGATCGAAAGCACGGGGGGAGATTCTCCGATAGCGACGATCTACTGGGGCCCGACGGACGGCACGACCAACAAGCCCGGCAGTGGCCCCGATGCGTGGAGCAACGAAATCAGCCTGGCCGCCCAGTCCGGCGTGTTCGCGGCCTCGATCTCCGGCCTTACCGCCAACCAGTCGTACTTCTACAGGTGTTACGCCACCAACCTCGCCGGCGGGGCCTGGGCCCCCACCACCACGACTTTCACCACCACAGCGCCGGACCTCAGGTTCACGAACGCACCCTATGTGGTCCAGGAAAACAGCGGAACCGCCACCCTGACGTTGTCGATTGAAAACAAGTCGGCGACGACGGTAACGGTAGGCTACGCCACGGCGGATGGAACGGCCCTCGCGGGGCTTGACTATGGCATTACGTCCGGCATCGTCACGTGGAATCCGGGCGACAGCACGACGAAGACCCTTACCGTCCCCCTGGTTGATGACGGCGTGGGAGAGCCCACCGAAGCCTTCCAACTGATCCTATCCAATCCCACCAACGGCAGCGTCAACGAGGCGTCGCAGGCGACGGTCACCATCCTCGACGACGACGGGGTGCCATCGCTCCAGTATGAGATCGCGACCGCCGGCGGCGACGAGTCGCTGGGGACCACCAATATCACGATCACCCTCAGCCACGCCTCGGCGGCCAACGTGACGGTCGACTATTACGTCGCCGGCGGCACCGCGACCCCCACAACGGACTACTCGATTCCAGCCGGCACGGCCACCATTGTGTCGAACACGCTGAGCACGACCATTCCGCTGCAGATTGTTGACGACACCCTGTACGAAACCCCTGAAACGGTGATCCTCGGGCTGTCCAATGCGGTTAACGCGCTTATCGGCGTCACCTCGAATCACACGTTCACCGTCACCGACGCCGATCCGAGGGCGGCCGCCGTGGATAACGGGGCCGGAGCCGCCAACATTCAAGCGGTCTCGGCGACACTGCGTGGTCAGGTGACCGATACCGGCCGCGACAACCCGCAGGTCTATGTCTATTGGGGGGTGTCTGACGGGATGACCAACAAAACCGGGGGCGGCCCGGGTTCATGGGACCAGGCCGTTGACGCGGGCGTACACGGCGTGGAAACGTTCTCCGCGAATATCAGCGGACTGAGTAGCGGCACGGTTTACTACTACCGCTGCTACGTCACCAACGCGGGAGGCGAGGCCTGGGCGGTCGCCAGCGAAACCTTCACCGCCAACGATCCCCCCACGTTCCAGTTGCTCGCGAATGTGAGTATCGAGGACGCCGGCACTCCGGACAGTGACGCGGCGCACTGGTTGCGCAGTTCGTTGACGAGCATCGCCCGGACCAACGCCTTCGCGCGGACCCAGTCGTACGCGTTCAAGTTCACCCAGAGCGCGAACCGTTACGTCAGCGGGACCGGCGAGAACAAGTTCCGGTGCACCTGGAACGGACAGTACTCAGCCGGCGGAGTCCACCCAAAGGGAGGCGTACGCCCGGGATTCATTGCCAGCGGCACGGCGAGCACAAGAGCACAGGTTGGGGGCGGTAACCCCGCAGCCTTCGAATATGCGCTGTATATGGTCAACGCCGCATCGAGCTGGGCCTCGGGATCGCTGACGCATAGCAATATTGTCTACCAGACGATCTCCTTCAACAATGCCACTCCCCTCACGACAAACACGGTGAGCGATGACTTCCGGCCCGTGCTCAGGCGCAACAGCGCGGTGGCGGGAGAGGGACTCTACTATGCGGACGACCTCACCATGACCATGAGCCTCCCCCGCCTGGTGCTCCAGCGTGATCCGAGCAACATCGTGTCGGTCGCCGACACCCCGGTCGGCTTGTGGCGGGAACTCGATTTCGGGGCCCGGTCTCAGGGCGGCGCGACCAACAGCGTTTTGTATGGCGCTTACATTACGAACGCGGCCGACAACATTTCCGCGTCGTGGAGCAACAAGGCCTGGCAGGTTGCCTACGACCCCGGCAACGCCTTCAGCATCGTCGCCGGCGCCACCCTGGTCAGCACCAACGACGGGCCCTGGTGCCAGGCCACGCTCCGCTTCGCGCCGCCCGCCCCCGGCGCTTACACGGCCACCGTACAAATCGCCACGACGGATCCGAACAACTACTACGACGGGGGTGGCACGCTCCAGGGAAGCATCATCTATGAGCGTTACATCGTCACGGGCGGCGGCATCGCCCCCCCCACCGTCTCGATCAACGACACGTCCCTTCCCGAAGGTAATGCCGGATCGTCCCTGGCGACCTTCACGCTGAACCTGTCAAAGGCGACGATCGGGGATGTGACCGTGGCGTGCACAACGTCAAACGGCACCGCCACGGCCGGCAGCGACTACACCGGATTCTCACAGCAGGTTGTAACGATCCCTGCCGGCCAGACGATCGCCAATGTGACGGTTACCATCCGCGGCGACACGGACATGGAAGGCGATGAAGTGTTCTATGTGTGGCTGACAGATCCCACAAATGCTTCGCCGGGAACGGTGCAAGGCACCTGCACGATCCGGAGTGACGACGTGCGGTTTCGGGGGAACTGTTTCTCCTGGAGGTAGTTTCATGGCGGCCCATAGGGCCGCCGAGGCTGTAGCGGTGCGGGCGATAGCCTGCCCCGGATTGTAGTCTGGTGGATGAAAACCTAGGACAGGGAAATGCATGAAAACGATTCTGATCGTGGACGACGACGTTAGGCTGCTCAAGATTACCCGCAAGGTATTGGAGGCCACAGGGGAGTACAAGGTGATGACGGAGGACAGTGGTCGCCGTGCCCTCGAGGCCGCGGCAACACTCAAACCTGACCTGATCATCCTGGATATGAACATGCCGGGACTCGGAGGGATGGAATTTCTCAAGGAGATTTCCACTCCTGACGGGATGTTGAAATATCCGGTGCTCGTTCAGACCGCACGCGCAAACCTGGCAGACTACTTCGGCAAGGTCGCCGTTGACGGCTTTGTGGCCAAACCCTGCGAGCCCGACGATCTTCGCAGACAAGTCGATCGCATCATCGCCCTGAGGCATACCCCCGAGCCGCCCCCTGTGCCCAGGCAAACGCTTGGGCGGACAAAACAGAGGGTCCTGATCGGCGAGGATGACGTGAATGTGAGCGGAAGACTTATTGAGGCCCTGACGGGGGCGGGATACACGGTGGACTGCGTCACCCAAGGCCCCCAGATTCTGGAACAGGCCGTGGTCCGGAAGCCGGACGCCATTTTGGTAAAGCTCATTTTGAGCAACCTGAACGGCGACACGGTCGCCCGTCTGTTGAAGGACATGCCGACCACCTTGAAGATACCGGTCGTGCTCTACGATCAGGAAGACAACTCCGGGGGTAACCGCAAGTTCGATGGGCCCGAGTCCGGGGTCAGAGTGTACGTGAAAAGCAATAGGACCCAGATTCTACTTGCAGCCGTTGCCCAGGTTCTCGCGGACGGCAACCGGCAGGAGGCGAAATGAGGACAAGCAGCGAGTCACCCCACCCTGCCGGAAGAACAACCATGAAGAAGATCCTGATTGTGGACGATGACGTGCGGCTTCTGGACACCACTCGTAAGGTGCTGGAAGCTACGGGCGAGTATGAAGTGATGGCCGATGACTGCGGCCGGCGCGCCGTGGCCGCTGCCACGACGTTCAAGCCGGATCTACTGGTCCTGGATGTCATGATGCCGGGCATGGACGGGGGCGAGGTGGCGTACGCCATCCGGAAGCAGCCGACCAACAAGAATGTCGCGATCCTGTTTCTGACCTCTCTGATCGGGAAAGGGGAACAAACGTCTTCAGGAGGACGTTCCACCCGCGACGTTTACCTCTCCAAGCCCGTGGATCCAAAGGAACTGTGCCGCCGCGTGGCCGCACTTCTTGGTTGACGCGATAGCAGGATCGCAAGAGGCGGAGAAGGTGGTCGCCACGGAGGTCCTGCGGCTGTCGAAGTTGGACGGGGACGAAGTCATCCGGCGGATTCCGCGTCGCGTGCGAGGACAGACCCCGTCATCCTCTAACAAAAGGAAATCAAGGGAATCGGCGGAAAGAAAGGCGGCAGTTGGACTGCCGCACTCCGAAGGTTGGCGCCGGGGCG
>CAYOIT010000137.1:0-12075 GCA_964404035.1 uncultured Verrucomicrobiota bacterium | reverse complement strand
CCGCGCGCCGCCGCCGGGGGGAGGGACTGTGGCGACATCGACGAGGCGACGGTCCGGTTGCTGTCCGACGCGATGCGCCGGTTGCGGGCCCGCGATGCGGAGGTGCTGGTTGAGTTCAGGCAGAGCTACATCGGTCCGTTGATGCGGACGTTCGGCAACTGCTTTCGCGCCAACGACTGCCCCAACGATGCCAACACGAATCGCCGTTCCACGATCGACATCCGTCTGTTGTGCGGCTCCACGGCCTGCCATTCGGACATGCTGATGTGGCATCCGGACGAGCCTGTCGCCTCGGCGGCGCTTCAGGTCGTCAATGTGCTGTTCAGTGTGCCGCAGATTTCCGTGCTGCTCGACCGGCTGTCGCCCGAACATCTGGACATGGTTCGTTTCTGGCTGGGCTGGTGGCTCGAACAGCGCGATGTGCTGCTCGACGGGGCGCTGGAGCCACTGCTGCCCCAGCATCTCTATCCGGTGATCAGGGCGTCCACTGACGCCAAACGGGTGGTGGCGGTGTATGCCGATGGACTGGCGCCGCTGGGAACGAGACCGCCGCAGTGCTGCTGGGTGGTCAATGGCACCCGCCGAAACCGGGTGATCCTGGAATGCGAAGAGGAGACCGGCCTCCGCAGGGTCACGGTGAGGGATTGTTGCGGGCGGGTAGTTTCCTCCTCCACGTGCCGTTTCACCGTAGGCGTCCACCAACTCGCGGTTCCACCCGCCGGGCTAGTGGAACTTGTCGGGTAGGGGACCCCATCGAGCCGTCCCTCTCCCGCCAAAGCTACCGGTACTGGGCCACCATCGACAGGACTTGTTCGGCCTCGGCAACGTTGGAGAATGAGGTCATCGCATAGACCCCCTTGCCCCCCACGGCGTCCAGGAGACGTTGGAGTTCGTCCTTGTGTACGCCCACAACCTGAACGGATTTCCCGGCGTCCAGAATGCGCTTGTACAGCGGGAACCAGCGGGGGTGCCCCCCGTTCTCGATTCCCGCCTGGGGTGTCCACTCGATGGCATCGAGGGCGTCGATTCGCAGGAGGGCATCCAGATGGCCCATGGCCTGGGTGCCATCCAAGTGGTACATGGAATGGTCCAGCCACGCGCATTGCTCGGTCAGGCTGGGCACGACAAAACGATGGAACATCTCCGGGGAGAACATGGCCGAGGCATCGCATTGCACTTTGGCGGTTTTGCCGGGGCCCCAGAGGCGGAACGCTCCGAAGGTGGAACTGCCATCCTCGAGCTTGATGATGTCGTAGACCCGCTGATAGACGTCGAACCAGACCCGGTTGATTTCCGCCACTTTTTGCCCGACCCATTCCGGACGCTCGATCATATCGAAGAGCAGTGTCTGGGGATCGCGCAGGGCGGCGAGAATGTCGATATTTTCGCAGAGATCGGGGCAGCCCACGAGGTACTTTCCTGAGCCAAGCCGGGCGCATTCCCTAAGCGTCGTCTCGGTTACCTTCCACCACGGGTTGGAGGCATCGAAGACGAATGGCGGCAACGATTCAGGATCCGCGCACTGATGAAGACAGGGCTCGAACCACACCGTCGCCGGGGAGAATCCGGGTTCGGAGCCGAGAACGAGGGCCAGCGATCCGGGTCCGATGTCCGTTTCGGAAAGGGGAAGGGTGTCGGCCGGAAAGGACGCAGTGGAAAGTGCGTAGTGGTGCAGCAGGGCACGCCTGGCTCCGTCCGTGAAGTGATCCCGGATGGAGCGGGCCCTGTCCGGTGCGGCCACTTGTTCGTGGGGAGGGCCGTCGATCGGGGGCGCGCCCCACATTCCCACAACCAGCCCCTCGTGGTTCCACCAGTCCGTGAAGTGTTGCCGGGTCTCGTCCCAATTTGATTTCCACATTGGATTATTCCCCGTGTTGACTTTAGCAGGGTGCTTTCAGGCAATAGAATCTGGGCTGCTCGCCGGCTTCCACCCGCACGCTTGATGCGTTCACCGGTTTTGCCCTGTGCGTTCCACCTTCCACCGGGGATAACGGGGTGGGCAGGGTGACCGTCACCTCCTCCAACTCGGCCACCGCCTGGGTGGCGAGGATCGCCTCGCCATTGACCGGACCGAAAAGATAGGCGGTTGCGCCGATTGGGTCTGTGGTGCAGGGCTGCAGGCCGGCGCGAAAGACCGGTCGGTACCTGTTCCAGAGTGGATTGTCCGGTTGACCGGGGCAGCCACGGGCCACGTAGTTCGGTTCGGAAGGCAGGTGGGCGATCCCGGGGTTGATGAAGCTCATGAAGGCGAAGTGCTCGGAGGGCGGCGCCGCGGCTGCCTCGGCGGGCGAGGCAAATACCCGCTCCTTCGGCCGGCTGTACCCGACGCCTTGCATCTGGTCGCACCAGAGGGATCGGATGTCCGAGGTCAGTTCGCCACCGATGAAGCAGTCCGGCTTGATTTCCCTTGCGCGCCGGGCCACGAAGTCGAGCAGTGCCAGGTAGTCGCGTCCGTAGGCGTCGGGATCGGCATGACCATGGGAGGGGTCATAGCAGTAGGCGTTGGGTGCGCCGCCGCCCACTTGGTCGAGGAACACGCCGTCGGCGTCGAGGTCGCCCAGAATATGCTGCAGGACGGAGTCCCAGTAGTCCCGTATTCCCGGCGCACCGGGGCAGAGCATGTACATGGGGTAGGAGGCATTGCGGACCGGCTGTCCGTTCGGCTCGCGCGCGAAAAGTCCGGGGTGTTCCCTGAAGAGCCGCGAGTCATCCCCGGCCGCGATGAAATTCGTGTAGAGGAAGGTCCGCCCGCCTTTGCGATGCGCGTAGTCGATCAGGGGGGCGATCAGGGCGTGGTGTTCCGTGAAGTCGCCGATCACGGTGTCAAAAACGAACGTGCCGGGGTGGGTGGCCATCGACTGCCACCAGCCGAACTGGTAGAAGAGCGGCTTGAGGCCGCGTTGCCCGAACAAGGCGAAGGCTTTGTCCATTTCCGCTTTGAGGCCGGCCACCGTTTGGGGGGCATGGCGGTTGTCGAACGTCCAGACGCCGTCGGGGCCGGCCGCAGGCGGCGTGGGCGCGACACAGTGGGCGTAACGATTTTCGATGAAGTTTCCGTTCCAGTACCAGTCGCAGAGCGGCAGGGGGCGCTGGTAGGTGGCCTGCAGCCAGTCGCGATAGGGACGTAGCACGTCGCCCCAGTTGACGCCTGCGGCGATGTAGGCCGAGGGCAGGTCCAGCGTCTCGCCGCTCCGGATCAGGACGCGCTCGATCTCCAGGCTCATGTGACCGGAGGTTGCCGCCGGCAGGTGATAGAGGCGCACCCGCCGCTGTTGTTCGTTGCGCATGGCCATGCCGACAGCCTGACGGGGCGCGGCAACGAAGCTCGCGCAGAGACTGGCGTTACCGGGATACCAGCGTTCGATCCATAACGTGTGCTTCTCCAGTACGCCGCCGAACAGAGGATCGAACTCCCGGAGCGGGGTTCCTTCCGGGAAGCCGTAATGCACGACGGGGTAGCGCACGGCGACTTCGCGGTCCGGCCCCGTGTTGGTCAGTCGCAGGGTCAGTTCCCAGCGCAGGGATTCCCGCCGTACGCCGCACGCCAGCGTGAGCCCGTCCAGCGCGCAACGCCAGGACCAGCCGTCGGCCGACTCCATGCCTGTGGCAAGACTCAGTCCCGTGCGATCAAGCAGGCGGGGTGGATAGAACTCGATATCCAAACTCGGCGGGACGTGTTCCGTGTATCTCGGTGCAAAAGGGTCATTCATGCTTCCAAGTATCCCACAAGGCGGATCATGCGGCCAAGACGAACAGTATGCGAACACTTTTGGACTCTCAGCGGACCCCCGGCTTCCAGGTCGCCTTGAAAACTTCCGGTTGACGCGGAGACGGTACGGTTCCATTGGCAAGGTCGATGGCCACGCGGTGGGCCATTCCACGCCAGTCGAGTGCAATCCGGTCAGCGGATCGATCCTGGATATCAAAGAATGGCACCTCGAACTCTCCCAGCAGCAGGGTGCGGTGGCGTGACAGGAGCGCCGCCATCCGGGTGGGCGCCTGGACGCCCAGTGTCCAGTAGTAGGGGCGGTTGAGGAAAACAAGTCCTCCATCGCCCGCCGCCGTCAACGTCTCGAGCGTGTGAAAGGAGTCCTCCGTTTTCTCAGTGGCAGCGTGGTGGGTGAAGGTGGTCTCCAGTCCGACCTGACGGGCGACCGTTTCCACCTCCATTTCGTCAGATTGGATCTGGCGGGAACGGAGGGGGATGACGACCTGTCGGATTCCGGCCTGCCGCCAGGCGCTGAACGCGTCCTTCAATGCATCTGCGGAATCCACGCGGTAGGACCCGCCAGGCAGATCAAGCGTCTTGTCCAGGATGGTGACGACGTGGGTTCCGGAGTCGGCGATCACCTCCAGGGTCTGCCGGTCCGTTGCCACCGGTGTGCGCCAGAGCACGGCGTCCGGTTTCATCCGGCACACTTGCCGGGCGAACTCCGGCGTCAGTTCTTCCGACTGCTGGAAGAACACCGGCAGCCCGACCATGTCCTGGCGCTGGAGTTCGTGCTGGCACTCGATATGGAAGAGCCGGTAGTCGGTCTGCGTCAGGAAGCCGGGCGTCCAGACCGGCATGGCGACGACTCCGGTGAGATGTGCGCGCGGCGTCTTTCGCCCACGCGGGCGGACGGTCGTCATCGAGCCCCTGGAAACGACCAGTAGTCCTTCGCTGGCCAGCCGCCGGTATACCTCCGCCACGGTGGGGACGGCGACGCCGAAGAAGAGCGCCGTCTCCCTCATGCTGTAGAAAGGCTGCCACTGCTTGATTGGCAGCCGTTTGAGGGCTTTACGCAGTTCCGCCAGAACGCGTTCGCCGCGATTATCACCGGCCCGCAGGCTGCGGAAGGAGCGGCAGACTTTCGCCAGAGGCGGCAACGTACGGGTGATCTTGGATCGAGCCATGGTTAATTCTGTCAGGAAACTGTATGGTCTAGAATGAGTACCGGGTAATGATATGCTATAAGAAACCGGGCAGGTCAAGCACTCACACGAGTTTGCATGGACAAATGAGGGGGGCGGAGTATGACGAGCGTCGTTATCACCTGTCGAAGTCACGAAGTCAGGAATGCGGGCCGGACGATGGCTGCGGCCGCAGCGGTGGTTCTGGCACTTGCGGTTGCCGGTGTCAAGCAGGCGCAGGGAGCGCCCAATCTGTGGACTGGTAGTGTGGACGGGAACTGGGGCACCGGCGCGAACTGGGCGCACGCCGTCATCGCGTCGGATACCCTCACGTGGGATGCCACCAGCACCGCCAACAAGATCAGCACCAACAATCTGATCGGCCAGACGGTGGCTGGTTTCAACTTTGCCGGCGCACCCGACGGCATCGTGCTGAATGGGAATGATCTAACAGGCTCAGACACCGCCTCGGTACTTCTCGGAGGGAGAGCTACGATCAATCCCAATGTCACCTTTTCCGGCGTAAACCCTTCCTTTGGATCCTCTGCATCAGACGGCCAGGACATCACCTTCAACGGCGTCCTGTCGGGCGGATCGACATCCTTCAACCTGAAGAAAGGCTTTCACACGTTCAATGGCGCCAATACCTTTTCCTGCCCCGTGATAATAGGTGGCGGCACCGGTCCTGGCACGCTGATCATCAATACGCTGATGAATAGCGGCGTCGGGAACCCGCAGTCACTGGGCACGGGATCCCTGGTCCAGTTTGCGAATGCCAACAATGGCAGCGACCGCGGGAACCTCGTTTACAACGGTGGAGCGACCAGCACGGACAAGGGGTTTCAACTGGGAAGCGCTGACAACGCTGCTTCCGGTGGCGGGGTCTACAGCAGCGGCTCTGGCGCGGTGACTTGGACCGGCACGCAGACGTTGCAGACGGGTCAGGCGTCAGGGACTCGGGTCTTCACGCTGGGTGGTTTTAATGCCGATGACAACGCCTGGCAAAGCGCCATTCAGAACAACACCGCTGCTGGTCTGCTTTCACTGACGAAAAGCGGCACGGGGAAGTGGGTTCTGACGGCCGCCAACACCTTCACAGGTGGCCTGACCGTCAACGGCGGGACACTGCTTCTGGACTATGCCAGCAATGCCACCGTGGTGAACAGCGCGAACGCGCTGGTTCTTGGCGGCGCCACGCTGGAACTGAAGGGCAAGGCCGGCGAATTCAGCACGGCGCAAGCACTGGGCAACGTGACGTTCACGGCCGACACGGGATTGAGCAAGTTCAAGGTCAACCAGAACGGTGGAACAGCCACCGCGCTGACGCTTGGAACGGTCACGACGACGCCGGGGAGAACGGCTGTCTTGTTTGACCGGAACGGTTCGGCGAGCAGCGTTACGATCGGCACGGCGATCACTCCCGACTCTGGCACGAGCGGTCGAATCCTGATCCGCGCCAGCGGGGGAGCTTACGACTTTGCCGTGAACAACAACAATGCCGCGAACCCGCTGGAAGCCCGTGGAGCGACGGCGACCATTGGTGCGACGGAAGGTAGCGCAACGCTGGACTACGTCTTCACGGATAGCGGTACCATCGGCTCTGGCGTGCCTACAGCTATCTCGGCCCAGAGTCTTCGGATCGCCCCAACGCTGGATAATCAGACGATGACTATCTCCAATGTCGGAGCCTACGCCTGCGGCGGCGTCGGTGGGTTGATCGTGGATGGTGGCGGGCTATTGTATGACGGCGGCGCCAATGACTTTACCATCGCCTCGGCGGCTGGCGCCAACGGCGTGAGCCTGAAACTAAACAACGGCAACACCGGATTCATGGTCCACCACCTCGGCACCGGCACACTGACGATCGGCGAACGCGTGTATCTGTGCTACGCGGGTGCCTCTCCCGGCACGACCGGCAGCAGCGCTCCTCTCGGGCTCACAGGCACCGGTCTGATTGACTGGAAGGGAGGACATAACAGCACCGCTGCTATTGTGATCCATGGCGCGGTCGTGCGCATCTCCGGCACTACGGATCCGGTCAAGCTCGACACGACGTCATCGGGCAAGGGCGCAGGCAACCTCGTTCTCAACGGCGGGGGCATCATTGAAGCGGTCAATGGGGATATCACGCGCAACGTCGGCTCGGGTGGAGGCGCGGTCCAGTGGACGGGCGATGGCGGATTCAGCGCCAACGGCACCACGCGCGCCGTTCAACTCAACAACGGGACGGCGCCTATCGTCTGGGGCAGCACGAGCTTTGTCGCCGATCACAATGCCCTGGTGCTTTGCAGCAGCTATTCCGATAGCACCATCGATTTCCAGAACGGATTGAGCTTGGGCAGTTTGCAGCGCGTGGTTCGGGTCGGCGATGGCGCGGCCACGGTGGACGCCAAGCTTTCCGGAGTGCTCGCGAGCGGTTTGGGTGGCGGGCTCGTGAAGGAAGGAGCCGGTTTGCTGGAGCTGACCGCCGCCAACACCTACAACGGCCAGACTTGGGTCAAGGCCGGCGAGTTGCGCGTGAGTAGCACGACCGGCAGCGGCGTGCAGGGCACCCCGAAGGGCGGACTTGTGACGGTGTTCAGCGGAGCCGCGATCTCCGGCACGGGCACGGTGGACAGTCTGACCGTGAACACAGGCGGCAAAGTGGCCGTTTACGGTGCGGGCGTCCCGAGCAAGCTGAATGTGACCGGCGCCATGGCCGTTGGCAGCGGCGCCACGCTGGACCTCTCGGGACTCTCGAGCCTGGCGGACGGGGATCAGGTCATTGTCCAGTGCGGTTCGCGGACCGGCACCTTCGATACCATCACACCCAGCCTTCCCCCTGATCGTGAGATTCAGTACACCAGCACGTCGATCGTCCTCAAGCATCTCGTTGCCGACACCACTCCTCCTCCTGTCCCGACGCTGGTGAGTCCGACCAACACCTCGAGCATAGCGGATACGACGCCGACGTTCACCTGGAATACGGTCACGGATGCGAGCGGCATCAGCCGGTACGATATCCTGATTGACGACGTGACGAATAGTGCGGGCACGGGCGTTTCCTACACACCGGCGGTCGCCCTGAGCCTTGGCGCCCACAACTGGCAGGTACGCGCGGTGGACAATGCGACGCCCTCGGTCAACACTGGGGACTGGAGCAGCGTCTGGACGGTTACGATCGCCACCGATACGGCCGCTCCGGCCGCGCCCATACTGGTGAGCCCGACCAACTTGGAGATCACAGCGGATACGACGCCGACCTTCACTTGGAATGCGGTCACGGATGCGAGCGGAATCAGTCGTTACGATATCCTGATCGACGACACGACGAACAGTGCGGGTCCAGGCACCACCTACACACCGGCGGGCGCCCTGAGCCTTGGCGCCCACAACTGGCAGGTACGCGCGGTGGACAATGCGACGCCCTCGGTCAACACCGGGGACTGGAGCAGCGTCTGGACAGTGACGATCACCGCGAGCAGCGACACGACGGCTCCAGATGCCCCGACCTTGGTGAGTCCGACCAACGGCGAACATGTCGCGACTCCCACGCCGACTTTCTCCTGGAACGCGGTCACCGATGCGAGTGGCATCGACCACTACGAGATTCTCATCGATGCCACAACCCACAGCACGGGCCCGGCCACCTCCTTTATCCCCCCTTCCCTTCTGGGCTTGGGCGCCCACAACTGGCAGGTTCGGGCTGTGGACGGAGCCACCGCCGCCAACACCGGCGCTTGGAGCGGTGTCTCAACCGTAACGGTGGATTCTTTTCCTCTTTACTGGGATGGGAATGGAGACACGGCGCCCAATCCCTCGGGCAATGGCGCGTGGGATTCGTCCACGACGAGCAACTGGAACACGCGTAGCGACTACAGCGGTGCCTATTGTACGTGGGCACAGGGCTGTGGCGAAGCCTGGTTCCCCTCGCTGGGTGGCGCCACCGGGACGGTCACGATTTCCGGCACCGTTACCGTCAGCCGGATCACGGTTTCCACGAACGTCGCCAGCCAGGTCTATACCGTGACCAACGGCGCTATTCAACTCACGGGGGCCGCGCAGTTCAGCCCCGAGGGGGATCCGGTCGCGCTGGTTGCACCCAGTTTGAACATCCACTCCGGTATCGGTGGAGCGGATGGTCTATCGATATCCAACCGCCTCAAGGTCAATTTTTACGGCACCAACACCTACACGGGGCCCACTTCACTGGGAAACCACAATGCCAAGGTGACCTTCCTGCGTTCCGCGGCCTTGCCCGCGACCACCATTCTGCGCGGGGGATTCCTGCGGGATGGATATGCCATTATCGCCAACTCCGTGACCTCGACGGTGGCCGGGATAGAGGCCAATGTGATCCTGGAGGGCGATACCGCGCACAACTCCGTGCTCATCATGAATCGTGATTCGGGGACGTCAGACTGGACCTTGGGCACTATTCTACCCGCCCGCGATATGCACCTGGTCAAACGGGGCGGCTATACGCAGGTTTTCAGCGGGGTGAGCCGCGCCACGCAAACACTGAAGATTGAGGGCGGCGTGCTCAGCCTGAACTGCGCGACCAACAACGCGGCCGTTGCCGACGAGAACGATACCCCTCGGGCGACGAGTATCACCCTGTCCGGTGGTTCGCTCCGTCTGGACCGCGCCGAGCAGATCCAGGATGCCGCCAATCTGACCGTGGCCGGAGGGGTGTTCAACCTGAACGGGTTCAGCGAGACGCTGTCCAATCTCACCGTGACGGCGAATTCCACGATCGATTTCGGTGACGGCGCGGTGACCAACACCTATCTCGGGTCGGCCACCTGGACGTCTGGCCTGCTGGCGATCACCAACTGGTCGGGAATGGGCGCGGCGGTGGACCACCTTTGCGTCGTCACGCTCCCCGCCGATTCCTTCCTGCTCCATGTCCAGTTCAGTGGGAATCCGGTGGGCGCCAGGGCGATCGCCAGAGGCTCCTACTACGAGATACGGCCCCGGGAGGGGGGCAGTTGCTTTACCCTCCGGTAGAGAGCGTCGAGACGTCAGTACTCAAGGCTTTCGGTCACGTAGGCGGTGGCCGTGAAATACCCCATGGCAACCAAATCTCCGAATGTTCTTATTCTGCTGTCCGATCAGTTGCGGCCGTTCGAGTTGGGCTGCCATGGGCATCCCGTTATTCGTACCCCGAATATTGACCGGCTGGCCGCGGGCGGCGTCCGCTTTGAGCAGGCCGTCACGCCGAATCCCCTGTGCACCCCGGCGCGGTCGTGCCTGATCTCGGGCCAGTATAGCCGTACCTGCACCGGCATGCTCGGCAACGTGGGTGACCCCAATGAACAGCGGCGTCAGTTTCCCGAGCCGACGTTGCCTGAACTCCTGCGTGACGCCGGCTATGAGACGCGGTTGGTCGGAAAGTGGCATCTGGGGCCCAAGCCCATGAACGTGGGCTTTAAAAAAGCCCTGTATCCCAAAGTCGATCACCTGAACAGCGACCAGACTTATTTCGACGACACCGGGCGCCATTGGGTTCAGCGGGGCTATTGTCCGGATTTCGAGGTGGCGGAGACGTGCCGGTTTCTGAAGGCGCCCCACGACCGTCCCTTCTTTCTCTTGCACAGCATGTGCCTGCCCCACATGCCCTACTTCGACGTGCCCGACCGCCATCGGCGGCGCTATGCCCGCGAAAGCCTGCCGCTGCGGCCGAACACGGTCCGCGACGGTCGTCTGTACCACGATGAAGAGGCCTTCAAGATCTACCTTTACGACTTTCTGCACTACCGCCAGAAACTTCCGTGGGCCGACCGGCTTCCGGAGGGGTACGATCTGCACAGCCTTTACGCCGACTATGCGGGCATGATCGATGCTGTGGACGCGCAGGTGGGGTCGATTCTTGCAGGATTGGAGGAGGCCGGTCTTGCGGAGGACACGATCGTGCTCTTCACTTCCGACCATGGCGACAACCTCGGCAGCCAGCATCTCTGGAACAAGCACTCGATCAATGAGGAGGCCATCCGGATCCCCTGGATCCTGTCGTGGAGTGGACGGCTTGCCGGGCGCGTGGCCTCACGGCACGTGGCCTCGCTGATCGACGTGGTCCCCACGGTGCTGGGGCTGGCCGGCGTGCCCGTGCCAGCCACGATGCAGGGCCGTGACCTTGGCCCCGTGGTGAGAGGAGAGCGGGACTGCATCGGGGACGGCGCTGCGTTTGTCGAGAACTATGGCGGCGAGATCGCCCTCCGCACGCCCGACGCGCTCTACGGCGTCATGACGACGCTTCGACCCGGAACGCCGGAGCGGGTGTTGACGGATCCGCAACTGGCTTTCTACGATCTCCAGACCGATCCGTTCGAGCAGCGCAATCTTGCCCGGACCGGCGCGCAGACCGACCTTGCTCGCGATTTGCGCGAACGCGTGCTGGCCTGGGACAAGGCCACGCCGTGGCTGGCCGGAACGATGGGGGGGACGTACGGGCACGGCCCGGATTGATGGACCTGCCGCGAACGATATGACCGCCGCAGAGCCGCTCCGCTCCCTCTTGGACCCTTGTTGACGATGCCAGCCATTCGGCCAAGGATGGCTTGCGCTGACCGTGGTCAGTGGGGTATTACACGAAGACTGTCTAGGACCTGACCCTGATTGCTTTTGTGTGATGGCCTGAGGAGAGATAGATTCAAAGGAGAGTATGAAGAACCCAAACTTCTCGTCGCGAGACATTTTTGGCGCGGAGATCCAGTATTTCCGAACGGAACCGCGGTATTGGAAAACGATCATCGACCGGTTCAAAGACACCGGGCTGGGCTGTATCACCACGTATGTGCAATGGGGTACCCATCTGGTGGGGGCGCCGGACAGGAAGCACCCGGCGGGTGTCCTCGATTTTGAAGGCACAACCAACCCGCGCCTGAACCTGATGAAATTCCTGGACCTGGTTCAGGAATCGGGGCTCAACCTGAACTTCCGGTGTGGCCCGTTCTGCTGTAACGAGATGGTTCATGGCGGCTATCCCCCCTGGCTGGTGCTGGGCGATCCAAACATCATGGTCTGGGATTCCCAGAACCGTACGACCCAGGGCTACTGGATCGGCAAGAGGGAGGGCTCGCAGCCGTCCTACCTGCACCCTGAGTACCTGGCGTGGTGCAGGAAATGGTTTGCCGAGGTGGATCCCATCATCCGGCCCCGCCTGAAGTCGAACGGCGGCTTCATCACCATGATCAATCTCGA
>CAYOIT010000136.1:10032-12395 GCA_964404035.1 uncultured Verrucomicrobiota bacterium | reverse complement strand
ACGCGCAGGGGAACGTTCAGTTCGTAGGCCGCCTGCGGCACTCGCCCGGTCGTCAGGTCGCCGAGGTGGGGGTACAAGGCATAGGTGAAACGGTGATCGCATTGGTCCGTGTAAATATGGTTGGGCTCGGCGGGATCCGCGGGGGCCGTAGCGACCCGCGCTCCGGGATAGGGCACCGAGCGCAGCAGGTTCAGGTCGAAGGTGTGACCCTTGACCTTGTGACCGTACTTCGAGTCGTTGAGCAGCGCCACACCGTAATCGCCCTCAGACAAATCCGCCCATTTGTGGGCGGCCACCTCATCGCGTGCCAGATCCCAGGTGGTATTGCGGTGCGTGGCGCGCCTGATATGCCCAAACTGGATGTCAAAGGCGGCCTCATCGGCGTGGAGGCTCACCGGGAAGGACGTCCGCAGCATGGCCTGGGGTTCACGCCACCGCAGCCGACTAACAAAGTCAAGGCGCGGGCTGCCCAGCGTCAGCGTCACTTCCTGGACGAGTTCGGAATGCCCCAGGCGGTAGGTCTGCTTGAGCACGGCGCGCGGCCCTTCGATGCGGGCTTCGGCCGCGGCCAGTTGCATCCAACGCGGCGGCTGCTCAGCGTAATCCATGGCAAAGTCCCACGCATCGCCCAGGTCGGTATAGACTGCCAGGCGGTTGGCAAAACTCCCGGCGGGGATGAGCTCACGGTTGCACCGTTTATCCCAAAGGGAGGCGATCGAACCGTCGGGCGCAAAGGCAACTCTGAGGACATCGTTCTCGAGGGACTGAGGGGTAGCCGTAATCCCGGATGGGACGGTGGAACCGGCCAGGTCGATGACGGCATACCCCATCGACGGGACCGTAGCCCTCGCCCATTGCCCGCCGCACTGCACCCACTCGGTGCGCTCCCAGGAAAGGGAATTCCGGATCAGCGCCGGGGCTTTCGCCCCTTCCACGGAGACACGGCGGGCCAGCAGGGCATCGTTTTGCGTCAGTCGATTTTCCACTTCCTGATCCATCGCCTGGTAGCGCGCCACGCTTTCGTCGTAAACGCGTTTAATGGACGACCCCGGCAGGATGTCGTGGAACTGGTAGAGCAGCACCTCGCGCCAGGTGTCGCGCAGCCATTCGGCGGGATAATCCGCCTGGAACAGCAGGCCCGACTGCACGGCGCTCCATTCCACTTCTCGCAGACCCAATTCGAGCTTGCGGTTGTAGTACTTGTTACGCGCCTCGGTGGTGAGGGTGCCCTGGTGGCGTTCCAGGTACAACTCGCCAACCCAAGTGGCGAAACGATCGCTTTCCTGACGCCACTGCGCGAAGAACGCCGCGGCCCATTCCTGGCGTACCGGACTGAGCCCTTCCAGGTTGGCGATACGGTCCAGACGTTCCAGGTGCTCTTCGCCGGGGCCACCGCCGCCATCGCCGATGCCGAAGACCATCAGGGCGTGCTCCGAAACACCACTGTCGCGGTAGTTTTGCTCAATTTTGCGCACGGAACGCGGCAGACCGGGGCTGTTATAGGTGTCCTCCGGGAACAGGTGCGCCAGCACGGTTGAACCATCAATGCCTTGCCACACGAACGAGTGGTGCGGAAAACGGTTGATCAGGCTCCACGAGAGCTTCTGCGTGGCGAAGACCTCCACCCCGGCGCGCTTGAGGATCTGCGGCAGGTTGCCGTTGTAACCGAACACGTCGGGTAGCCACAGGTAACGCACGTCCACGTCAAATTCCTCGCGGAAGAAACGCCGGCCCTGTAACACCTGGCGCACCAGCGCCTCGCCACCAGAGATGTTGGTGTCGGCTTCGACCCACATGACTCCCTGCGGCTCGATCCGCCCGGCGGCCACGGCGGCCCGGATCCTGGCGAACAATGCCGGATAGTGCTGTTTCATCCACAGGAAATACTGAGGTTGGCTGGCGCCGAATACATAACTGGGGTATTTTTCGATGTTGGCGAGGGCGGTGGCGAAGGTCCGGGCGCCTTTGCGGATGGTTTCGCGGATCGGCCACAGCCAGGCCAGATCCATGTGGGCATGACCGACGGCGCTGATGCGCAGAGCAGGATCGCCTCCGAGCCGGGCCAGCAGCGGCCGCAGGCGCCGACGGGCCTCTTCGGCGATTTGCGGCGCTCCCCGGCTCAGCAGGTGCTCGACATCCTTGAGCGCCTCGAGAATCTGGCGGGCGCGCGGCTCGCTCTCGGGCAGGGATCTGAGAAAATCGAGCAGCACCTCAAAATCGAAATACAGGGCGCGCAGCGCCTCGTTGCAGGTGGCGATGCACGCCTCTTTAACGGCGCCGTTTTCCCTCAGCTCACCGAACAGGTCATTGCAGCCGGCGTCGGCCCACACGGAAATCGCCTCACCGCCGCGGGCCGAAGGGGT
>CAYOIT010000136.1:0-9932 GCA_964404035.1 uncultured Verrucomicrobiota bacterium | reverse complement strand
CAGATCCGTTTCGACGACCTTCTTATCCTTCCCGATGCGCAGGGTCTTGAGGGCGAAAGGCTTCAGTTCCACAGCCACCGCCAGGGGCATCCAGGGCAACTGCAGCGTGCTGGAGCGTTTCTGCGCCGTGGGATTGAACAGCCGCACGATGACGTCCTTGCCCTTTTCCGAGGGCTTGGCCGCGGACATCTGAATCACCTTATCGGTGAGCACGGCAAAGGGTTTCGGTTTGATGCCGGTTCCCGGCGGAAAGAAGGACAGCGCATACGGCCGCTCGTTCTTCACCAGCGCTTCGCGATCGATGCGCTCCAACCGGTCGTCAACCGGCCCGGCGTTAAACCAGAAGCGGAAGCACCGTTCGCCCTGGTCGATGACCGGGTTGTGTCGATCCGGCGCCGTCGCATTTGGGGACTGATTGGAATAGGACGGCGAGCGCAGCAGCGTCAGGCGCAACGCACCTTGCGTCACATCCGACCCGTACACTCCATCGTCAATGCACGTCAGCGCCCGATCGGCGCTGTCAGAGATGACGGCCTGCCACTTCTGCGTCACGATTTCGTCACCGTTGACAGGGGCATCCTGAACGCCAAACATCGTCTGCCCGACGCAACGCTCCACGGGACGGGCCAGCGGCACGACGAGTTTCAGCATCTTCAACGTCTCATTCCATATAACCCGTACGGCAACCTCGAATTCGGAGCCCTGCTTGGGCAGTTTATACTGCAGGCACAGGCGCGAGGCCCCATAGCCCATCACAACCTCGATGACCGAGCGCACGGGTCCATCTTCGATGATGCGCACGGACGGCAACGCCTTGGGCACCGCGGAGAATCCGGTGCCGGCTTCGGCGGGAAGCAGGGCGAACTTGCCCACCACCCTGCCCGCTTGCCTTGGCTGCATCAGCGACCAGGGGTCCGCGTGATCCTCCAGCACGGCCGGCACGAACGCGTGCTTCGCCAGAATGTCGCGTCCTTTGATCCGCAAGCGATCGACCAGGCCGGTGCGCGTGTTGACCGTCACCTGCAGTTCGTCAGACTTGAAGCGAATCAGCCCCTTCTCAGCCTTCAACATAACGGGCGGCTTGTGTTTCAGTTCCTCCAGCTTGGTGTCAAACCGGTTCATGCCCGGTTGCAGCCGCGCCGGGAACACCGTTCGCTTGGCCCAATCCAACGTGGCGTTGGCCCGCGCACGCTCGATCTGACACGGCGTCTTACGGCCCCGGCAGAACAGTTCCGCGTTAAAGAAGGTCCCTCGCCAGTTAAAATCATGCAGGTGGAATTCGCACTCCACCAACTCATCGACAGGAAACGGATGAGGGTTGAACACCAGAATGGGCGGATTGTCCTGCCGCGCGGGCGACTGCCCGGCGCACAGCGCGAAGAATGAGCGCGCCTTTTCACGTCCGGTCAGCTCGAGGCCAAAGTCCAGCAGCTGCAGCGTATGCTCTTCCACATCCTGGAGGCCCGAACCGGGCAGCATGTCGTGGAACTGACTGAACATCAGTGCCCGCGTGGCCTGATTCAGCGCCTCGGCCGGGTACATCTGAAGCCCCTGACAAGTCCCCGCCATGGCCATCTTCTCCAGGGAATAGATCTCGTTCTCCAGGCGCCGATGTTTCTGCTTCACGCGCACCATCGACGTGTAACACCCGGGGAAATCCGGGTTCAATTCGTTGGCAAAGCGCGGCATCGAGGCGCGTTCGGCCTGCAAATCCGCAAAGAGCGCCTCAGGCGTGGAATGCCGGATCTCGCCATCATGCGGCTTGGCAAGGAAGCGCGACAGGGCCTTCAGGTCCTGCCGTGACGCGCCGCCGCCATGATCTCCAACGCCCCAGCAAAACGTCTCCACGGTAAACGGGGGGGTCTGCTTCAGCCACTCCTCCAGCGCGGGCATCGCGGCATCGACGCGCGTCCCATAGCCGCGCCGCACGCGCTTGACCATGATCTCCGATCCGTCCAGCCCCACCCAAGTGAACTCTTCGCCGTCAAACTCCATGCCTCGCGTCTTGCCCGGACGGCCGATCAGGTAGCTGTCGTACCCGCTTTGCGCCAGGATCTGCACCAGACCGCGCGAATGCCCAAAGGAGTCCACGTTCATCGCGGTCGTCGCCTCCACGCCGAACTTGTCTTTGAAGTACTGCTTGCCGGTTAGAATCTGCCGCACGATGCTTTCGCCGCTGGGCATGTTGCAGTCGGGCTGCAAATACCAGCCACCCATGATGTGCCACTTGCCCTTGGCGACCAGCTTGCGAATACGGGCGAACAGCGCGGGTTCAAACTGCTCCACCCACTCGTAGAGCAGCGACTCGTTGTGGCAGAAAATGAAGTCGTCGAACGTCTCGCACAGGTCGGCCGCCGTGCGAAAGGTGGACAGCGTTTCCGCAGCCCCCGATTGCCAGTCCCACTGCCACGCCGGATCCAGATGGGCGTTACAGATCAGATGCAGTCTGCGTGTATGGTCAATCCCAGCATCCATGGTTCGTCCCGTTCCAACGATTCAAGCCTCTACTGCGCCGTCAGAGCAGGTTGGAACGGCGCCCTGACCGCTACTCCCGGCTCCAATCCAACGCCACGCCGACGTAGGTTTCCGACTCGCGCAACAAACCTTCGTAGGCTTGCTTGATCTGCGAGGGGGGCAACCGGTGCGTGATCAGGGGACTCAACTTCATCTGGCCGTTTAAGACCCAGTCGAAGATCATCATCTGCTTTTCATAGAGCGAGGAAATCGGGAAGGTCCGCCCCTTCTGGGAACTCAAGGGCGTGTAGGTCGGAGGGCACCATTCGAGCGCGCCGCGCACGGTGAGATAGCGCAGATGAATCTCTTTGAAGGCCGGCGTGAGATCGCCCTGGAAGGGCGCCCGCGGCGATCCGAGCAGGACCACCTGGCCAACATCCGCCGTCGCCTTGATCGCCTGCAATACAACCGGCGTCAGCCCCGTGGCCTCGACCGCAATATCGGCCATGCACCCGCCCGTGATCTCGACAATCGCCTTTTGCGCCTCCTCGGCCGATCCGCCCACGGTCCACCGGACGCCGCACTGTTCGGCCAGTTTTCGCCGGCTGGCTACCGGATCCACGCCGATCACCCGCCCGCCGATAATCCCGAACGCCTGCGCCGCCAGGTTGCCCACAAGGCCCAGCCCGAACACGACCACCCACGGGTGTAACCTCAGCTCCGCCATCACCACCGCCGAAGTGCTGACTCCGGCCATGCGCGAGGCCACCGCTACACAGGGATCCAGGCCCGCCGGCAACGGCACCACCAGGGAATTCTGGTTGATCTTCACGTAAGAGGAGTGCGCCCCCGTCGAGAACACGCGGTCACCAACCTTGAACCGCTTGACGTTCTCGCCCACGGCCTGCACGGTCCCGACATTGGCATAGCCCGAGTTCCAGGGATAGGCGCACCAGGCGCCCGGCACAAAGACATCGGGTTCCTTCCCGGTGTAGTTCGCCAGTTCGGTACCGGCACTGATAAACGTCCACTCGGTACGCACGAGCATCTCATCCGGCTTGAGCGCCTCGCCCAACTCGCGCGGCTGCAATTCCACCTGGTTCTGTCCGGTAATAATGACCTGTTTGACTTTCACAACTCTCTCCCTTTTGAGTCCGTACATGAGGCCGAAAGCTTGTTACACCGTTGTCCCTGTCTTGTACATCCCTTTTCACCGGAAACCCGCGCCACATCTCCACAGTTTTGTTGGCGCCCCGGCGCCAACCTTCGGAGTGCGGCAGTTCCCTCTGCCGCCTTTCTTCTCAGCAGCCCGGGGACAAGGCGGCAGTAACATACTGCCGCACTCCAAGGCGGGCTTTGCCCGCAACCGGACGGGAAGAGCAGCGGCAGGTATTCCGGCCGCTTATCATGCGGCGCCACTCGCCGATGATAATAGGCTTGTTCGTGTTCGTGCCATCCAGCAGAACAACTGACGGCTCAACCCATCAACGCCCCCCCTGGTCTTGTCGTCGGGATCGGCATTGGCGCCGCCCCTCGCGTTCAGGGCGAACATGCAAGCCGCGTGCTGCCACCGGGCTCAAGCGTCATCGGCTTCCCGCCCAGCCTCAAAGGCAGCGGCTTGGCTTGCACGGCGTTTCTGACCGCCACCGCCTGGTGCGTGATCTCCACCTCGAAGTCCGCGCCGCGCCATTTCAGGCGGAAGATCAGCCGTGTCCAGTCTTTCGGCAACTGGGGCGATTCGATGACGAAGGCATCGCCACAGGGACGGCACCCCCCGTACCCCTCGACGATCGAGAGCCAGTTCATGCCGTTGGCAGCCATGTGCGCGCCGGCATCGGCATTGCCCATCTCGTCGTTGAGATCCATCCCGAGCGAGCGGCGGATATAGCGATCGGCCACATCGCTCAACCCGAGCCGGGCCGCCACGATGCCATGGACGGCGTGACTTAGCGAACTGGCGTGGATCGTCCGGGGCTCGTAGTAGGCGTAGTTGGCGCGCAGGTCCTCGCGCGACCACTGATCCGGCAGCAGGTACATCATCATGATGACATCGGCCTGCTTGACGCACTGCGTCTCGAACGGCCGCTCACCGCCATGGGCGCCGGCGACCGGCTCGCCCAGCCCGAAGAAGCCGGCGCACTGTTCAAAGAGCCCGTCGGCGCGGCGCATGGTGCGGAGACGGCCGGCAAGATCAAGAAAACGGGCCTCCTCGTCCCCGGCCACGCCGCAGCGTTTCACGAGGGCGGCGAGTTTGGCCGGCGCCGTCGCCTGGAGACGGTGCATCGCGGCGGCCGCGAGACGGAGATTGTTGGCGGCCAGGTTACAGACGTAGGCGCTGTCGTTGCAGACCACGTGGAACTCGTCCGGGCCGCCGGCATCGGGGATCGAGCAGGAGCCGTCCGGGTTCGACACGGCCTTGCTGACCCAGAAGCGCGCCGTCTCAATAAGCACTTCCGCGGCGAAGTCCTCGAAAAAACCGGTGTCGCCGGTGCAGTCCGCGTAACGCTGGATGGCGAGGGCGACATCCGAGGTGATGTGCGACTGATGGGTGATCAGCTTCAGCCATTTCTCGCATTCCTCATCCCCGCTGATACCGGTCTCCCAGGGATAGTTGGCGCCGCTGAACCCGTGGGCGGCCGCTTTGCGGCGGGCGCCGTCGAGGGTGCGGCAGCGGAACATTGCCAGATGGCGGGCCATGGCCGGTTGCGTAAGGTTAAAGAACGGCGTCATGTGAACATCGGTATCCCAGAAGACCATGCCCCGGTACATGTCGCCGGACAGCCCTTTGGCCGGGATGGAGACACCGGAGTCCGTGCGGGAGGCGGCGATCAGCAGGTGGTAAATGCTGAACCGCGTGCCCAACTGGTCCGCCACGTTGCCTTCAATCCGGATATCTGAGCTTTCCCAGTACTCCCTCCAGAGGCGGCCGTGGGCGACGCGGGCCTCGCCGAACGGTGTCGCCGCCGCCTGCAGAAGGTCGCGGCGAACGGCATCACGAAACTGCGGGTCCAGCCGGGCCGTCCCCACCACCATGGCCTGTTCGAAACAAAAGAGGGTGTTCTGGACGACGTCGACATCAACCAGCAGTTGCACACCCGCCGCGAGCGTTTCAACCCGGCGGACGGCCTGCGGCCGCTCCAGGGGGGTGAGCGACAGACCATAGGAGGCTTCCATGCCGTCGGTCCGTCCCTTGATATCGACGCTGACGGCATTTGGAGCCACGGCGTCGATGCGGGTGACGTCGTAGGTGCGTTGCCGTGCATACGCCACCGAAGTGGTGGTTGTGCCGTCAAGGGTGGCGCCGATCGTCAGGCGACCCGAGAAGTTGAGGGGCTCGACCGTGTACCGGCTGAACACACGTTGCGGGTGGGCGGCATCGGCGAAGCGACAGTGCGTCAACCGCAGGTTCCGGCCGTCAGCGGTGCCGCATTCGAGTTCCACCGTGTAGACCGCACTGTGTAGATCGAGCACGCGTTTCACGCTCCGGAGATGGGCAGGGTCCAACCATACCGGAAAGCCATCCACGGCGAGGCTCAGTTTCAGGAAATCAGGGCCGTTGATGAGGCACACTTCGATCTGCGACTCACGCCCCAGATCGGCATCGCCCCAATACTTGAGGAACGGCGACCAGGTTTCCGGGTTCTGCGGCCCGCGGTCCACCCGGTCATACAGCCCGGCCACGTAGAACCCCTGCCCGCCCCCCGGTAGACTTCCGCGCACGCCGAGCGTGCCGTTGCCGACACAGAAGAGCGTTCCGCAGGCCCCCTCCCGCTCCGGGGCCACGCCCTCGCGGATCACCCGCCAGCGATCGGAGCGGTACGACGCGTGCAGGGCCATCAGTTGCGCCGAGTCCAGTTCCTCCAGGCTGCGCACCGAGCGGTGCGCATGCGGGAGCGAGTCACCGAGGCCGACCGTCACGAAGCCGCCATCCAGCGCGGCATTGATACCCGCCGTCGTGTCATCAACCACAAGGCACTCAAACGGCTCCGCCCCGGCCGCCTTGGCCGCGGCGGGAAAGACCTCCCGGTTCGGTCTGCCAGGCAAACCCAGCAACCCATCGGCCATGACGTTGATCCCCGCCTCCCTCAAGTCGTCGAACAGTCGCTGCATCCCGGGGCACACGTCGGTCGTGGCACGAAGGCCGCCCTTGATCGTGAAAATGACTGCTTTCAAACTGGAACTCTGTTTCATGGTTGCCTTTTCAATAGTCCATCGAGCGCTCTTGACACGCGCACCCCGGCGCAACAGGCGGGTACAATACCGCTTTTGGCTGACCGCTGACAAATGTGATTAACAGCGTGAATTTCCACGACCCGCCGACCGGGCTTCGAAGGCCATCTCACCCATGTTTTGTTGGCGCCAGCCAACCTTCGGAGTGCGGCAGTTCGACTGCCGCCTTTCTTCCCACGTTCTGCCATTGATTGACAGACAACCGGAATGGTACATTGATCGCATAGGTGAGAAATGACGACGGCTCAAGCGATTGCACAACACATCGAGACATTGCCCGAGGCGGCCCGGCGCGAAGTCCTCGACTTCGTGGAATTCTTGGAGACCAAGACCCAGCGACGCGTTGTTCGGGAATCTGATCCGGCATGGTCTTCTTTCTCGCTCGCCTCGGCGATGCGCGGCATGGAGGACGAACCTTCCCTTTACACGATTGCTGCCGTATTTCGGTCCTAACATCCGTAAGTTGCAGGGCTACACGCCCCTAACCTGGCGGTACCGAACAGGTCCCTACCGGATCTTCTACTCCGTCGACGAGGACGAGAGGATTGTGTTTATGCTGACCATTGATGATCGAAAAGACGCATACCGGTAAATGGGCCATCAACCACACCCGGAATGCGCTGCGAGCCCCTGCTGCAGCCGGTCAGGAATGGAATGTGGGACTCGTGAATGCCTGAGTCCCAGATTCACAGGAGGCTGCCGCGATGGGTGTCGCAGCCTCAGCCCCTTACCGGTGGACGTGATGTTGCACCGGACGACTGCTACTGAAAACGTTTCCCGGCCATCTACAAGGAGGGCGGCTCGCTCTTCGTCGAAATGGTCTCCAGGTCGTCCTCGATGGAGCCCCCACCCCAGATCAACGTCCCCCACAAACCCGGCTCCAGGCGCGCCTCAATGGCCTCGTCGCTCGTCCCCGTCGCCGTCTTGTTCGCCCAATACATCCGCTGCTTGACCTGATTCCCGTCCGGCGAAGTCAGCACCCCCCAATCCAGCTTGACGCGCGCCCCGGGCTCGATCTTGATCCCGAGTTCGGCCAGCGGAAGAGCCGCCTCGACCGTCCAGTCCTGGTTACCGGTCATGCGTATGGTCGCCCCGCTCAACTCCACGACCCGGTCAAACGCTGTCTCGCCGGCCGCTTCCGTGCGGGTCTTCCAGGCTTCCCCGGCCCGCGCCCCGGGCGCCACGGGCTGGTACAGGACCGCTTTCGGCTGGCCGCCGACAAACGTGATCAGCACCCGCAGATCCCCTCGCACCGGCCGTTCGCGCTTCGGATCCGCCTTGGGATCGCTGCCCAGCAGGAAGTCCAGCGCGGCGCCCGTCTTGAAATACCGCTGGTATTCCGTGCCCCCATTGCGAACCGCACCAAGCCCGTGCCCCTTCCAGCAGAGATAGAGGTTCGCGCGGTCGTAGTTGACGGCAAAGGTGGCGGATCCGCTGTCGTCGATCGCCAGGACGCCGGGCCACTCATGCGGCGCCCCATCGCCATCGATCCGCGGGGCCACCTCCATCGGCGGCGCCTTCGCCACCAGAGCGCGCCCCCCGATCTGCCGGCGCACCTGGGTGGTCTCCCAGGCACGCGCCTTCTGCAGGTCGGCCGCGGTGACCGTGACCTCGGTTGCAAACCGCCGGTACTTCTCAAACCCCTGGACTTCGATGAGGCTCATGTGCGTAAAGCCGGCGATGATGTAATACCGGTTGTCGGCTTCCGTCCGTGTGAAGAACCCATGGAAGTGTTCCTGGCTGGCCGTCAACGGATCGAGTCTCATCCCGGGCGTCGCCAGCGGCGGGCCAAAGAGTTTCGAACGCGGGTTGCTCTTGTCGAGCAGGATCTGGCCGGCCAGCAGGCCGTCCGCCGTCCAGACATTCCATTCACCGCTGTTGGCGTGCACCACCACGAATTCGCCAAGGTCGCCCTGCGGCGCCGTTTCATGCCCGATCACCGCAAACTGGTTGCAGACCCGACCCGGCGACCAGACCGGGACATTGAGACCGCCCACACCGCCGGGTCCCGTCGGGTAGCCCCACAGCTTCTCGCCCTTGGCGGTCGTGACGAAGTTCTCGATCGGTCCGTCTTCGGCCAGACGCGTGTGCAACGAGAAATAATTCCCATTGTCCAGGCGCAGGAGCGCCGGTCCCGGGAGCGGTGAACGCGTGAACACCGGCACGCCGCCAGGCAGAAACTCCCTGGCCTCGTAATACACGCCGCCGCCCATGCAGCCGAGGGTGTTGTCAAACGGCCCGACGGACTCGAACGCGGAGAGCTTCGCCTTGGGCTTGAAGTCCACCTCGTCGGGGTCCACGTCACCGTTGCCGTTGCGATCGCTCCAGATGAACGAGAACGCCTTGGGCACCCCGCCCTTCAACAGGGCCAGCACCTTGGATTTGCGCAACGGGGCAAAGAAGCTGGCGTCTCCGACCGCCGCCACCCGCCGGACCGTATGGGCCGTCTCGTCATACAGGTAGACCGTCCCATGGGACTGCCGGCTATCCATGGAATGCGGCACCGACACCATGTATTTCTCCTTCCGGCCCGCCACCCGCATCGACACCAGGTCACTCTCAAGTCCTTCGCCGATCAAGGCCCGGATACGTGAGGTGTGTTGCGCCCGATCGAGCTCAAACTCCACCGGCCCATACCACGCCCGCGTGGCGTCGGTCCGGTCCAGCACGCCGCCCCCGCCGCCGCCATACAGCGTGTTACCGAGGATCTCCTTCACGAATGTCCCGTCCGTCCGGTAGTGCACAATACGCCGCGGATAGTTGCCGCACTCCACCACCCACAGGTTACCGCTCCTGTCGACCGTAAGATTGATGACATCCTTGAACTGCTGGGGATCCCACGCCCCCACCTTGCGTCCACCCGCATGCCCGATCGTGCGCACCAGGGTTCCGCTCATGTCGAACACCTGAATGGCCGCGCGGCCGTTGTCGGACCACGGGAATACGTAAACCAGTCCATCCGGGCCAACCGTCATGACGCTGGGCTCGCACTTGGGTACCACCGGCGTCAGGCGACCGGACTCAAGGTCGACCTTCACGATATCCTGATGTCCCTTTTCGATGGCATAGAGATCCCCCTTGGGACCAAACGACAGGCCATGCCATCCGATTTTGACAGGGAGTTCCTTGACGAGGGCGCCGGTCTGCCCGTCGTACACCTCGAGCCGCTCGGCCGTCTGTGCCGGCATCTGCACCTCGCCGCCAAGGTACTGCAGCGGCGCCACCCCATAGACACGGCACTGGAGCGT
>CAYOIT010000135.1:9881-12880 GCA_964404035.1 uncultured Verrucomicrobiota bacterium | reverse complement strand
ATCACCGGCTGGCCGTCGGCCCTGGCGGCGCGCACCGTCGCCGTGGTCAACCGGACCTCCGCACGCCCCTCGGACGGAGAGTGCAGCGTCCACTCGCCCCCGAAACAAGCCACGGTCGCCGGGCGCGAGGCGCGGATATCCACCGGAACGGCGCCAATCGTCGCGTCCACGGATTCGGTCCATTGCTGCCACGTCGGGCCGCTCCAGATCACGCGCCCTCCCTGCCGCACCCAGGCTTCGACTTGCGCCGATTCGCCCGCCGTCAAGGCCGCGCCCGCGACAATCAGAATGCGTATGGACGGATCCAGCGGCACCCCTGCCCGGGCAATCTGCACGGGTCGACCAAGCCGTCCGAGCATGTAGTACCAGGCCAGCGCGCGCCGCCAGACCGCAGAAGGATCGTTGCCGGGGTTGTACGGGTTCTCGCGCCGATAGAACTCCTGCGGCCAGTACAACGCGATCTCGGCCGTGGACGCCGCGGGGGGCGTCCACGTCGCAAGCGACCGGAGGAACACCATCATGCTCTCCGCGGCCGGTTTCAGCCGATCCTGCGCATCCACCAGGCCCAGGCGGCCCTCGAACCCGCTCTTGTTGTAAGGATGAATGGCCGCCTTCACGTCCCGCAGGCACCACCAGAGGAACCCGTTCGCCCCGTTCGCCAGGCACGCCGGCAGCACAGTGTTGAGGTAGGATTCGCACTCCGGCCGGCCGTTGATCAGGATCGTGCTGAATTCATGCACCATCACCGGCCCGAACGCCCGCGCCACCAGTGTGTTGAACGGCAGGAGCGCCTGGCAGAACGGATCGGTCATGCCATCAAAGGGAACGGGATTCCAGCCCGGAACCGGGTAGGTATGGACGCTCAGGAAGTTCGTGCCGGGCTGTCGGTCCATCCGCCACCCATTGTCGCTGAAGACGGGCGCGCTGTCCGTCCCGGAGACGATGAGCGCCTCCGGATACGCCTCACGGATCGCCGTGGTCACCGTACGGCACCACGACTCAATCGCATCGGGGGGCGCCGACCACGCATCGACGCAACTCAACTCGTTACCAAGGTCGAGGGCAAAGAGGTCGCTATGATAGGGAGCCAGCACCGCGGCGGCGCGGCGGCAGAGCGCCGCCGATCGCTCGACCAGGAGCGGATCCGTATAGAGATTGCGACTGCCCTTGCCTTTGGGCCAGAAGAACCCGCCGCTCATGAACCCGGTGATCAGCGCCGGGTGCGCCAGTATTCCCCGCTCGGCACACCATCCCACCAAATGGCCGAGGCGCTCGAACATGCGTTCGTCGTAGCGCCCGAACTCGGGCTCGAAATCAGGCCAACGCACAAAGAACCGCACACAGTTCAGGCCAAGGTCGCGAACAACATCCAAGTCGTGCTTGATCTCGGATTCCGACCAAGCCTGCCACATCTCCACGCCGCTGGACGCCGGCCAGTAGTTGACGCCGACGGGGAAAAAGCGTTTTCCGTCCCGTTGAAAATAGCCGTCCGTGCCCACCGTCATGCCCTGTGTTTTCATTGTGCCTTTCCTTTTCCCGGAGACCGTTCTCTTCCTTTGCGCTTGCTTGTCTCCACCAGGGCTACGGGCTGGAAGCCCGTGCCACCACTCGTTCTTCGTGGCACGGGCTTCCAGCCCGTAGCCTTCCCGACACCAGACGCAGCCTAACCCACAACCTCCACCGCGAGCCGGCTGGAGACCAGCCCCGCTCCCTGGGCCGTCAGCACCAGCCGTCCCGCTTCCTTGCCGCTGCGCAGGATGACCTGGCATAGCCCGTGAAACGCGCGCCGGTGACTGGCCTTATCCGGCTCATGGCTGGCGGGATCGCCGTTGCCCACGCCCAGCACGTCCCCCGCCCCTTCGACGTGGAAGACGATCTCCTGATCGGCCTCGGGCACCACGCGTCCCTCGCCATCCACCACCGCCACGTCCACCACGCAACCATCGCGCTTCCCGGCCGCAATACGCGTCCGGTCCGCCGTCAGCCGCACCCCATGAGCCGGGCCGGTCGTTTCGACCCGGGCCGTGGCGACGACCTTGCCTTCGCGGTAGCCCTTTGCCTCCACGACACCCGGCGCGTAAATCACGTCCGGCCACTCCGCGTGGGTCGCGAACGCAACCGCTTTCCGGCCCTGGCTGACGCCATTGACGAACAGCTCGACCTCCTGACAGTTCGTGTAACACGCCACCCGGATCGGCTGTCCGACCTTGTCGGGCCAGTTCCAATGCGGCAGCACGTGCACCAGCGGCTCATCCCGCCACATGGCCCGGTAGTAGTAATACGAGTCCTTCGGGAACCCGCACGTATCCATGATGCCAAAGTGCGAACTGATCGCCGGCCAGCCGTGCGGCGACGGCTCGCCGCGATAGTCGAAGCCGGTCCACAGGAAAATCCCGCTGAGGTAGGGCTGCGTCGCCACCCGCTGCCAGTGGTCTTCAGCCGTCGTCCAGTTACTGCGCGGGTCAAGCCAGCCGAGTTGGCCACGGGCGTCATCGGTCTCATAGCAGCCCCGTGTCTGGTTGGGCGTGGAGGCCTCGGACACCGTCGCGGGCTGGTCTGCGTACTTCGCGTGATACGCGTCCCAGACTTCTCCGAAATAGTTGAAGCCCATCACGTCCAGTTCCGGAGCCGGCACGGGATGCCGCTCCAGCGGCTCGGATTTATTCGTGGCCGGATTCCAGAAACAAACCGCCAAGGTGACAGGCCGGGTGGGGTCCCAGCGGTGGACGGCGTCGCGTAGCGTGCGGGTGACCCGGACCGACGAGGCTAGCCACTGGGTAAAGAATTCCTCATTGCCGAGACTCCACAGCACGATGCAGGGATGATTGCGGTCACGCCGGATCATGGCTTCCAGATCCTGCCGGGAATGGTCCGCGCTGCTCAGGAGGCGGTTCTCCGCCATCACCAGAATCCCCAACCGGTCGGCCGCATCAAGCAACTCCGGCGTCGCCGGATTGTGCGAGCAGCGATAGGCATTGCAGCCCATCTCCTTGAGCCGC
>CAYOIT010000135.1:7905-9781 GCA_964404035.1 uncultured Verrucomicrobiota bacterium | reverse complement strand
CCGCCCACGAAGTAGTCATTCAGATAGATCCGGCTGTCGCGGAAGACGCCGTCGAAGAACAGGTAGAACCGCTTACCCAAGTCCTCCGCCGCCACGTTGAACCGGCGCCGGTACCAGCCGATGCCGCCCGGTTTGGAGCCATGCACGGTATGATGGGTGTTCGGTTCCCTGGCCGTGAAACTCGCCTCGCTGATGAAGTCGCCTTCCACCACAAAGTCGTGCGGCAGATCGACGGTCCGCCAGCCGGAGTCATCGAACTTCCGGGACGGCGCCCCGCCCCGGAAATCCCCGGCCTTGGTCCACGTTTCATACGGCTGGAGCAGGTCCCCCTGCGCCAGCTTGAATTTCCAGCCCTCATCCAGCGAAAGGCGTTCACGATTTGTTGTTGTCATACGTTGGATGCGCTCAATTTGTGGCACGGGCGGGACGCCCGTACCATGAGGAGTTGTTTCCGGCTCCGGTCCTACTGCAGTTCGATGGCTCCCCAGGCACGCGGCGTCATCATCAATTCCTCGACTTCGTCGCTCACCAGGCCGGTGCTGAGATTGGACCAGTAAGAGCGCAACACCGTGTCGTTGCCCGCTTTGTTCCCGTGTGTCACCCCCAGATCGCCGGTCAGTTTCAGCCCTGCTTCCGGTTTGGCCCCCAGCGCGGTCCAGGGTATGGCCGCCTCGACCACATAGCCCTTCTTGTCACCGGCCAGTTTCACTGACACCTTGATATCCTTCGGGTACGTGACACTCTCCATCCAGACCCCGTCGCGGTAGACACCTGATACGAACTTCATCGCTTTCTTCTCCGCACCCTTGTCAACGACGCGCCGGTAGATGACCGCCGTGGGCTGAGTCTGGAATGGCCCGATCGAAAGTCGCAGGTCACCGACTTCGGCTTTTTCACGGTCGCCGGCCTTGGGGTTGAGCCCGAGTTGGAGGTCCACGGTGTCGCCCCGCGCGTACAGGAACTCCGGCGCATCGGCACCGTTGACCCAGGGCGTATCATCCATCACCTGCCACGCCGCATACAGGTTCTGCTCATCCCATGCCAGCGCAATCTTCACCTTGGCATTGTCCTGCCGGGCAAACGCCTTCACGGCCTTCACTCCGAAATCCTTCACCAGGTCGCCGCTGAAAGCCGGCGTGGTCTTCGTCACCACGAAGGCACGATCACCTTCTTGCGCCTTCAGGTAGCGCTGCCGGAACGTCTGTGCCTGCTCCACGTCCGCAGGGCTCAAGGTCAGCTTTCCGCCGGCCAGCGCACGCGCCTTGTCGAGGCCGTTCACCTGGACATTCCAGAAGCTCGTGTGTCCGCCCTGGAGGGAGAACTCGCCATTCGTTCCAAGACAGATGGAACCGCCGAAAGCCTCCTCGCCGGCGCCGGGCGGACACCGAGTGCAATCGGCTCCGGGCATGGCCTTGTCCGGAAACTCAACCCGCATCGGATCCCCTTCCCAGAACTTGGTCAGATAGTAGCCTTTTTCGGTCAGGGCATGCCACTCCCCCTTGTTCGTAGGGATCACCCAGATATTGCCGATCGGTTCGGGCAATTTCACGGACCCGCAGATATCGTAGGCACCGCGAATCAGGCCCACTTCCGGGGGACAGGCGCGATGGGACCCATGCACACCGGTGAAGTTGTTCGGGTAGGTCCACATCAGTTTGCCGGAGGCGATGTCATAGCAGTCGAAAGTCGAATGATCATCGCCATAACTGCCGTTCCATAGAACAAACCGGCCATCGGCCGACCCGGCGTTCCACTGGGCCCCCATTCCGCCCCGCCCGCCGTTCGGTTTGGGCATCGGGATGGCCTTCGAAAGGTCGTACACGGGGGCGCCGCATTTCGTCCAGCCGGTGACCTTGATCTGTTTCGCGCCGCCGTA
>CAYOIT010000135.1:0-7805 GCA_964404035.1 uncultured Verrucomicrobiota bacterium | reverse complement strand
GTGACCGCCAGGAACAGCCGCCCATCGGGGCTGAACCCGAAACGGGAGGCCATCATGCCGTTGCGATCAATGGTGCCGAGGCAGGTTGCCCTTCCCGTCGCGGGATCGATGCGCCACTCACAGCCCTGACCGACCATAAGGTTGGGGTCCACCGGGTTGATACCGCCCCCGATCGCCCCATACGTCGCCGAGCCGAAGAACTCCTTGAGAAAAGCGCCGCTCTTGGGATCCCAGACGCTGACCCGCCGGGGCTGACCATCCTGCTCCGTAACCCAGAGCTGACCCTTGCCATCCACCGCAAGGGCGCTGACCTGGAACATGCCCTCCTGCTGCCAGGGTCCATTCAAGCGCCGGCCTTCCTTCACTCCGATGGTGCGGGTCACTTTGCCAGTCTTGTCGAGAACCTGGACATAATGGCGTTCACCGGTAATGCCACAATAGAGCTCGCCGTCCTTATCCACGGCGAGGGCGCGGACCCAGTCCTTACCTTGCAGCGGAACCTGGCCGACCGTCCTGGTCTTCCCATTCTGCGGGTCGACAGCCACGATGTGGCAGCCCTTCTCGTTGTAGGAAACCGCATACAGCCAGCCATCCGGGCCGAGTTCGATATCGCCCACTTTGGGCACATCGAGCATGCGCAGGGTTTTGCCGGTCTTCGCATCCACCACGGCCACCTTGCCGAGGCCGCCGAACCCAAGAAAGACCATACCCTTGCCGGCACACAGGCTGCCCGGAGAGTTGGGAGCATTGGTGTCGCCCGTAAATACCTCTCGCAGGCTCAGATCGGTGCTGCCGCTCGCTTCCCATGTGGTGTAACCGCCGGTCTTCGCGTCGACGCGATAGAGACTGCGCGGCGCATATTGTCCAACCTCGTTCCAGACATAGACCGTTCCCTCGGCGGCGGCCACCAGGCTGGCGGAGGCAATGCCGCCACGAATCTGTTTCCACAGGATGTCGCCGTTCGGGTTGCAGGCCAGCAACGGCTTGGCGCCCTCACCCCCACCCCAACCCAGATACACGCGCTCGTCATCGGCGGCGGCCGCACAAGGGTCGCCATGGTCCGCCCCCCAGACGTTGCCCCACGGCGTTGCCGAGGAACTGCCGCACCACCCCCGTAAGGTCAATGATACGCCGGGTTGCCAGAGGCCACCCCAGGTATACTCGCCCGGCTCCAGCGGTTTCCCGGGAACCCGCACGGACATGGTTCCGAGCCCATCCCAGCGTACCTCATGCGTGCCTTTAGTGTAGAAGGCTGCCGCCAGGAGCTGGCGCGCCACGGTGCCATCCGCGCGAAAGAGGTTCAGCGAAACGTAGCCGTCCTCCTCCACGGCAAACGTGATCGGCTTGAAGCCCTCCGGCGCGCGACTCTTGACCAGGCCGGTCCAGTCCACCGTGGGCAGACCAGCAGCCAACCGCACGGGAAACTCACGGCCATCGGAAAGTCGTACCGGCCGCAAGGCCGCTTGGCCTTTGGCTTCGAGCGTGGCAAATCCCCAGCAGTTCGGCGCCTGGAAGGTGAAGACCCGATCAATGCCGGTCTCGGGGCGGAAGATATCCTTGATGGTCAAACGGCTCCCGGCGCGGGTGAGGAAGTTCGGCTCGAAGGTCATGGCCATCCGGGCGCCGGCCTCGGGCTTCCAGCCGTCGCGGGAGAGCAAGGTCCACGGAATGGAGAGTTCCTGGGTGTAGCCCCGCTTGTCATCCCAGACCTTGAACGCCTGCCGTCCGCCCTTCTCCTTGGCTTCGACACTGCCCTCGTTGAATTTCTGACCCCAGTCGATCTTGACCGTGTCCAGTCCATCCCGGTCCCGCCATGCGGTGATATGGCTGGTGCGGGCCCCCGGATGGTCCGGCCCGGAATCCTGTTGGGGACTGCCGCGCGTGGCGGCTTTCTCAAGCTTTTCAGCCGGGGCCGTCAGCACGCGCACTTGAAGGCAATCGCCATTGAACCCGTAATCACCCTTGATGCTGCCGGGATGGTTCAAAGGGGTCAGATCCATCCATCGCGCCAGGATGTAGAGGTTATCCGCATCCCACATCGTATGAATCCAAATGCCGTATTGGTCACGCTGGTTCTCGACATCGCCGCAGGCCAGAGTGCCTCCGGACAGATCCCAGTCATCGACCTGACCATCGATGACGACCTTGCCCAGTGCAGGCAGCACCTGAAGGTTTAGATTCTCGGTTTCCGTGGCCACCGCCACCGCCGCCACCGCGAACAAAGCCAGCCCCGCATACCGGCACAATCGTCTGATGCTATTCATGATCCCTCGATTCTCTGGTTTCTGTCGCTAATCCCAAGGCGGGCTAGCGCCCGCAACCCAAACGAAACGATCTATAACTCTACCGGCGGAGGACCGCCGGCTCCAAGTTTCGGAAGTTACCTGGAGCCGGCGGTCTCCGCCGGTTTTCCCTTGATGCACCTCGGTCCAACGCCTCGGTGGAAACGGACGGTCTTCAGTCTGTAGTCTACCGTCTACTGTCCACGGTCCACTGTCTTCCCTTTCCCGCCCCCTTACCGCATGGTGAAGATGCTCCCCGGATTGTTCGGGTTTTCGTACGCGCCCATATCCACGATGCCGCCGAACAACCGCCGCCGCCCAACCAAATCCACGGCATTCGTCATCCAAGTCTCGTTGGTGCCCGTGTTCAGACACGGCGAACTGCCCTGGAGGGTGTAGTCGCCGACCGCCTCATCGTTGAAGCGCGGATTATTGGTAATGTTGCCACTGACGCCCGCCGTCAGTTCCGGCGCGCAGGAATAGGCAAAGCCGACCGTCGTATTCACGTTCGAGCTCGCATAGCCCGCGCGAATCCCCAGGTTCCCGTAGACGACCGTATTGGTCACTCCGCCGCCGGAGCGGTACAACCCTGCCACCTGATGATTGGTCGCCACATTCGCCGCCACCGTGCAATTGCGGATCGTGCCGTTCGCCAGACTGAGCCCGGCCCCATCCTCGCTGGCGACCCCTCCCAACGCCACGTTGCCCACCACCAGACAGTTTTCGGCAAGAGCGCTGCTTCCGTTCATATAGAGACCGGATCCCTGTTCCCAGGTACTGCCCCAAATCCGGTTATCCCGGATGATGCTGCGGCGGAGGATTCCACCGGCCACATACGCCCCCGCTCCCCTGGATTGCTCGTGCAGCAGTGTGTTCTCGGAGATCGTGCAATTCGCAGCCACCCCGCCCTCCATGTAGAGCCCCACTCCTTGCAGATTATTGAGGATCCCCTTGCTCAGGCAGTTATTCAGACGGATCACGCAATTCGTGAGCAGGCCGTTTTCCAGGTACACCCCGTTCCCCTTTAATTCCTGCGCAAACCCGTTGGTGATCGTGAACCCGCTGACCACAGCTTGGGCGTTGGCAATGCGAACCACGCGGTACTGCAGGTTGGTGACACTGCGGTACAGCACCGTTGACATCGGCCCGTTCTCCGAGCGCAACGTGATGCCGCTGGAGAGGAACAGCGTGTTCGTCAGCGGGTACGCGCCGTCGGCTACCCGCACGAGGGTGCCCTGCGAGCCGTTCCACCAGGCGGCATCCACGGCAGCCTGTACGGTGGTGGCGGCGTTGGCCCAGGAGATGAACGGCGGCACATGCCCACCCGTGATCGACACGTAGTTGGTCGAGGGGTAAACGCGGATATAGGCCGCGTTCGTGATGGCGGTCACCTGCCCCATCGTATTGCTCACCGCCAGCCTCACCGTGAAATTGCTCGCTATCGTGTAGAGATTACTCACATACCCGAGGCCCGGGCCTTCCCTGGTTTGTCCGTCGCCAAAGTCCCACCAGTAATACACCAGGTTGGTGTTCGCGCCCGACGCCGAGGCGGTAAATACCGGATAGATCGTGTCGAACGCCTCGGTCGGCACAGCCCCAAAGCTGCAGGCGAAATCACCCGCCGTGGCGTCATACTCATAGCACCCCATATCGGCCTGCCCGTTGATCACCCTCGGCTGACGCGCGAGGTCGTCGGTCCCGACCGTCCAGACGCCGTTGGTGCCAGCGTCGATACAAGGCGATACGGAGTCCAGCGTGAAATTCGGCCGCAACTGTGCCGGAAGGCTCTCGTTCTCCAGCCCGCTAATCAACTCCGGCGCGCACGAGTACGTGAACCCACTGGTCGTGTTCACCTCCGAGCTGAGATAGCCGGTGCGGAGCCCCAGGTTGCCGGAACTGATCGAGTTCACGACCGTGCCGCCGACGAGATAGATGCCGGCAAACTGATGATTGGTCGTCACATTCGCCGACACCGTGCAGTTGCGCAGCGTGCCGCCATTCATGTAGACGGCACCGGCCGGGTCCTCGGTTTTCCCGCCCATCGTCACATTGCTGACAATCAGGCAGTTCTCCACCGCGCCGCCGTTGACATACAGGCCGCACCCGCGCTCGTAGGAACTGCCCCGCATCACATTGTTCCGAATGACGGTGTTGCGCATGAGCCCCGCGTTGACGTAGGCGCCGGCACCCGAGGTGCCCTCATTCCACAGTTCATTGTCAGCCACAAGGCAATCCGCCACCGTCGCGCCGTTCAGATAGAGTCCGATCCCCTGCAGGTTGTTGACCGATCCCTTGGACGGAACGCGGTTGAACCGCATGTGGCAGTTGGTGATGAGGCCGTAATAGGCATAGACGCCATTGCCTTGAAGTTCCTGCGCATATCCGTTGGTGATCGACAGTCCCGCCAGCGTGGCGCCCGAATTCGCCATCCGGAGCACCCGGTACTGCACGTTCGTCACCCCGCGGTAGATGGCTGTGACCGCCGGGCCGTTGACGCTCTTCAGGGTAATGGCCTTCGAGATGATCAATTCCGAAGCCACGCCGTAGCCGCCGTTTGTCACCAGCACCACTCCGCCCTGGCCGTTCACGACCCCCGCCGCGCTCACCGCGCCGGCGACGCTGGTGGCGGCATTGGCCCACGAGGCATACGGGGCGACAGACGCGCCGCCCGACCAGACATAGTTCGTCGACGAATAGATGCGGACATAGGCCATTTTCACGCGGTTGGTCGTGTAGCCGAGGTCGTTCGTGACCGTGAGGGTGACGGACCATGATCCCAGACCGTAGGCATTGGTAACGGCAGTCAGGGCCGGGGTCGTTGTGCGTTGACCGTCACCGAAGTCCCACCCGCATCCCGTCACATTCGTGTTTGCGGAGGCACCCGACAACGATGGCGTGAAGACGACCGAGGCGAAGTCGAAGGCGGCGGCCGCTGAGGCAGTGAAGTCGCACTCCATGGCGCCGACCGTCGTATCCTTTTCATAGGCGCCCATGTCCACGCAACCCTGGACGAGGCGGGGGTTTCCGTCGAGGTCCGAGGCGGCCAGGGTCGAGTAGTTCGTGCCGGTGTTACGGCAGGGAGAACCTGCTGCCAGGCGATAGTTGCCGCCTGCCGCGTCCATGAAGTCGGGATCGGCGGTGATGTTGCCCGCGCCGTTGGTCAGCTCCGTTGCGCAGGAGTAGGCGAACCCATTGGTCGTGTTGACCTGCCACGAAATGTAGTCGCCGCGAATGGATTGGTTCCCGAACACGATGCAGTTGGTCACGGTGCCGCCGTTCCGGTAGATGCCGCAGGTCGTCTGGTTGGTGATGGTGTTCCCGACCACGGTGCAGTTGCGCAGGGTCCCGCTATTCAGGTAGACGGCCCCGCAGCCCTGGCCCGAGCTTCCTCCCAGGCCGACGTTGCCGGCGATGAGGCAGTTCTCGACCAGGGCACTGTTGTTGACGTAAAGGCCGGCACCATACTCGCTACTGGACCCTCTCAGCCGGTTATCCACGATGCGGCAGGCGCGCATTGTCCCGTTGTTGACATAGGCGCCGCCCGCCGAGGCCTGCTCGTGAGACATCTCGTTGTTCGAGATGACGCAGTTCTCGACAAGTCCCCCGTTTTGGTACAGACCGGCCCCCTGCTGATTGTTCGCGCCGACTTTTTTCGGGATGAAGTTCTTGGTGATCAGGCAGTTGCGCAGTGTGCCGCTGTTGAGATAGACCCCGGCGCCCTGTTTCTCCGTCGCGTAACCGTTTGTAATGGCGAACCCGTCGACGATTGCGCTGGTGTGGCTCACGTACAAGACACGGTTCAGTGCGCCGGTGTTGCTCAGGTAGATCGTCGTGCTGGCCCAGCCGTTAACGCTGCGCAACAGCACGCCATTGGTCACGTTCAGCGTGTTCGTGACGCCATAGTTGCCATTGGTCACCGCGACCGTATCGTAGAGGGCCAGGTTCGTGGCGGCATAGTCGACGGCCTTCTGAATATCGTGCGCCGCCGTGTCCCATGAATTGTACGGCGCCGTCTCGGACGGCGAGTTCGTCCACACGTAGCAGCATCCCACAGCGGGGTTGTCGGCCAGGTTCAACGTCGCGTTCGACGCCGCCCCGATGAGATAGGGGCCGGCCGTCAGCGACAACGTCACCGTCTCCGTTCCCTCCAGCGCCAGTTTGTCGAACAGAGGGGTCACCGGGATGGATGCGCTTTCCGCGCCGACGGCGATGACGACGGTCCCGTTCAGCGCGGCATAGTCGACCCCATTGCTGGCGCCTCCGGCGATGGCATAGTTCACCGTCAGCGCGGCGTTGGTCGCCGTGCTCGCCCTATGGACCGTAAAGGTTCCGGCGACAAGCCCGACCTCCGAGGCGTCCGCGTCGCACGTGAGGGTGACCGGCGCCGTCATCAGGGTTGCCGAGGGACTGGCCCAAGTGGCGGCGACGGCATTGGTGGCGGCGAACCGGTAATGGTAGCTCCTGTTCGAACTTAGCGTTACCGCATGGGAATAAGCGCGGTTGGACTGCGGCGCGGCCCAGAGATTCGTCTGCGCCCAGTCCCCCCAGTTCGTCCCGCCATCGGTCTCTCCCCAAAACACGAACACGGCCGTCTCCGCCGTTCCGGTCGAGGTCAGCGTCCCGGTGAGGTAAGCCGACTCCAAGGTCACATTCGTCGCGCCCACCGCGTTGTCAACCGTTGGCAAAAGGACTGGAGCCGCGTAGGCAGTAGTCAACCCATACTTGTCGGCCAGATAGGCCCCAACCGTGCTCTCTTCGTTGGAACTCAATGCATGACTGAAAATCAGAATCTCCGCGATGTCCCCTTGCCAACTCCCATGGGACGTCCGGTCCTGGGTAATCTGATTCGCCTCGACATTGCCGGTTGTCTTCAGCGTGATCAGCAGGCCCGTATTGGCAGGAATCGACGTGTTCGTCGGCGCCGCCACCGTGAAACCGTTGGTGCGTGTGGTACCGTTCTGGATATTGGCATGGGCATAGGTTGCATCCCAGAACGGGCCGTTGGCGCTCTTCCTGTGGAAGTGATACGAGCCGCTGTCACCCAGAAGGAAATGGCCATCGCTCAGCACCGACTGCTCTTTGATCACCCAGAACACGGTGCGGATGGTCGTAATGCGCGTGAACTGCAGGTAATCGCCCTTGTTAGCCGTTCCCGAGGTACCCCGCATTACGGCCTTCCCGTTCCAGGCATTCGTGACGTAAGTCGGGTTGTTGCCGTCAAACTGTCGGATCGCGTGATTGCCCTGGCTCGACTTGTCGCGCCACGTATCGATCCGCGTCCCGGTCAGGCCGCTCTCGGACATCCCCTCCGGCGCGCCATCCGCATCCAGATCGTTGGCATCCACCCAAAGCACCAGATTCGACACGGTATCCCGGTCAAACGCCACCGCCCACATCGGCAACAGACAGACCAGGATTACAAACAACCCGATGACCATCACCCGCCCGGCACGTAATGTTTTCATGTTGGCCCCCTTTCGCGTATTGACAGACTGTCCCCAAGCACTCATCGTTCTGAAACGT
>CAYOIT010000134.1:0-12908 GCA_964404035.1 uncultured Verrucomicrobiota bacterium | reverse complement strand
CGGGGACAGAACCAATTTCTTCAACGACAATGACGGCGCAGGCTCCAACACCAGCTCACCCGTCAAAACATTGTACTGCGCTTCCCCCAAGTCATCCAAATCAGCCCTTTCCAGGAAAGGCTGTTTACCAGCCGCCAACAGAACGATCTCGGTCTCAAACACACCGATCCAGACGCGGGCCTTCCGGAACCACAACCCGACATCCACACGAGTCCCCGTGGGGCCGAACCAGGACAGGGTCCGCCCGTCCATCACGCCGTCCAGCATCGCCCGCTCGCCCTGTGACAAGCCCTCCAACGGCGCAACATAGTCGGCCGGAGGAGTCTTCACCGGAGGCGGCAACTGTTCAGGAAAGCGACGCATGGTTGACATCCCGGACTACTGCTGGGCTTCCTTCTCTTCAACCGAAGCCAGTTCCTTTTCGCTCAGTCGTCCGCGGGCATACTTGGCCCACGTCGTCTCCGGATAGTCCCAGGTCAACCGCTTCAGCATGCGGTACGCGTTGACGTAATCGTTCTTCTTCATGTAGCAGTCCCCGCTCCAGTACATGGACTGGGCGATAAGATCGCTGCCGGCCTTCTTGGCGTCAATCACCGATCCGAACACGGCAATAGCGCGGTCGAGATTCTCAGCGCGGATCCAGCATTGCGCGGAAAGAACCACGGTCTTGCCTGCCAACTGATGATCGGGGAAGCGTTCGGAGAGCCGGGCAAAGACCTGGGCGGCAGCCTTGAACATATCAATCATCTGCAGTCGTGCTTTCTCCTTCTTCACGATCTCCGTCTCGGCGTTCACCTTATCCTGCCATTCCTTGCCCTTGGTCATGAAATACTGGCCAAGGCGGGCGATGGTCTCCGCCACGAGCTCGTTGTCCGGATAGCGGTAGGAAAGTTTGACATATTCCTCGCACGCCTGATCCAGCTGTCCGAGTTTCTCGAAGGCCAGCGCCTTCTTGAACTGCGACTTGGGCGCGTAGGGACTGCCCGAGTAACTGGAAACCAGGTCGCTAAACCGGGTAATGGCTTCCATATAACGCTGCTTTTTGATCTCCGGGTCCTGGACTTCCTCGGCATATTCCATCGCGAGATTCGCCAGCAGATAGTCGGCGTGGGCGCGTTCCTCGGTTTCGGGATAGTCGCGAATGGCCTCCTCCAGCAGCTTCTTGCCCTGGGCGATCTCACGTCTCGCCAAATCATCCTGTTTGAGCTCGCGATGTTTCTTGGCCAGTTCAAAGAAGGCCTCGGCAATCGTGAACTGGGTCTGAACGGCAACTTCAGGTTCCGCGAACCGCTTGGTGAACGGGAGCACCGCCCCATCGGCCCCCTTGTGCATCAGCACCGGGCGCGTCATGGGAAGACCGCCCACGGCGGCCTGGTAGAGCACCGGCACCGTCTCACCATAGGTCACCGGCACGATGTCGGTTTGAACCGTGTTGCTGGCCGTCCCCGCGTAAACCGCCTGGAAACTTCCCTTGAAGGTTCCGGAGTGCGGGAACGTTTCAACCAGAGAGAGCGATTGAGTGACAGCCCCACCCGAAATCGGAACGTTCACCGTCACGGAGTCTTTTCCGCTGCCTTGGTCTCGCAGGGGATCCACGATCCGCAAATAGATCCGTTCGCCCACATAGACGCTGCGCAACGTTTCCTGATAGCGCTGGTCCATGACATCGAAGAAGGCATTGGCGGACAAGGCAACCTGCTGGGTCAGCCAGCGTGAGGGTTGGCCCGCTTCCCCGGGAATTTCGAAGGCCACGGTGATCACGTCGTCCGGACGGATGAATAGTACCGGCCACGGCATCTGGCGGCTCAGGGTCATGGTCTTGCCTTCTTCGTCCACATAAGAGACGCGAATCCAGGGCCCCACCCGTTCCGGGTCACTGAAACTTCCCTGCATCGTTTCGGACAGATCGACCGCATCCACCGTCTCCGTGCCCTCACCCAGGCGCATGGGAATGACAAAGGTGAAACGACCATCATCCAAGGCGTCCAACGCGTAAGGATTTCCCCGGACCAGCACTTCGCGATAGCCCGCCGGAGGAGAGATGGCGCCGGCATCCCCAGGCCCGAACTCATACTTCATGGTGCCGGGCACAGTGACATCGAACGCATTCGTCGGATCTTTTCCGGCGCGTTTCAGGGCTGAAGACGTCTGCACGTAGAGCTTGGCGGTGCTCAGCGGCGACAGGGCGATGGTCGGGTACCGGACTTCTGCAATCAGCGGGCATCCGATGAAGTTCGTGGCCACATGCCCGAGGTTGACGGTGTCAGGACGGCTGGCGACCAAGGACCTCACGACCGGCATCGTTTCACCGGTGCGAACGTCGGGCTTGTCGACCGTCGCCTTCAACTCGTCTGCGTCCAGAAAACGCGACGAGAAGTCGTAGACTCTGATCTCCGGGTCGGTGGGAACGGCTTGCTCGACCTGGTAGGTGCGCTGCCAAGGAATGCCGAAGTCGGTGTTCTGCTCATCCGTGTAGGCGAGCGCAATATCTTCACCAGGCTCTACTTTCAATTCCGAGGCCCGCTGGGGTTCGCCATTGACGGGGAAGAACCGTCCCAGGAAGACACCCGAATGCGGGGCGCTCTCAAGCGCCTCCAGTTCGATGGCCTTACCCTGGGCCAATCGTGCGGTGAACTTAAGCTTGTCCTGGGCATCACTGACATCACCATCGGGATCGGTGATCAGGACGCTGATGGGATCGCCGGCCCGGAACCGCCGCATGGGGATGTACTGGGCATGCCGAAGCCCCTGTTGATCCAGCCCTGACTCAATGAAGCAGGCGTTGATCTTGGCGTTGTAGAAGGTGGCCTTCATAAAGGCCTCGAGCACCCGCCTATCCTTGGAGACGGAACTCGGGTCCTCGTAGATCACCGAGAGGCGGTCACCCGGCACGATTTCCAGGGCCTGGTTCCGGCGAAGCGTCAGGAGATCCTCTTTCGTGGGCAACACCTGAGCCCCTCCGGCGCTGGTTAGCGACAGCCGGCGGATCGCAGGCGCATCACCCTCGAAATCGGCAATGCCGATGCGAATCAGGCGGGCGCTGGTGTTACTCGCAAAGGCAATCGTGAAGGTGTTGTTCGTGCTATCGGCGCTCAGTTTGGCAATCTGACTCACGAAAGGCGGCGCCGTTTTCGGACGGCTTGCCGGCATGAACATGGCGGTCGGACACCGAGCCATGTAGGGAGCCTCCGCAATGTCACACTGCAGTTCAAATTCCGGCTCGCTGCGTCGCTGCGCGGCCACGTAGAGATCGTACTGGTGGAGGCCCTTCTCCAGGAGAACTGACACCTCTTGTGATTTCTTGCCCGGCTGCCCGTCCAGCGTCAGGAGATAGGAAATTCTGGACAGCTTGCCTTTCGGGTCCACGCGGAACGTGCGGAGCCGGCGTTCCGGAACATAGAACACGCCCTGCAAATGAGCAATATACCAGCTTCCGCCCCCATCATACCCCAGGCCCATCCGGTCCCCCTGGCCAAGCACGTCGGTGGCAATCTTGCCGGAAAGCATGCCGGGCAGATAGATCATCTCCATCCCGTCGGCCAGGTAATCCAGATCCAGGTACTGCCTGAACGCGGCGAGTGACGTGGGCGCTCCATCGCGGTTTCCATATCGCACCAACCGGCAGCGCAAATAGCCGTCCCAGTCCGGCATCAACGCAGGCCAGGTCGCGACGGTCGTATAATCTCGGCCGTTCATGGAGGTCTGAACCGTGAAGCGCTTCAGCAGCCGGCCCGGCACATCAGCCAGGATGTTCATGCGCCCGAGCGACAGGTTGTTGTTGAGATCCACGGTGAAGCTCTTGGGCCGTCGGTTGTCGGCCAGGGCAACCCAGGGCGGATAATTGCTTCCGGAGATTGCAAAGGCGGGCTCCTTGCCTTCCTCGGAGTCCGAGGCGAAAGCGGTGGCGGGCGCCGTAGCGGTCTGGATCTTGCCTTCGAATACTCCCGAATGCGTTTCGGTCTCCTCGAGAACCACGTTATCAACCACGTCACCGCTGGTGGTCACGGCCCGTAACTTGATCTGATCCTTTCCGGCCGTCGTACTGCGGTCGGAATCCACAATTCGCACCGAGATCGGGTTACCCGGCTTGATCTCGTCATCCGCCCGCATGGAACTCAGCATCTCGCCCGAGGTTTCCGCGATCTTGCCGCGCGACAGCAACAGGCGCTGAAGGGCCCGTTCCTCCTGCTCCTCCTTGCTCAGGATCTTGCCCGACGAGATATAGAGTTCGGCATCCGAAATGACGTCAATGGTCATGACGGTATCGATCGTGACTCCAGCGGCCTTCTTGAAATGATCGGAGAAGGCATAGCTGACCTTGTCCCGGCCCAGGACCTGTAGGACATGATCGCCTTTCACCTGCGGTGCCAACGCCGTCGGGAGTTCTCCCTCAAACTTCGTCTTCGAGTCGCCGAAGGGAAGCAGACTGAAGAATTCCTCATCCCCCGAGGCCGTCCAGACGCGCACTTCGATATTGGCCATCCTGCCCACCACGGCCAGGTTGCGATCCTCAATCTGCACCTTCAGCGGCTTGCCGGGGACGATCGTGTTACGGTCTGTCGCCAAGCCGACGCGAACCGAGGTAGCCTCCACCAGCTTCTTCATCTTCAGGTTGAGTTTGCCCTCCAGGATGCGGGCATTGGCATGGTTCATGTTCGCCGCAAACACGAGGGTTACGAAATCACGCGCCGCCGAAAAATCTTCCTGATCGAACTTGATGATCGCCAGTTGGTAGTTGCTCTCCGCCTGAAGCAGCGGGTCGGGGCGCCGCCGCAGTTTCTCAAGGCGCTCAATGGCGACATCATAGTGCTTGGTGATCCGGTCGATATCGGCCATCTTGAGTTCGGCCAGGCGGGCGCCCTGCGTGTTTTCGAATTCGCGCGTCGCCACAATCCGTTCGTACTGGGCGCGGGCGCGGGGGTATTCCTGCCGCGCGAAAGCAATGCCGGCATAGGCCAGGGCCAACCGGGTGCGAGCCTCCATATCAAACCCTTGCGGGGTCGAATCCACCCATTGGATCAGGCGTTGCGCCAGCGCATCGGCCGCCTCGTATTCTCCCAGTTCGATGTGGCGTTCAACCAGCCAGGTCGAGAATTCGATGTCCAGTTCCTTGAACTCCGTCAGGGCCACGTCTTTACCGGTGAGATATTGCTCCCAGGCATTATCAAGTTTCCCGGCCTCATAGAAGGCCTGCGCCGCAAAGATGGGATAGCGGCGGTCCGAACGTTCAACGGTGACGCTGCCGCCCAGGGTGATCATCGCCTTGGATTTCATCGCCTTCAAGGCATTGCGGGATTCCTCGCGCAGCCGTGCGCCCATGATCTCAAGCCCCACCGAGCTGTAAACCGCAGCAAGGTCCGTCTGCCCCGTGCTCATCAGGGAGGAAGCATAGGCCATCAGCTTGTCGTTGAATTGCGGGACGCTGGTGTCCCTGGCAATGCGCCAGAACATCGGCACCAGGGGAACAAGGTCCTTCGCTTTCGCCTTCCCGATCAGGGTGTCATTCACGACACTCATGTAGCGGTCGATCACGTTGTCGGTCCCGGACCAGGCCATCCACCAGCACCGGGCGAACGAGCGGGTCAGAACATCCAACTCTGACTCCGTCAGGTTCTTCGCCTGTTCAAGGGACACGACCTGAGGTAGATAAGGCAAGGCATAGGGTGACGGCGCTTTGGCGGAGCGGTCTGCATACAGGACAAGTTTGTCAAAGAACGCGCGTCGTTGCTCAGGCGAACTAACGGCCATGTACGGCAGGGACGCCCGGCCCGCGGCGACCTCGTCAAACCGGTTGGTGCCGTAACCGGCCTCCGCCTTGGCAAGCATCGCATTGCGCTGGCCCTCCTCGGCGCCCAGGGCGCGCCCGAACAATTCCCAATACTGGCTGGCGCTGTATCGCGCCGGCTGATCGTCATACCCGAGCGGAAGCCGGGCAAACTGCCCCAAGTGCTCGGCCACCGCATTGGCCACTTTGTGCTGCTCATCCCGTCCGTAGTTCCAGTAGGCCGTATCCGCCCAGCCATCGGCTTTCCGAAGTTCCTCAATGTACATGTCATCAAAGAAACGTTCGGGCGGGTATTTCTGGGCCAAGGCGGGGAACTCATTACGAACGAGGGCCATGTAACTGCACGTGGCACTGTTGTGATAGAGGCGGAAGGCGGGATTCTTCTGGAAGACGCGCTGATCGATCAGTTTTCCGATCAGGTCCAGGTCACGCGGTTCGCCGAGTCGTACCCCGCGGTACAGATTGAAGATCTCGCCATCGAACTTACCGCCGGCGAGAAGATCTTCCATGGCCTTGAGAAAGATTCCGTTCAGCTTGGCCCGCTGGGCCCGATCCTGATCGGGAGGGATCACGCATCCCCACTCATAGCGCCATCCGGGGCGGCCATTCTGCAGGTTCCAGATCGTGGTGGACAGACCACGCCGGACGCCTTGGGCGGCGCACAAACCCAGTTGATCAGCCAGAATTTCGCACTGGAAATCGAAGGTGTCGAAACGATCCAGACGATTGGCTACGAGAAATCCGAGCAGGGCCTCTCCATAGGGCGTCTTCTTGACTTCATAGTCACGAATGGCCTGATAAAGGGACCGGCCCGCCTGGATATAGGCATCGCGATTCTTCTGGCGCAAGGCCAGGAGCGTCTGGGACAGATCGCGGCAAATGGGATTGGGAGCCTTCGCAGGGTCACCCACTTCTCCTTCAGCCTGTTTGAGAGCGGCTTCGATCGGTCCCAGGATCGCAACACGGGGCGCAAGCGCGGCGATCATGTTCGTGTTGTTTCCGCGACGAGCCTCCTCATGGAGCCGCCGTGTCTCGTCGGCCCACCCCTTGATCTCGGCGCGAACCGGCTCGAATACCTTGCGCCGGTCCTCGGCACTGTAGGGAACCCAATCGAGCTTATGGAGCTGCTCCGCAAACTTGCTCTTATCTCCCGCAATCTCATCGTTCCAGCGCCACATCCAGACGAGGGCTGAACTGGACGAAGCGATGGAGAACGCCGCCAAGGGGCTCTGGGTCACCTGGTCACGGGCAAAGGAGGCAAGGACCTTCTCGTAGTAGTTGGACGGCACCGAATACGTGGCGTCGCGGGGCCATATCCTGTGAGCCGGCATCAGGTTGTTGGCAACCACGTTGACCTGTCCGTCCGCCGCTCCGTACCAGCTTTCCTTCTCGACAAGGTTCTTCACGGCTCCCGCGAAATCATCGCAGGACGCCAGGGAGTTGATGATGGCGGCATCCTGGCTGGTGGCGCCCTGAAGGAACTGGGCCTCCGCCTTGTAGATCGCCGGATTGGAACTGAGCGTGACAAACGGAACCGTCGAGCGAGCCGCTGACTTCTTGAACAACTCCACATTCCGGGCGCCCAGTGCAGCCCACTGCTGTGGCGTGGCCATGCGTTTCTGCATCTCCCACCAGTTCCACGTCAGGAGGGCGGTTCGTTCGGCCTCCGGCAGTTTCTCAAACCCGTAGCGTTCGAAGAACGACTGCTTCTGGGCGAGTTGCATGTTCCAGACGGCATCCGAGAGCCCCTCGGTGCCGCCGGCAAACGCGGTGAAAATCTCGCGCACCGTGGCCGCTTTGGGGGCCGCATCGACGTAAGCCTGAGCCGCCGCCAAAACAGTCTCGAAATCCTTTTCGACGGCCGCCTGATCCTTGCCGGCGGCGCCGGTGCGATAGGCCAGGTTTTCGACGAGGAACTTGGCACGGGCCGCGCGAATCGGGCTGCCGCGGATGAGAGAGGGCAACCGGCGCCCCGGCACGATCGCCTCGGCATCGGCCGGCCCGGCCGAAACGAGGCGGTCCAGGAAACGATCCAAATGGTAGTAGGTCTGCCGCTCCTGATCCAGCGGAACGCCGTCGGGCAGAATCGCCACCAGACGCTTGGCCATGGCGCCGATCTTCCTCTGCTCGAAGCATCGGTCCAGAAACCACCCGTCATAGACATCGGCCGTCCCGGGGGCACGAACCCGGTCGCCGCTTTCCAGCATGAACTGGAAGGCCGCGTCCGGTTGGATGGTGTAATCGACCAGGATGCGATACAGGTCGGTGGCGGCCTGCGTCGTCTCTGCCCCCGGCGTCGCGATTTTCAACATCTGCTTGTAGCGGGCTACCGCCACGCGATAGTCCCCGCCAAAGCTGGCGTTCTCAGCGGCCAGTTTCAGCAGTCCCGCCGATGAGTCCGTGCGCTTGGCAAGATACGACCGGACCACGGGCGCGACGGTAATCGTGCGCCCCAGTTCCTGACTGAGCTGAAGAAGCTTGGTCATTTCGTCAGCGGTCAGAGCATCCGGGGATTTCTGGCCTTTCAGCAACAAGGTGGCAAAGGCGTCCTGCCGGGGGTCCGGTGGTGGAGTCTGTGCATTGGCCGTCGAAACCATTGCGACGGCGCCACAAAGGAGAATAAAGAGGGTCTTTTTCATGGCTGTGTGCTCTTTTCCGGCGCGGATTCAGCCGCACCTTGCTTCAACTGGGCTTCGATCTTCGGCAATATCTGCTTTGCTTTCGAGGCATGCGGACTATCCGGGTAACCAAAGATGAGTTGGGCGCATTTGTCGCGGGCCTTGGTATAATCGCCCTGCCGGTAAGCCACCAGCACCCACTTGAGGAGCATGCTGTCAAGGAACGGAGCATCGGGATAATCCTCAAAGGTCTGCTCGAGCAAGGAAGCCGCCTGCCCCAGGTCATTTTGCTCAACGTGATAATCAACCAATCTGGCCAGCGCATCGCCCGCGAACGGGCTTTCGGGATAGCGCTCGGCGCACAGTTTGTACTCCTGAATGGCTTCCACCGGGATTCCCGTTCCCATCTTCCTGGCCGTCGCCATCTTCTCGATAGCCTGGGCGATCCGGAATTGAGCCTCACCCTTGGACTCCGATGATTTGAGCCCGAGGACCTGCCGGTAGACGCCAATGGCTTCCGCATAATTATGATTGGCCATCCTCACATTGCCAATGCCCATGAGCGCCTGGTCGACGATCGGGGAATTCGGGTACAAACGGCCAAACAGATTGCAGGTGGCCAGCGCCGACGCCATATCGTCGGATTCAAGATGCAGTTCCCATTTGATCTTGAAAGCTTCCTGTTTCAGGCCGGCCGGGATGGCTTCTCTCGTGCGAATCACCGACTCCGCGCGGTCAATCCCCTCATCGGCCTTCTCGCGGGCGCCTTTGGCGAGACCCATGCTCTTGAAGATCCTGGCCAGTTCCAGATAGGCCGAGGCTTCGACCAGATTCTTTCGGGCCCTGACGAGCGGGTCAAAGACAACATCCTGCGTGGCACGCGGACGATTATCGAGTTCACCGGCGATGGGAATCACCGTCTCCACCGTCCGGGCCATGTTGCCTCCGATGTGCAGTTCATCAACGTAGGCGGCGACAATCTCGTCGTTCAGCACACAACTCAGCACGTTGTCGCTCTGATTGGGAAGGGCATCCCCCATCTGCGCCTCAATCGCCAGGCTCCCGCCGAAACGCCCGGAATGAACGGGTTCCTTGCCCTGCTCAACCAGTTTGAGCGTGACCTGGTCGCGAATCTTATACCGGGCCCCGCTGCTCTGCCCGCCGCCGGCCATTTCAGCCTCCTTGACCGCATTCGTCAGGGAGTCATCTTCTTCCGCCTTATAGCGGGACACCACGGTAACCGTCAGAGCGTCCGCGGCATCCGAGGTATCCTTGTCGGCGTCTTGAAGCAGGACGAACACCGGCTGCCCGAGAAAGGCGGCGGAGGCACGGCTCTCAAAATCGCCCAGCATGAACTCCAGCGAAGCGGTCGAAACCACCGTGACCTCTCCGGTCCGCGTCAACTTACCTTCGCCGCTCTCCGTCATTTCGTCGGTATAAACGGACAGGATGCGGTCACCGCCGGTGACCTCGAGCACCCGGTTGCCGGGCTTGGGCATTCCGACCTCGGTCGGGATCGAACCAATCGCAATCTGGCCCGCTCCCGCCAGGGGAACCGAGTCAACGGTTTCACGGTCGCCGCGCGCGGTCTGGAGAACAACGCTGGCCGTCTTCCCCAGGCTGCTCATCACCGGCAGGTCATTATCCTCGACTCTGACATAGAAGCGTCGCCCGGCTTCCGCATAGCGAGCCGTCGGGCTGTTCGAGTCCACGGAGGTCCCGACCAGACTCAGGGCTTCGATGGCTTTGCTCCAGTTCTGTTGGGCAAAATGGCTCAGCCCGATATAGTAGTAGGCCTGACTGGCCCAGATCGTATTGGGATACTGGGTCGTAATCTGTCGCAGCAGGGGAAAGGCGCTCCCATACTGACGGATCTGAAAGTACGCCACCCCCGCCAGATAGAGCCCTTCCAGATACAGATCCTGGTCATGCCCTGTCAGCTCCTGGTCCGGCCGCTCGAGCGCTTTCAGGCGGTTGAGATAGCCGATGGCCTTGAGCTGTTCGTGGATTCCGAGATAATACTTGCCCAGTTCGAGGCAGGCGTCGTTGACGACAGGACTGCCGGGATACTGATCCAAAATGGATTCCAGCATCTTAACCGCACGTTCCTTCTCCTGGGCTTCCAGCAATTCCTTGGCTTTCGCCAAAAGACGCCGGACTTCCAGATCAGCAGGAGCAGGCGTGGCATCGGTCGCCGCCCCCTCTTTGCCTGCCACCACCTGGGATTTGCGGGCCGCCTGGAGGTCGGATGGCGACGCGATCCAAGCCAACGCCGCCACCAACAACACGGGGGTTAAATTTCTTGCGATCTTAATTTGCATCTACGCCTCCACCTATCTTGAAACCCATGCGTTCCAACTCCTCATGCGCCACGCTCGACTGCCCGCTCTGGGAATATTTCTTCATGATACCCCGCAGGTTCGCCGCATACTGCTTCGTATCCTTGGCATCGCGATAGATAAAAGCGATGCGCAGTGCCGCCTCCGGTGCCTGATCCTTGAAGAAGTTTTCGATCTCGCGGAGTTGCGTCAGCGCTTGCTCCGTCTTGCCCTGCGCCCGGAAGCAGTCGGCCATCCTGTACAGAGACTCCGGCGGGCGATCACAGGATTGGTAGGCCGAAATCGCCTCGGCGTACTTCTTCTGCTGCTGCAGCATCTCCGCCTTGACCCAGTAGGCCTCCTTGGCGTAAGCGGGAAGACGAACCAGGTCATTGGCCAGCGGCAAAGCTTTGTCGGCGTTCCGCCTCCAATGATAGTACCGCATCAGGCGTGCGCGCCCGTAGTCCTTATCCGCCATGTCCGTGCAGACCCGCTCCATCAACACTTCATCCTTGTGCTGCAGAAACTCCGCCAGCCGGTTGCGGTCCGCGTCCGTCCACTTGCCCTGCTGCAACTTATCATAGGTATTGCGGGCCAGCCCCGCGTCCTTGACATCGTCAAGAAGCACCCTGACCAGCGACTCGACGTTGGCGTTGTTCATCTCGGCGAAGTTCAGCTTGCTGTAGTATTCCTGGACTTTGGCTTTCTGTTCACCGAACGCGCGAATCCACCGGATCACCCGTCCATAGTTGCCGGGCTTCTGGAACGTCGAGAACTGGCGTTCCACCCGTTCCGTCCACTTGGCACGATCGCCATCGAAAGCGAGGTTGAACTCCGCAAGATCCAGCTGAAAATCGTCATCCTGGGGCAGCTTGCCTTCCATGGCCCCGGCCCAGTAGCGGTAGTAGTCAAGCCGCTTGGATTTCTCGTTCTCGCCGAAGTTGCCGAACCTCCGGACATTGTCTTTGACGCTGTACCAATAGTCGCCCGGGCTCGGCTTGTCGGGATTGTAGCGGAACGTCAGAGCCTTCTGGTAGAAGTCGGCCAGTGCCGGCTCATTCGGACGCGTTCGGATCAGGAGGCCCAAGGCCTGTTCCATGGTGAAGCGGGCAACGTCCGGGTTCGCCTTCCGGAAATCGATGGTCGCCTGAACATAGTACTTGGCCGCCTCGTCCGCCTTGTTCTGCCGTATGAACAAGTCGCCCAGTCGGCACAGGGCCACGGCGGCCAGATTATGCTTCCGGTAGTCCTCATCCTGAACCATCTCGGTCCAAGCCTTGACCGCCGCCACAGAGTCACCGTTCTGGAAATGACACAATCCTGTATAGAAGAGCGCGGCCCCGGCGTACTCCAACGCGTTCGGGAAATAATCCAGGACTTCGGTGTAGGCCTTGACGGCTTCAAATCGCTTGTTATCCAGATGCAGGCAACGCGCCCGACGAAGCAGGACATAGGCGGTGGCGGTGGATTTCGGGTACTGCTCCATGAAGGCGCTATAGTTCGCCAGAGCCCCTCGATAGTCCTTTTGGACAAAGATCTTGTCAGCCTTCCCAAGAAGATGGCCCTCGAAGGTGTCAAGTTTCTGGAAGTCGGCGGCGGTCAGCGCAATCTCAGCACGCTCGTCGTTTTCCCAACCCGCCTCCACGGTCACAACCGCCATCGCCAATAGGACGATCGCCGTCATGATAACTCGAAACCTGTCTCCCACAGTCGCCTCCCCCGTTAACAGATGCTGCCCGGATCCGTGCCCCCCAGACCGGTGTTCTTTCAAAAATTCGTAAGTTACCCTATTCCCTCACCAGGATGCAAAAGGATTCCAAGGACAACATAGGGCGCACAGTATTTAGCACGATGTGTGCCACCCGCCTGTTTTCCCCGCAAAGCCCTGACTCAGCCCATCCACAGGGGTTTACCGCGCCTGAGTAACAGAGAGCCTGCGTTCACCTGTGCTCATCATCCCGGGAATAATGCGTTCACCAGTGCACACATGCCGTGGGGCTTTGGAAAATCGTCTTGACCGTCTCGCCTTCCCTGCTCAGGATAACGCGCTTATGACAACGGCTCATTCACACGTTTCCATGGACGACCTCGCTTCGCTGTGCAAGCGGCGCGGGTTCATTTTTCAGAGTTCGGAAATCTACGGCGGCATCAACGGATTCTGGGATTACGGTCCGCTGGGCTGCGAGC
>CAYOIT010000133.1:0-12956 GCA_964404035.1 uncultured Verrucomicrobiota bacterium | reverse complement strand
CGCGGAGAGGATTCGGCCGCGACGAACCGGGTGGCCATCATCAACGATGGCTATGATGCCTTACTGTTACGCGTGCACCTCATTCGCCAGGCGAAACGCTCCATCGATATTCAGACGTTTATCTGGACCAACGACGAATGCGGCCGGCTGATGATCTGCGAGTTGATCGAGGCGGCCCGGCGCGGGGTGCGCGTGCGCATCATCGCCGACCAGCTCGTTTCTGAAAAAGACCCGGCCACCATGGCCTTTCTGGCCACCGTGCATCCCAACCTGGAGGTGCGGCACTATCGCCCCGCCGCGTCGCGGATCGCACCATCCAAGGTTCACACGATCCTGAGCGCCATCCGGTCGCTGAAGGATGTCAACCAGCGGATGCACAACAAGACGATGATTTTTGACGGAGTTGCCCTGATCACGGGCGGCCGCAACATCGAGAACACCTACTTCAATCACTCCACGGAGATGAATTTCAAGGATCGCGACGCGTTGGTCATCGGGCCGGTAGTGTCCGAGGCCTCGGAATCCTTCGAGGAGTTCTGGACGTATCGGTGGTCGATTGCCAGTCGCGATCTGCTTGATGTGCGGGCGGTCATGGACAAGGGTGGGTTCCGCCGGTACGACCGCCGCGCGGATTACGACTTTGGGCCTTTTTTCAAAACCCTTGACGCTGAGGAGGCCTCTTCGGCGGAATTGGAGAAGCGGTTTGGACGCCGTTTGCACAGCGTCAAGCGGGCGCAGTTTGTCGCGGATCGCCCCGGCAAGAACCGGAGTCTCTGGCTCAGGGGTCAGGGGCAGAGCACCCGCGCGTTGACGGACGCACTCGCGTCCGCAACCGAAACCGTGCTGATGCAGACTCCCTATCTGGTGCTCAGCGGCAAGGCTTTCACGCTGTTTCGGAACATGAAGCAACGCGCGCCGGGCCTGCGCATCGCCGTCAGTTCGAACAGTTTCGGGTCGACAGACAATCTTCTCGCCTATTCGGCGAATTACCGGATGCGGGCCAGATACATTGACGGGTTGGGACTCGAGGTTTACGAATATATGCCCTACCCTGGCTCTTTCCCGGTTATTCTCCCGCAGCACGCGGAGTTGGCGACACTGGCGCAGGCGCGCATCACCGAGGGGAAGCAAACCCGGCAACCCTTCCTGTGCGTGCATGCCAAGTCGTTTGTCGTGGATGATCGGATCGCGTTCGTCGGTTCGTTCAATCTGGACCCACGCTCGGAGAATCTGAACACGGAGGTGGGGCTATTGATCGAGGATCCGGTCGTAACCGCCGAATTGAAGGCCGACATTCTCAACGACATGAGCGGGCGGAATAGCTGGGTGATCGGTAAGCGCGCCATTCCGTTGCACCTCGCCAAGGTCAACGCCCTCTTTGACGGCATCTCCGGGTTGCTGCCCATCGATCTGTGGCCCATACAGAATACGACGAGTTTTGAGTGGGTTCCCGAGGGTCCGGAAGTCCGGCCGGGGCACCCCGACTTCCAACGTCGCTACCGCGAGGCCGGCGACTTTCCCGGTGCGGTCGGGATGCTCTCGCGCAAGGAGATCGTCACGCGCCTTTACAAGGCCGTTGGTCCCGTGCTGACGCCGATGCTCTGAAGAGGGGTCCATGTCTGAATTCATACGCGAGGTCAGCCAAACATCAGGCCTGGACGCATTCTTTGCCGTTGCCGAGACTGTCTATCGAGGCGACGCGTCTTACTGTGTTCCCTTCGAGCGAGGCGTGAAGGAAAGCCTCTTCCGCGCCGAGTTTCAGGGCAGACAGGCGATCCTGGTCGCCGATGTCCAGGGTCAACCCGCCGCCCGCATCGTGGCCCGGGTCTCCCCGACCCTGAAGGAGCCAACCGGCAAGCCCATCGGCATGCTTGGCTTCTTCGAGGCACGCAACTGCCCCACCGTTGTGTCCGCCCTGCTCGACCGGGCGGTGGATTTCCTCGCTCGCCAAGGGGTCGGCATGATCATCGGCCCGATAGACGGCGACACCTGGCACAAGTACCGGTTCACGGTCGGCCCCTTCGACTCCCCGCCTTTCCTGATGGAGCCGTACAACCCGCCCTACTACGCGGATTTATGGGCGGCCCGCGGATTCGAGACACTGGAGTCCTACTACTCCAAGGTGGTTGACGATGCGACCGTCGCCGCCGCCAACACGGAGCGACTCTCCCAACGCGCCCTTTCGCATGGCTATGCGCTCCGCCCGATCCGGATGGATCGATTCGCCGACGAACTGGCCCTCATGTACTCGCTTTCCAAGCGGATCTTCGCGCATAACTTCCTCTATACGGATATCTCGCAGGAGGACTTCTTTTCCCTGTACGCCGCATCCCGCCAGATACTGGACCCGGATTTCGTGTGGTTCATTCAATGCAAGACCGGAGAGGATGTGGGGTTTGTGTTCGCGTTCCCGGACCAGTTCCGCGCCATGGCCGCCCTGCACGGACGCCGGAACCTCGTTGGAATGTGCCGGTTCCACTGGCTCAAATGGCAGACCGACACCCTCAACATCAAGAGCCTGGGTGTCGTCCCCGAGCACCAGCGGACCGGCGCAGCCATGGCGCTGATGAATGCCGTGTACAGGAAGGCCGCCGACAAGCGATTCCGTCATGTGAACCTGTGCCTCATCCGCGAAGGAAACTCGTCCGGCCGGATGGATGGAGATCTGGGCCGCATGATCCGACGCTATGTCCTCTGCTCCCTGCCCCCCTCGAAGTGGAGGATCGCATAGATGTCCGTTGAAACGCCGGTTAACGTGGTTGAGTACCTGAAGCGTGCGGCCCGCCGCTTCCCCTCCCGCCCCGCCCTCATCATGGATTCGACGCGAGACCAGTTGTTGTTCGCCGAACTCTGGGACCGCGTCGACCGGCTTTCGTCCGGGTGGCGCGACCTCGGGCTCAAGTCGGGTGACCGCGCCATCTGCATGCTTCCCATGAGTCTCGATCTGTATGCCTCGCTGCTCGGGCTCCTCAAGATGGGTGGCGTGGCTGTATTCGTGGATCCGTGGATCGGGTGGCGGCAGATCGCCGCCTTCTCGGCCCACGCGGCGCCCGCGGCCTATATCGGTGTTCCCAAGAGCCACCTCCTCAGAGCCCTCGACCCGCGCCTGCGCCAAATCGCCATTACCGTCACCACCGGCGCCCGCTGGGCGGGTCTGCCCGCACGCCACTCGCTTCGCCGAGTCGCGTTGGCGGCCGGCACCGGCTTCGTGGAAGCGACCTCCCCAGATTCGCCAGCCCTGATCACGTTTACCTCCGGATCCAGCGGAACTCCAAAAGGCGCCAGCCGGACGCACGGGTTTCTCTGTGCCCAGCACGAAGCCCTTCGGTCGGAGTTCCCCTACCTTGACCACGACGTCGATATGCCCATGTTCCCGGTGTTCGCCCTGAACAACCTGGCCCTGGGGCTCACCTCCGTCATCCCGAACATGGATTTCCGGCACGTGGCCGAGGTCGATCCCCGCATCATCCTCGACCAAATGAGGCGACACGGCGTCACCACCTGTACCGCCTCGCCCCCCTTCTTCGACCGCCTCACAGAGCAGCTTCGCTGGGAGACAAGCCGTCGGCCCGCGTTGAGGCGGATCCTGACCGGCGGGGCCCCCGTCTCCGACGATCAACTGCGGTCCTGGCAGGCCGTTCTCCCCGACACCGAGATCGTGGTCGTCTATGGCTCCACCGAGGCGGAACCCGTGGCACATCTGACGGCGGCCGAGCGGCTCGCGGCTTCCAACGCAATGCGACCTCGCAGCCCCGGTTACTGCGTGGGCCGTCCCGCCTCGTCCCTCCAGAGCCGTGTTGTCAGGATCCACCAGGGTCCTATCCACATCGGCGCCCAGGGGTGGTCCGAATGGGAACTGCCTCCCGGCGAGATCGGCGAACTCGTCGTATCGGGCCGCCACGTCTGCCGCGATTACTACCGCAACCCTGATGCCGTGGCCGAGAACAAGATCATCGACGCCGCAGGCACGGTCTGGCACCGGATGGGCGACACTGGGTGTTTTGACAATGACAGCCGTTTCTGGCTTGCGGGACGCCTTCACTCCACCGTCCGCCGCGCAGGGCAATCGCATCACCCGCAGTTGATCGAGCAGGCCGCCAGCGCCGCGCCAGGCCCGGTTGCGGCCGTGGGTTTCCCTCACAAGACACTGGGCGAAAGCATCGTACTGGTCGTTTGCGGGGCCCCGTCGGCCGACAGCGAGTTGCGTATACGCCATGACCTCGAGGCCGCCGGTTTGACGGTGGACGACATCGTCTGGACCCCAAAGCCCCTTCCGCTGGATCCCCGGCACAACTCGAAAGTGAACTATGCGGCGTTGCGTCAATGGCTTGAAACGCGTAATAAGGCGAACCGGAACCTATGACGCAAGCGCCCCACACCCTCTGTCCCGGCGATCCTTTCGCCAAACGCCTCTTCGCCTATCTCCAGGAGCGCTTCCCGCCGCTCAACTACGGCATCCTGATCGTGAGCTACTACTCCTCCAATCAGTTTCTCGCCCATGTACTGACCCAACCCGGCGGCCCCATGGAGTATTCCCTCCGATCCCTCATGGGCGCCATCACCATCCTGTGCATGTTCTTCCATCTGCGCGTCTTCGATGAACACAAGGACTTCGCCGACGACAGCCGCCACTATCCTGACCGTATCCTCCAGCGCGGACTGATCACGTTGCGACACCTCAAGCTCCTCGGGGCCGTGGCCATCGCCATCGAACTCGTGATGGGCGTTCTACTTGGCCGTGCGGCCCTGCTCGCCATCGTCCTCGCCCTCACGTTCTCGGTGCTCATGCTCAAGGAGTTCTTTGTCGGCTCCTGGCTCCGCCGCCACTTTCTCGTCTATGCCGCCTCCCACATGCTCATCATGCCCCTCTTCGCGATGGTCGTGTTCAGCGCCACCACGCAGCAGTACCTGTGGGATGCGCCCGCCTGGTTCTGGGTCTACTCGTTTGTCGGATTCTTCGTCACCTTCAACTGGGAAGTCTCCCGCAAGATCCGGGCTCCTGCTGACGAGATCGAAGGCGTGGACACGTACACCAAGATCTTCGGCACGTATGGCGCCGCCTATGTGGTGCTCGGCATCCGGGTGATCGACACCGGGCTGGTCGCCCTGGTAGGCCACCACGTCGGTCTGGATTCCTGGTTCTATGGCATGCTGATCGCGCTTTTCCTCGTGTGCATGGTCGGATTCTTCCAGTTCCGATTCAATACCACCCGCAAGACCGCCAAGCGGATGGAAACCTATGCGGGCATGTATATCATCGCGTTCGATCTCACTCTCGCGGTTGAACTCGCACGCCTGTACGGTCTAAGCTGGCTCTCATGAACGACCTCCCCACATACGTCTGGACCGAAGACCTAAATGCTTCAGCGGAGCCCCAGGGGGTCGGCGGGAAAGCTCTGAACCTTTTTCGCCTGCGCCGCATGGGGCAGCCCGTCCCGCCTTGGTTTGCCATCTCAACGATGGGGTTCCACGCGGCGATTCGCGGCAGCGACCTTGACCGGGACATCGCCGCCACTCTGGCCGACATCGGTACGGCCGTGGATCGCAACGACCGGCTGGCCCGGCTCCGAAACCGGATCGCTGAGGTGCCGCTGCCTGCCGACTTGCTGACCGCCATCCACACGGCGCACGCTTCGACCATCCGGGGCGACGCCTTCCTGGCGGTCAGATCATCCGCCTGCGACGAAGATAGTGCCAGTCAGTCCTTTGCCGGGCTCCATGACAGTTTCCTGTTCGTGCGAGGCGAGGCCCAGTTGCTCGCCGCCATCCGCAAGGTCTGGGCTTCCGCTTACAACGACCGCGCCATCGCCTACCGCCTCGAACGCGGGCTTCGGGTGGACGACATCTCCATAGCCGTCGTCGTGCAGACGATGATCGACGCCCGCGTGAGCGGCGTCATGTTCACGGTCAATCCCGTGTCCGGCAACGTCGGCGAGGTGGTCATCAGTTCACTGTTCGGCGCCGGCGAAGGTCTCGTGAGCGCCGGGCTGGATGCCGACACCTTCACCGTCACCAAGGCAACGCTCGCCATCACGACGCAGCTTGCGGACAAAACCGAACAGGTTCGGTTCGACCGGGAGTCGGGCGCCGGCGTCAAGAAGGAGCCGGTCCCGGAACGCGACCGGCAGGCACCCAGCCTGCCCCCCCCGCTGATCGAACGTATCGCCCGGGCGGGCCTCGCCATCGAGCGGGCCTATGCCCACCCCCAGGACATCGAGTTTTCGGTCACCGACACCGGGGAACTGTTTTTCCTTCAGTCCCGACCCGTGACGACGGTCGAGGAAACCGGCCCAGCCGCCGGGAACCATCTCATTTGGGACAACTCCAACATCATCGAGAGCTACTCCGGCGTGACAAGCCCGATGACCTTCAGTTTCATCCGTCGCGCCTACACCATCGTCTACCACTGTTTTTCGACCGTTATGGGGATTCCCCCGTCTGTCGTCCAGGCGAACCGCCACACCTTCGAAAACATGTTGGGACTCATCCGCGGCCAGGTTTACTACAACCTTCTGAACTGGTACCGGCTGGTCCGACTGTTCCCCGGCTTCGCCTACAACAAGGCGTTCATGGAGTCCATGATGGGCGTCAAAGAGCCGGCCGAACTCAAGGACGAGTATGTGGCCCCAGGCTTCTGGCGACGCTACTTTGTGGAACTTCCCCGCCTGATTCGCCTCCTGGCCCGCTCCACGCGGAACTTCGCCGGCATCCGATCGAAGGTGCGCCAGTTTGAAGACAACTTCAACCGCCGCTACACAGTCTGGTCAGCTATGGACTTCGACCGGAAAAGTCCGCACGAGTTGATGGCCATCTACCGGGAGATGGAAGACTCGTTGCTGTGGAACTGGAAGGCGCCCATCATCAACGATTTTTTCGTGATGATTTTCTACGGCATCCTCAAGACCTTATGCGTCAAGTGGTGCGGAGACCAGAAAGGCTCCCTGCAGAACGACCTGATCTGCGGCGAAGGCGGCATCGAGAGCACGCAACCAACCAAACTCCTGCTCAGCCTGGCCACAATGGCCCAGGCGAATCCCCGTTTACGGGACCTGATCTTGCGTGAACCGGCTGAAACCCTCGTGAAGACGATCCCCTCAAACCCCGAGTTCGCCGCCTTCAGCGCCGGAATCTGTCACTATCTCGATCTCTACGGGTTCCGGTGCATGAACGAACTCAAGCTGGAGGAGTTCTCTCTGCATGACCGCCCGCAATTCCTCTATACCGTCATCCGGAACTACCTCGCCCTGGACCGTCCGGAAGCGCTCGATCCAGCCCTGATGGAAACCCACGAACAGGCGATCCGCGGCGACGCCGAACGGCGGGCGGAAGCCGCACTCGGGCCCGGGCTCTCCGGCCTGATCCGCAAACCCGTGTTCCGCTGGGTGCTCGCCAACGCCAGACTGGGTGTCAAGAACCGCGAAAACATGCGCTTCGCACGGACCAAGATCTACGGACTCCTGCGCAAGATGATCCGGGCCCTGGGCGGCCACCTCGTCCGCGAAGGGGTGCTGAAGGATCGCGAGGACATCTTCTACCTGACGCTCGACGAGTGCTGGGACTTCGTCAAGGGAACCGCAGTCACCACCAACCTCGCGGCGCTGGCCGCCTTGCGCCAGGTCGAGTTCACCGCGTTCCGCGAGGAGAAGGAGCGCCTGCCGGACGATCGCTTCGACACCTACGGCATGGCCTATCACCGAAACCGCTTCAAGGCCGCCGGCCAACCGGTCGCCAGATCCGCTGACGGAATCCTGAGGGGCATCGGCTGCTCACCCGGCGAGGTTACGGGGATCGTGAAAGTGCTGTTGTCGCCTCGCGACGATCTGCGCCTGTCGGGCGAAATCCTGGTGGCCGAGCGCACCGATCCCGGATGGGTGCCGCTCTACCCGTCGGTCTCAGCGCTCCTCATCGAACGCGGCAGTATCCTGTCGCACTCCGCTATCGTGGCCCGGGAGATGGGCATCCCAACCATCGTGGGAATCCCCGGCCTGACCGCCCTCTTGAAAAGCGGTCAGCGGGTCAGGATGAACGGATCTTCAGGCACCGTTGAGATCCTCAACGAATCCACGGGGGAATAAAGCCCGCCCACTGCAGGCCCAACACGCCGGCCGCCGCAACGGCTGTCAAGGCGATGCGCGAGGCGGACCAGATGTGCTCCGGCGAAAGGTCCGGCGTCAACCCCATCAGCCGGTCATTCACGACCGTACCAGCCACCCCCAGCCCGCCTAGGGTTGCCAGTGCAGACACGGTTGCCCCCGGATACAGCAGATACCAAGGCAACAGCGCCACGGTGCCCGCCGCCAGTCCGCCGACAACGGCTGCCAGGACATGTCGACGCGCCGGAACGGGTTTCAGGAAGAACACCAGGTGGTTCCACAAGCTAAAGGCCAGGACCATCACCAACGAAGCCACAAAGGGCCCGTACAGTCGGGACTCCCAACCGGTCATGTTTCCCGTCACCAGGATGAGCAAGGGGACAACCACCGCCTGGAAGATGGTTCTGACCTTCACGCTGGACCGGTGGCCCGCCGGCACCGGCACAAGAAACCAAACCGCCATGTAGGCCCCGAAGCCGATAAAGACCGGCAGCGCCCACAGTTCGGATCCCAGCGACCACGTTCCATAGGCGAACAGGATGAACGTGACGGTCCCCCCCACGTTAAAGGACCGGGCGCGTTTCACCAGCAGGCTCACCAGGCCGCAGATCAGCAGGAGACTGAGGTTCTGATACACGATCTCGGGGACCGGCTTGGTGGTGATCTTCGACAGGATCACGCAGACCCCGAGCGGCACGAACAGGTTGTCGGCCCCACCGAGGGAGATCGCCTCGAACCCGGTGACCAACACGGCCACCAGAAGCGCGGCGAGGACGGCCGTCACCGGGGGCATATCAGCCAGCAGCACCATCGGCAGGCTCATGGCGGTAAACGCAATCAAGAGGAAGACGAGCGACCCCTCGACGCTCTTGTGTTCGTTCTCCACTTCGTAGCGGAGGCGGCCGTACCGACTCCCGATCAGGGCGGCGAAGGCGTCCCCCACGGCCAGAACCAGGACCGAACTCAGGAACAGCCACGGCCGATCGCCCGAAATCACGAAAAGAAGGAAAATCGACAGGGGGTAGTATTCGCTACCCCGCGTCTTCCTCGCCACCCTGTGCAGGCTGTGGAGCCACCCCGTGCGGGCTCCCAGCGCGAACAGGGCCGAAAGCAAGAGGGCCATGATCAAGACCACCCAGGGTGACCGGAATAGCCAGGGAAACGACAGGCAGACCATCCCGCCGCCGATATGAACCAATTTGCGGGTCCATTCCGGTTTCGCACCGCCGAGCCTGCTCCAGCCCTCAGCCACGGCCAGAAGAAACAGGAAAGCCGCCCCCACGATCCCCGCCGCCAGCCACTCTTTGCCGCTGCCGATCATGCCCGTTCTCTGTCGCCTCCGGCCGCCTTAGCGCCCTTCACCTCATCCACCACAAATGCGCTGTAGAAGAAAGCCCGATCCTTCTGGAAAAGACTCGCCGCAAGATCCGGAAGCGGCCCTACCTCCGGCAGGAACGGCTTGGGGCACGCGCGTGGAACAAGCATGTTCCAGTAGGCGAAACGGGCGCCGGGCCGGGCCATGGCCAGCAGCGCGCCGTAGACGTCCGTCGAGGTGGACTCGTCGAGATACTCGAAGATATCGGACAGATTGAACCCGTCAAATCCCTCCCGGCGATGGGCCTGCCCCGCCTCCTGGATAAGGCCCTGGTGCAACGTGATGCGGTCCAGTCCCGCACGGAGCGCCGGGTACAGGTCCGGTTCCAGATACGGCGGCAGCGCGGTCGTGAAATTGCCCGTGAGGATGTAGTCGAGATAGGGGTTGGTGTGCGTGGGCAGAACCGTGAGCGCATGACAAACACGCTTGAGTATGCGGTCCGACACCGAGCCTTCGACGTAGCGGAAGAATTCGGGATCCCGCCCAAGACGTCCCATCATGAAACGGCTGAAAAAGATCCGAAAGAGAAGGCGCCACCGCCAGTTGTTCCAGACTGTATTGTAGAACTGCTGCCGGGCCATGCCGTCCTTTGGCGTCAACAGTTGCGCCACGGTGCGGCGGCCGTGTACCAACGGCAGGATGCGACTACGGAATACTCGGAAGTAGTTTTCGAAGCGTCCCGCATGGACTATCCCCCGTACAATGGCGTCCCGATGGGCATCCCAGTAGTCGCGCGCGGACTGCGAGAGGTCTCGCCGAAGCTCGGTAAATCGCTCAATCCGAATAGTCGAGGGGCGTAGGCCCAGGAAAGCCAGCGTGTCCGGATGATCAAACCGCCGTACGGCCGCCATCTTGAGTTCACAGCAGGCCAACTGAGCCCGGCTCAGGTCCGCAGCCACGACCTCGGCTCCAGCGGCGGCCAAAGCCAGAGCGTTGTCACCCCCAGAGGCAATCGAAAGAATGCGCTTGCCGGGCAACGGCTTCAACGCCTCGCCTAGAATGCCGGCATCCTCCCAGCAATTGGCGTAGCGAATAAGGTCAAAACTGACCCGCTCTTCAAGAGGTGCAGCCATAGGTCATGCGTGTTTGCGGCCGTACTTGGCATGGGCGGCCGAGAATTCGCCGGCACACAACGCGCCGATGATGGAGATTTCCCCAGCCAGAGCCGTGGCCGTGCAGATCTCTGCCAGTTTGCGTGACCCCTCGTTCCCGTAACAGCCCAGCATCTCCAGACACTCGCGAGCCGTGGGCAGATGCGTTCCTCCGCCAACCGATCCTACGATCACGTTTGGCAGCGTGACGGAGACATAAAGGTCGCCGTCCCGCGTCACATCCATGCGGGTCAGCCCGACGGCCGCCTCGGACACACAGGCAGCGTCCTGACCGCATGCGATGAAGACGGCGGCCAGCGCGTTGGCAAAGTGCCCCTGCACGCCGATCGACCCGCTCTGGGCTCCGCCGAGTACCGAGATCTGCCAGTAGCGGACCATGTCTTCAGGATCCGCGTGGACAATCTTTTTGAGCATTTTGCCGGGAATGCTGACCTCGGCAATGACCTTCTTGCCCCGCGCGTGCAGGAATGACAGCATCGTGGCCTTTTTGTCGCCGGAGAAATTTGACTCAACGTACCAGTGCAACGGCTGAATAGGCGCCCGTTCCAGAAGATGCCGGCACACGGCATCCGTGACCAGGGTGACCATGTTCTGCCCCGCCGCATCGCCGGTGTTGTACTCGAAATTCAGGTAAAGATCCTTACCGATCAGGGAGGTCCGCATGTCGACGAACTTGCAGTGGCTGGACTTTGTCCGGATTACGTCCTGCAGACTGTCCACCTGGGTCAGAAGCCACGCCAGGAATGCAGTGGCATCGGACATAGACGCGAACAGGAAGCACGGCGCCCGACTCACCGACTCCGTCAGGCAGAGTACGGAAGCACCACCGGCCTGACTGACCAGGTAGGCACCGCGGTTGTAGGACGCCACCAGCGCTCCTTCGCTCGTGGCCATGGGGACATAGAAGTCGCCCCGAGCGTTGGACCCGTTGATGCGCAACGGACCCATCACACCCACGGGAATCCGGGCGAAGCCGATCAGGTTCTCGATGTTCCCTGCCAATTCGGCAGGGGTAATCTCCGGCCCCTGGCCGGAAAGCTGGTCGAGTCGGATGCCCTGCTTTTGAAGCATCTCCTGACGACGCTTGAGACCTTCAGGGGTGTGGTCGTTGCCAACAGGGAGCCTAGGTTTGAGGGGCATGTCCGCCGGAAACCGCGGGGCAAGGAGCGTTCGTCTCTCTTCCGCCGTTGAGCCATTGAGGAGACGCTCCCGAATCGCCATGGCGGTCTTCTTGTCAACAACCATGTAACCACTATAGTCGCTCGCGTTTCAAAGGAAAGCGAATTACGAGTGCGGCAAGGCCCATTCATGCGGAGAGCGGGGTACGCCGCCTCATTGGAGCGGGAGGCAAAGGTCGCTCCTTGCCGGACAGAGAGATGACGGTGGGGCCGGATGAGAATCGCGTGGGCACATTACGTGAATTGAAAAGCGCCCCCCTGAATGAGATGTATGCCAAACGCATGATGTTGTAAACCTTGGATGAGTCCCATGCCGTATGACATGCCCACACCAATCAGCGCAACGAGTGTCGCGGTCTTTAATGTCATGGGATCTCCTTCTTCTCCTGCCGACGTTCTCTGATCACCGGCTCAACGTGCAGTCTCTGCTGTCCGCAATGCTTTCTCGGACCTCGCTTCGTGTTCCCTCAGCGTCCTCGATAGAAGTCTTTGGTCCTTCAGAATCAAGAGGAGAACTCGGGCGATGATCTGTCCGATGCCAGCTCCGGCGAGTGTCGCGAGCACTGTTGCCGGCGGAAAAATGAAAACGGTCGCACCTCCCCCGATGAGGGCTACAATGCAGGTTGTACCGATCAGGATGCGTTTGCGTTCAACGAGACGGGGGCGAAGAATGGCCCTCTCCGCATTGATACTCGCCAACTCAGCGTTCAGACGAGCTTTCTCCGGGGTCTCGACGCTATTGGCCGAGCGCTGGGCTGCGGCCACAACTTGACGCTTCTGATACCAGCGACTTATCGGACGAGAACGCACCGTGCCAATCAATGCCCAAAGAAGCATGGCCGCCGCAAAAAGAAATCCCAATCCCATGGCAATGAAACCGCCTATGAAACTCACTCCCAAAACAACACCCTCCGAAACCGCACCGCCAGAGAATGCGAGCGCGATCGACGGCGGCACTACACCCACGGAAATAATGCTGGCCCCGCCGTGAATGACTGTGGCCCAGAATCGGCCCAGTTTTCCTCGACGCACCGCGCGCACGAGCAACCATGCGACGACGAGGTATGCTATGAGGCCTATGAGCAAAGACCCCCAAACGACAACTGTCTCAATGAATTGCGTCATCTACGTCACCCTTCCCACAACCTGGCGTGAAGATTGATTTGTTCATGTTCAGAGTGTGATGCAAGGCCCCAGG
>CAYOIT010000132.1:0-13225 GCA_964404035.1 uncultured Verrucomicrobiota bacterium | reverse complement strand
TGTTGTCCACAATCACGTCCACTGGCGCCCCGCCGGTCGCCCGTCCTATCACCGGTCGCGTCGTCCCACCTCCGCCCGTAAACGCCACGTTCGTCGTATTCGTCCCTGCCGCCGTCGGACTGTACCGCACCACCACGGCTACCATCTGGCTCGCGGTCAGGCTGTACGGGCTGCCCGACACGACCGAGAACGGTCCCGCCACGCTCGCACTGCCGCTCAGCGTCCCGCCCCCGACATTCTGCACCTGGAACACCTTGTCGCTGCTCGACCCCACCGCGATCGTCCCGTAGTCCAGACTGCCGGGCGTCACCGCCATCACCGGAACGACAGGCGCGTCACCTCCCGCCAGCGCAAACGCCAGATCAATGGACTGCGGGTACTGCGGGTGCCCAAGCGGATAGCGCAACTCGCTCCACAGCCCCTGATACGGCTCCAGACCCAACGCCCATGCCGCATCGTCGTTCCAGTGCCGCGTCGACGTCTTCCACCCGAACGTCGCCTGATCGCCCAACGGCTGCGCCTGTACATCCATCCAGTACACCACCGGCCGCGTCACGCTGCCCGTCTGCACAAACGCCGCCGCCGGATCCACCGCGAAACTGTACCGCCAGCACACCGTGTCCGCGTTCGGAATCCAGTTGCTCGCGCCCGGCTCGTACCACCCTTCCTGCAGCCGCGTGGCCTCCTGTGTCACCGTGAACTGGCCGGGATAGAAGTTCGTCCACCACAATACGGGCCCCGGCATGCTCCAGGGCTCCTGCTGACCCGCCGGTATGTCCGTGTGGAAACTGACCGTGAACATCACGTTCGTCGCGTGCGGCGCTCCTCCCACCGGCGCCGGCAGCACGTCGTTCAACCACGAACCCCAGACCACCATGTTCGTGATCGCCGTCCGGTTCGTGCACAGGAAGTCGTCCGCCAGTAGGTACGGACGGCTACGGAACGTCGCATTCACGTCCATTCCGTTCGTGCTCAGATCCGGCGGCTGTACCCACTTGCCCACCACGGGCGGCACCCCTTGCTGGATCGTCACCCGATAATCCTCCACCTCGCCGTACGGCAGCGGCGTCCCGAAGAACGGGATGCCCGCCGGGTTCGTGTGCAGCCGGAACCGCGCGTATGTCGCCCCAGGCGTCGCACCCGCCGGCACCGGGAAGTTCAACACGTTCGGCCCGGCCGCCAGCGGCTGCGCCACAAAGATCTGGTCCCCTGCCGTCGCCCAACTGCCGTCCGCGTTAAAGTCCACCCACGCCGAGAGAATCCCTCCGCCCACCGACGCCGTCACCTGGATCTGCGCATTCTGGCCCGGCACCAACGGCGTCAGGAACACCACCCCGTCCTCGTCGCCCGGCGGGAACGGCACGCCCGCATACAGCAGATTCTGATCGTCACCCGTCGCGCCCACGTTCGGTTGGCCATCCGGTTCCGCGTCAATGCCCGCTCCCAGGCACAGCCCCGACCGTGCATGCCGCGGCCCATTCGCCGCCAGTAGCGTCGGATACGGCGCCGGCGCGTCCCCAAAGTCATATTCCGGCGGCGGCACCACAGCGTCAACCTTCACCCACCGCACCGCGTCCGCGATCACATACGTTCCGGTCGTGTTGTGCGTACGCACTCGCACCCAACCGCCCGTCCCCGCCGCAAACGTGTTCGTGCCAAGAACGAACCACCGGTTCCCGTTCACCCTCTGGTTCACCAGGACCGTGTTGCTGCCACCGGATCCCACGATATCCACCGGCGCATTACTCGCCCACGCATACGTTGTCTGCTGCGTCGGCCACCACATCGATACCTCATAACTGCCGTTCGTCGGCAGATTCGGCCGGAACGTCACGCTCTTCGTTCCTTTGCCCGCGTTCCCGTCGTGCAGGTAGTTGGTCTTCCAGAACCCAGGCGCCCACGTGCTCGCCGTCCACGCCCCCACCATCGTCACCTTCGCCGCCCCATCCCCGTTGTCCACGATCACTTCCACCGGCGACGCATTCGTCGCCCGTCCAATGACCGACCGCATCGCCCCGCCCCCGCCCGCGAAGGTTACCGTGTCCGTGTTCGTGCCCGACGCCACCGGACTGTACCGCACCACCACGCCCGTGCTCTGCCCGGCGCCCAGGCTGTACGGGCTGCCCGACATAATCGCGAACGGAACCCCGCCCACGCTCGCGGAACCGCTCAGCGTACCGCCACCCGTGTTCTGCACCTGGAACACCAAGTCGCTGCCCGCCCCCACCGCGATCGTCCCGTAGTCCAGACTGCCGGGCGTCACCGCCATCACCGGAACGACAGGCGCGTCACCTCCCGCCAGCGCAAACGCCAGATCAATGGACTGCGGGTACTGCGGGTGCCCAAGCGGATAGCGCAACTCGCTCCACAGCCCCTGATACGGCTCCAGACCCAACGCCCATGCCGCATCGTCGTTCCAGTGCCGCGTCGACGTCTTCCACCCGAACGTCGCCTGATCGCCCAACGGCTGCGCCTGTACATCCATCCAGTACACCACCGGCCGCGTCACGCTGCCCGTCTGCACAAACGCCGCCGCCGGATCCACCGCGAAACTGTACCGCCAGCACACCGTGTCCGCGTTCGGAATCCAGTTGCTCGCGCCCGGCTCGTACCACCCTTCCTGCAGCCGCGTGGCCTCCTGTGTCACCGTGAACTGGCCGGGATAGAAGTTCGTCCACCACAATACGGGCCCCGGCATGCTCCAGGGCTCCTGCTGACCCGCCGGTATGTCCGTGTGGAAACTGACCGTGAACATCACGTTCGTCGCGTGCGGCGCTCCTCCCACCGGCGCCGGCAGCACGTCGTTCAACCACGAACCCCAGACCACCATGTTCGTGATCGCCGTCCGGTTCGTGCACAGGAAGTCGTCCGCCAGTAGGTACGGACGGCTACGGAACGTCGCATTCACGTCCATTCCGTTCGTGCTCAGATCCGGCGGCTGTACCCACTTGCCCACCACGGGCGGCACCCCTTGCTGGATCGTCACCCGATAATCCTCCACCTCGCCGTACGGCAGCGGCGTCCCGAAGAACGGGATGCCCGCCGGGTTCGTGTGCAGCCGGAACCGCGCGTATGTCGCCCCAGGCGTCGCACCCGCCGGCACCGGGAAGTTCAACACGTTCGGCCCGGCCGCCAGCGGCTGCGCCACAAAGATCTGGTCCCCTGCCGTCGCCCAACTGCCGTCCGCGTTAAAGTCCACCCACGCCGAGAGAATCCCTCCGCCCACCGACGCCGTCACCTGGATCTGCGCATTCTGGCCCGGCACCAACGGCGTCAGGAACACCACCCCGTCCTCGTCGCCCGGCGGGAACGGCACGCCCGCATACAGCAGATTCTGATCGTCACCCGTCGCGCCCACGTTCGGTTGGCCATCCGGTTCCGCGTCAATGCCCGCTCCCAGGCACAGCCCCGACCGTGCATGCCGCGGCCCATTCGCCGCCAGTAGCGTCGGATACGGCGCCGGCGCGTCCCCAAAGTCATATTCCGGCGGCGGCACCACAGCGTCAACCTTCACCCACCGCACCGCGTCCGCGATCACATACGTTCCGGTCGTGTTGTGCGTACGCACTCGCACCCAACCGCCCGTCCCCGCCGCAAACGTGTTCGTGCCAAGAACGAACCACCGGTTCCCGTTCACCCTCTGGTTCACCAGGACCGTGTTGCTGCCACCGGATCCCACGATATCCACCGGCGCATTACTCGCCCACGCATACGTTGTCTGCTGCGTCGGCCACCACATCGATACCTCATAACTGCCGTTCGTCGGCAGATTCGGCCGGAACGTCACGCTCTTCGTTCCTTTGCCCGCGTTCCCGTCGTGCAGGTAGTTGGTCTTCCAGAACCCAGGCGCCCACGTGCTCGCCGTCCACGCCCCCACCATCGTCACCTTCGCCGCCCCATCCCCGTTGTCCACGATCACTTCCACCGGCGACGCATTCGTCGCCCGTCCAATGACCGACCGCATCGCCCCGCCCCCGCCCGCGAAGGTTACCGTGTCCGTGTTCGTGCCCGACGCCACCGGACTGTACCGCACCACCACGCCCGTGCTCTGCCCGGCGCCCAGGCTGTACGGGCTGCCCGACATAATCGCGAACGGAACCCCGCCCACGCTCGCGGAACCGCTCAGCGTACCGCCACCCGTGTTCTGCACCTGGAACACCAGGTCCCTGCTCGTCCCCATCGCGATCGTCCCGTAGTCCAGACTGCCCGGGGTCACCGCCAACACGGGCGCGACGAGCACCACGGTCTGCGTAGCTGCCGCGCTGCCCCAGGCGTTGCTGGCACGGAACACAATGCTGTAACTGCCGTAGGCATCGAACCGATAGAGGGCCTGGGTCGTGCCCTGGCCGGACAGCGGCGAGGGGGACCACACCAGCGTCACGGGCAACGTGGCGTTCGTCGGCTGGTAGGTGCCGACGACGGTATAGACCACCCCTGTTGCGGTCACGGCGGGGACTGTCACAGTTACGCCCGTCACCGCCACCGCGGTCTGCACTGTGCCTGTATACTCGTACGCCCCCATGTCCACCACCCCGCCCACAACCCGCGGGTTGCCGTCCAGGTCCCTGGCACCGGCCATCCACGCCTGATTCGTTCCCGCGTTGATGCAAGGGGAACCTCCCCCCAAGCGCAGATTCAACCAACCGTTGGTGTTCACAAGACCCGGCGCGTTCGTGATGTTGCCTGATCCGCCGCCCGGCATGGGATAGGTACAGCAGTGATCAAGCGAGGCACCGTAGGAGTTATTGGACACCTGACTCGCTGTGTTGTAGTAGACGACGCAGTTTGAGAGCGCGTCGCCCCAGACCTCTCCCCCTGAACACCATACTCCTCCCCCCGCGTTTGTGGCCACATTCCCGGCCAGCGTGCAGTTTTGCACCTGCACACCGTATTGCACGAAGACGCCACCTCCATTGCCCGCCACATTCCGGACGAATTGGCAGTTGCGGACAATTCCGGGTTGGACTCCGGCCGAGATAGCCGCGCCGCCCCCAAGTGCGCCGGCACTATTGTGGATGATAAGGCAGTCCTCAACCGTGCCCCCGCCGGTACAACCTACACCACCGCCCCAACCAGTACCGTCGTAGTCGATCGCTGAGTTGTCGCTCAGTGTGCAACCCTTCAGCAGTCCGCCGCCATACAAGTAACTGCCGCCTCCGGATTTGGCGGCCGAATTGCCACTGATCAAACAGTTCGAGATGACCCCGCCCCTGTCGCAGAACGTGCCACCTCCACAAAACTCCGCCGTGAACCCCATTACCGTGGTGCAGCCGTTTGTAAGCGTAAACCCAGCCAGCAGCGCCCCGTTGGTCACGTAGACGCACCGCACGGCGCTGTCACCCAGCGGTCCCTGCCCCTTGATCACCGTCACATCACGGCCATTCACGCTCTGCACCGTGATCGGTTTGTAGATCGCCACGCGATTCGTGAGCAGGGACCCCGCCGGATAGTTGGTGACTCCGCCGGTGGCATAGACGCCGTTGCTGACCCACACGGTGCCGCCCGCCGCCACGGCGTCCACGGCATCCTGGATCACCCGAGCCGCCGTAGACCAGTTGGTGTACGGGAACGCGTTCCCACCGTTCATCGCCACATAAGCCGCCAGCACCGGCGCCGGAGGGGCCGGTTGCGCGTACCCCGTATCGCTGGTGGACAGTCGGCTCACGCATGCGGTATCAGCCGCCTTGATCCAGTAGTAGTAGGTCCGATTGGTAACGACGCTGGAGTCGTCGTAGTTGGTCACCGCGCTGGACCCGAGCAAGGCCGCCCGGTCCGCCACGCTGTTGGTTCCCCTCCACACCTCGTACGCCGTCGCGCCGGTCACGCCGGCCCACGTCACGCGCACCTTGTTGGTATACGTCCCGTCGCTGGCGGCGACCGCACCCGGCGGGGGCAAACGCACGTACCCTTTGAGACAGACGTTCGCGTTCGTCTGCCAGGTCGTGATGTCCATCCACGACGAACCGGCGGAACTAATGAAACTCTGGTTCGCCGAAGCGCGCGCCTGGCTGCTGTAACCGGGGTACGGATACTCGTAAGCAATGGGGTAGTTGTACCCTGGCGTGGTCAACTTCACCACGATGGAGAACCGTTGGGTGGTTGTCACCGACACCGGCGTAGTCAACGGAACCGTGTAATACCCGGCGGCCGTGACCGTTCCCGTTTGAGCACACTGGAGGGTTCCGCTCCGGGGAGCATTCGAGGAACACCCGGTGTAGACGTACAACTCATAGGTTGCGTTCGCCGAGACCGCGTAGAAGCCTGCCGCGTCGAGCGACCAAGTCTGCGGGAGCGCGTTGGTAGGGGGAATGAAGATGTTGGCGCCCCACGCCGTCGAACTGCTGTACCCGACCGAGCTGACCCAGCCCAGCGGATCGTATTGATAAACGCTCTCGTAGTTCCGGTTGGTCTCCGCACTCATGAACGCGAAATTCTCGCAGCCGATCTGCCTATCGTAGTACGAGCAATAGAAGTACCCACTCTGTCCCCAGGCGGGTCCCCAGCTATTCCTGACAATGAAGGCCCCATTCGATGGCGGAGGCGTCAGGAACCGTAGCCGGCTGAAATTGTCGTCCCACCCTATGATCGCGACCGCATGGTTCCCATCGTGCGTGTTCGGGCAGTAGTAGGCATAGTTCGTCGGCCCTGTGTAGAACGAATCATCCCAGAACATGGAGGTATAGACCGCCCCGTAGTTCGTGACCGCCTGTTTGATCCCGTCATAGTCCCTGTCCGCCACGATCCGAACTTGCTGCACATGCCTCGCCGGTGCAAGACTCGGGCTGTTCGTTGTCCAGGTCGGCGGGGTCGGGTAAGGGTCCTGAGACTCCCACACCGGCCCGGTCCAACGCGTCAGGTAAGCGGAGGACATGAACGCGTTGCCACCTTGGTTGACCGTGTAGTCGAACCCGTGCAGGTTAACGAGGTTCTTCTCCGAAAAATCGTTCGTCTGCGCCGGCATCAGCCAGGACTCCAGCGACCCGTATGTCGCGAACGACCAGCACGTACCCCAGGGATTCTGGTTCTTCACCGCCGTCAGTCTGTTCCCGACCGTCCTCAGGTCATACGCCGGAGGCAGTGCCATCGCCCTGGGGCCGGGAGAGGGGGCTAGCCGCGCCAAGTGTGATAGATCAACCGGACCGGGCGCGTAGCCAAGGCCATTTGCAGAGGCCGTGCCCCACCCGGTTGAACCGGCCTGGACAGCCTGAAGCCTTTTTGAGAACGCCGGATTCACAGGTGCGATCTGTACCGTTTGAGCCAAGGCAAGAACGGGTGCAAGCAATCCGATCCAGAGCATTGTCCGCCGAATCTGCATCGCCCCTCCCACCTTACACCTCGTCTGGTCTCTGTTCATGGCGAGCCTCCTCTGTATGACGATATTCGCGCACAAGTCAGCCTGCGCACCGGAGCAGCGCACCTAAAAGAGCAATCTTGACTGACGCCTTCAGCCGCTCATTTCCCGCGCCAGATGATCTCACGCAAGGCGGGCACATTGGTACCGCTGTCATCCCACAGATTCAGATAGATATAGCGCACCGCCACCGGCCAGTTCGTGACCGCCCCCAGATCGAACCAATGATCCAACTCGGCGGCTCCAACCATGCCTTGGTTCACCCAGAGCTCATCCGCGTACAGCAAGCCCAGATCACTGACCTCCGTCACACACCCAAGGTCCAGCATGACCTGCCAAGGCGACTCACCCGACCCCGTCCAGATCGTATTGGTGTCGCCATCGACGAGCGCACGCGCCTCAACATCTTCGGCCTGCCCGTCACCCGTATAGACCACAGGCCAGTAGCCCTGCGCCTCGTCTACACGGCCCAACGCCGATCCCATGCTGGCCGCTTTCACGAACCTGACCGCATCGGCGATCACGTAACCATCCGTTCCGGTCGTGCGCACGCGCACCCAGCCGCTCGTGCCGGCCGCAAACGTATTCACCGCCACCAGGGTCCATTGCCCGCCGCTCAGCTTCTGGTTCACAAAGACCGTGTTGGTCCCGCTCGCATCCGAGAAGTCCACCGGCACATTACTGGCCCAGGCATAGGCCGTCTGCTGCGTCGGCCACCACAGATACACCTCATAGCTCCCGCTCACGGGCAGAACCGGCCGGAACGTCACGCTCTTCGTCCCCTTGCCCGCGTTTCCGTCGTGCAGGTAGTTCGCCCGGTAGTAGCCCGGCGCCCATGTGCTCGTCGTCCACGCCCCTGCCACCGTCACATTCGGCGTGTTCGTGTTGTCCACAATCACTTCCACCGGCGGCACCGGCGGCTCACTCATCACCGCCAACGTCACCCCCACCGTCTGCGTTGCGCCCGCCCCGGTTACGGTGATCACCCCGCTATACGTCCCCGTCCCCAGCCCAGCCGTCGCGTAGTTGACGATCACCGTGTCATGCTCCCCGGCGCTCGTCCCGCTCGTCGGCGTCACCGAGAACCACGCCGCATTGCCCGTCACCTCGTAGTTCAGAACCCCATAGCCCGCGTTCCACACCTCAAGGCTCTGGCTCCCCGCATTCTGCCCCACCACACAATTCACCTCCAGAACCGCCGGCGCCACCGCCAACACGGGCACCGGGGGCGGCAAGTCTCCCACCCGCAAGAACCGCACCGCATCAGCAATCACATAGCCAGCCGTACCCGTCGTGCGCACCCGTACACAGGCGCCCGTCCCGGCAGCAAACGCGTTCGTCCCCATCAGTACCCACTGACCCCCATCCACCTTCTGATTCACAATGACCGTATTGCTGACACCGGCTCCCACGACATCCACTGGCACACTTCCCGCCCACGCATACGCCGCCTGCTGCGCTGGCCACCTCAGGTACACGGCGTACACCCCATCCGTCGGCAAGTTCGGTCGGAACGTCACGCTCTTCGTTCCCTTTCCCGCGTTCCCGTCGTGCAGGTAATTGGCCCTCCAGTAACCGGGTGCCCAGGTGCTCGTCGTCCATGCCCCCACAACTGACACGTTCAAGGCATTCGTGTTGTCGACGATAACTTCGACCGGCGGCGCGCTCGTGACCATCAACGTCACCGCTACGGTCTGCGGGGTACCCGCCCCTGAAACGACGATTGTCCCGCTGTAGGTCCCTGTCCCGAGTCCGGAACTGCCGAAGTTAACCGTAATGGCCTCATGCGCGCCGGTGCACGTCCCGTTCGTCGGACGGCACGACAGCCACGCCGCGTCGACCGTCACCACATAGTCCAGCGCTCCTCCGCCCTCGTTCCACACCTCCAACGACTGGCTCGATGCGTCCGTTCCCTCGAGACACCGGTTCGTCAAAGACGGGGGGGCCACCGCCAGCGCGGGGGGTGCCTCACCCACCCTCACGAACCTCACTGCGTCCGCGATTACGTAGGTGCCAGTCGTGTTGCCCGTGCGAACCCGCACATACCCGCCGGTTCCCGCGGCAAACGCGTTGGTGCCCAGTACGAACCACGTATTGCCAGTCGCCTTCTGGTTGACCCTCAGCGTGTTCGTGCCGCCGCTGGACACGATGTCCACCGGTGTATTGCTCGCCCACGCGTATGAGGGCTGCTGCGCCGGCCACCACAGATACACGGCGTACAACCCGTTCGACGGCAGGTTCGGACGAAACGTCACGCTCTTCGCCCCCTTACCCGTGTTGCCATCGTGCAGGTAGTTGTCCTTCCAGTACCCCGGTGCCCACGTACTTGTCGTCCACGCGCCCGCGATCGCCACAGCCGGCGCGCCATCGGCGTTGTCTACGATGACATCCGGGACGGATGCCGGATTCACCATGAGCTCCACCGTGATGGTTTGCGGCGAATGAGTCGCGGGCGGTGCACCGGTGACCGTGATTGTCGCCAGATACACCCCTGCGGGCAGGTTGGAACTGCTGTAACTCACCGTGATCGCGTCACGTTCACCGGTGCTTATCCCGTTCGTCGGACTGCACGAGAGCCATGCCACATTGTCGCTGATCCTGTAGCTCAACGATCCGACACCGAGGTTCCAGACCTCAAATCGCTGGGAACCCGCCTGCTGTCCTTGCGTGCAGATCTGGGTGAAATTCGTGAGACTCACGGCCAATCGCTGGGCACTTCTGAAGTTCGCCATCACGCGGCGGGCTTGACCCATGCTAAGCGCAACCGAATCCACGTTCGTCAGAGACGAAGGTACGTCGCCGCTCCACCCCGCAAACGCATAGCCGTTGGAGGCCAAGGCCGTTATGGTCACGAGTTCACCCAGGTCATACCAGCCGTTGCTCGAACTTGTCACGCGGCCCCCCAACCCCGCGCTGGCCGAGAACCAGTACTGCGTCGTCCACTGCCACGCGAGCGTCGCGTCGTTCGTCAGCGTCAACGTCACGTTCGTCGGACTCCCCTGCGTGAAGGCATTGCCTACCACCGCCGCTCCCGCGCAGACGTACTGCGTCGCATCGTTCACCACCGGCGAGTTGGTCACCCACTGCGTCACCAGGCTCCCGTAGTCCACCGTCACCGTGCCCGGGGTGGCCCCGCCATACGTCGAACTCACCGTCAGCGTCCGCCGCTCGATGATGTCGAATCCCGCGCTCGTGGCCGAGGGCAGACCCGCAGCCGAGGCAATCAGCGTGTAGCCGGCCCCGCCCTTGTCAATCGAAAGCCCGCTGAATGCCGCCACGCCCGTGATCGCCGCCATATTCGTCGTGCCGCTAAGCGTCCCGCCGCTCGGGTCGGCCCCGATCGCCAGCACCACCTGCCCGACGAACTGACTGGCCACTCCGCCGACCTCGTTGCGCACTTCCACCACCGGCTGCGGTGCGAGCAGCGCTCCGGCCAGCGCGCCGCCCGGCTGGGTCGTGTACGCCAGGGCCGTCGGCGTGTAGTACAGCGGCGTCAGCTTCGGCTGGAATCCGATGTCCGCACTGGTGTCCGTCCCGTCGCCCAGCCACGGGCTGAAGTCCACGCTGGCGCTCACGGCGTCGCCGGTGCCCCCCGGATTTGCCACGGTGGCCGGCCCCGTCGGGCTGCCCCACCAGTTGCGCTCGGCATTGAGCCCCAAGCCCGTCTCGTTCCTGATCCCGTAGCGGGGATTGCGGGCAATGCTGTTCAAGCCAATGACGGTCCCGCCGATATCGCTCAACAAGGCGAGCCGGATGCCGTAGAAACAGTTGGTGATCTCATTGTTTCCGACCAGCGTGCGGACCACGCTGCCCTCGCCTTCGCCCCCCAGGAACCGGATGCCGGAATAAGGGTCTTCGACCCCGGCGATGCGGTTGCTCCCGATGGACGTATCGGCGATGGACGCCGTGCCGTCACTGTAGAGATAGATGCCGTGTCTCACGCTGTTCCTGATCGTGTTCCGCGTGATCAGGTTACCGTTGCAGTCCCCATAGCCGGCCGCGTGCAACTCGGCCATGATCCAAATCTGGAAACCGCAGCGGTCAATCACGTTCCCGTCGATCGTGTTCCCGCTGCTGCCATAGATCTGGATACCGGCCATACCGCCTGGCCCCACGCCGTATTCCGCCCCGGCAAACGGCACCCCATTGGTGTCGCGCTCGGCGTTCTGAATGGTGAACCCGGTGACGGTGACGGTGCTCGCGCCGGGAATCCCGTTGCCGGTGCCGCAAATCAGAATGCCCGCCTTGGCCACGCTCCAAGAGGGATCTTGAGCAGCGTCCAGAATCGTTGTGTTCTTATCCTGCCCAATGAGGCGAAGCCCGGGCCGGCGAACAGTCAGGTGTTCCCGATACGTCCCCGCCGCCACGTTCACCGTGCTGCCGGACACGAGGTCAATGCCTTCCTGGATACGGCCCTTGGAGGCGGTCTGCGGGCTGTCGTCGTCCACCCACAGCGTGGAGAAGTCGCCATGGAACCCGGAATCCGCGGAGGTGTCCGTGCCGTTGGCCAACCACGGGGTGTAGTCCACCAGCACAGGCGTAACGGACGCCGCCACGGCGGCGGGATCGGAACTGCCAAGGTAATTGCCGGAGGCGTCGAACGCGTTCGTGCCCGTATTGGCGACGTTCAGCGTGGGCACCCCCGGAAACACGGCGGTCGAGAGGACAAAGCGGTTGTTGGCCGCATGACCGGCTGCACCCAAGACCCGCAAGTTCTGAACGTTGTTCTCAAGAAAGTTGCCCGCGATCACGTGTCCGGTCGTGGCGCCCGCCGCGGGGACCGTTCCGTCGAGCCGAACACCGTAGTGGTTGTCGTGCACGTTATTGGAGACGATCTGGAAATCCTTGCAGGCCCACGCCATGATCGCGGCGCTTGACGCCGGTTTGGCCGGGTCGGAAACGTGGCCGCTGATCTCGTTGCCCGCGATCGTCACGCCCTCGAAGTTCGAGAAGCCCTGGATGCCGATCATCCGCACCCCAGAGCCGACGTCCGAGAAGTCGCCACCGTTGTTGCGGATGGTATTGCCGCGAATGGTCGTATGGATGTTGTACCACTGGGTCGTGTCGAGCGTCCCGCCCGGTCCAAAGGGAGGGGCGGGAGGATCGGCGTTTTCCATGGTGATCCCGGCTCGGCCGTTGGCCTCAATGACGTTGTCCTGGATCAGCACGTTATCCACCGTGCGCCACTGGCCGCGGTTATAGAGGAGGATGCCGGTGCCTGTCCACATGCCCGCTGGCCGCTGTGCGTTGCAGATCGTGTTGCTGCGGATCGTGACGTTGTGGTTGGCGTCCAGCGAAACGCCGGTCGCGCAGTTGGTGATCGTGTTGTTCTCGATGGTCACGTTGTCCACCGGCCAGCACTGGGCATTGCCGGTGTGCCCGATCCAGATACCCGCATTCTGATTGTCGCCGCCGAGCATGGGCGCGTCCCGAATGGTGAAGCCTCGGATGACAACCTCGCCCGACACGTGATGGATCACGAAGCCGGAAGCGCGACCCTGGAACGCGCCAGTGGACGGGGCGCGGACCACGACGTTGCCGGGATTCGTCGGGTCGCCCACCAGCGTGACGGACTTGCCGACGCGGATGGGGCTGTCGTCTGCCAAGGCGTAAGTCCCCGCCGCCACGTTGACCGTACCGCTGGCGGCCACGGCGTCCACGCCCGCCTGGATGTTTGTGAACGCGTCGTAGCCCCACGTGTGGCCGCCGCAACCGCCCGGTGTAAAACTGTCGTCCACCCAGACTACCACCGGCGGGCCGTAAATCGTGAAGGTCTGCGGCGCCGTCACCCCACCGCCTGGCGCCGCGTTGCTCACCGCTACGCTCGCCGTGCCCGCAGAGGCGATGTCCGAGGCCCAAATCGCCGCCGTCAAC
>CAYOIT010000131.1:0-13303 GCA_964404035.1 uncultured Verrucomicrobiota bacterium | reverse complement strand
CGCTACGTCGCCCGCCCCGGCCGGCGGCGTAGCGCCGGCCGTACTGCGCCCCTTCACTTGCACCCCTTCGCACATGCGCCCAGGTTTGGACTTCGAAAACAACTCAGCTTGACAAAGCACCCAAAAATCGCGTGAATGTCACGACTTCGAAGGCAGTCAGCCTGTTGGAAACAAGAAAGAGGACGGCACCATGGCGAACAAAGAACGCAGCGTCGGAACAAAAGGCTGGGTCTCCTATCGGCCTGAGATCAAAGTGATGGATGTCACCATCCGCGACGGCGGCCTGATGAACGACCATCGGTTCAGCCCGGATCTTGTCAAAGCCGTGTACCGCACGGCCTGCGAAGCCGGCGTTGACTATATGGAACTTGGTTACAAAAGCTCCAAGAAGATCTTCTCGCCGTCCGACAACGGCCCCTGGAAATTCTGCGACGAGGACGTTCTGCGCGATGTGGTGGGAGAGAAGAATCCCAATGTGAAGCTGGCTGCCATGGCGGATGCCGATCGTTGCGACTATCAAAATGATATTCTTCCCCGCGAGAAGAGTGTGCTGGATATGATCCGCGTCGCGACCTACATCCACCAGATTCCGACGGCGGTCGACATGATCAAGGATGCCCACGAAAAAGGTTATGAAACCTCGGCCAATCTGATGGCCATCTCGACGGTGCAGGAAAGCGAGTTGGATGGCGCCCTGGAGGTCCTGGTTCAGTCAGACGTGGACGTGATCTACCTTGTGGACAGTTTCGGAACCATGTACGGCGAGGAGGTCAGGGCCCTGACCGAAAAGTTCATGCGCGTCGCAACCGCCGCCGGCAAGCAGGTGGGTATCCATACCCACAATAACTGCCAACTGGCCTATGCCAATACCATCGAAGCGATTGTCGGCGGCGTCAACTATCTCGATGCCAGCATCGGCGGCCTGGGCCGCGGCGCCGGAAACTGCCAGATGGAGCTCCTGCTGGGGTTCCTGCACAATCCCAAGTATCGTCTGCGCCCTGTGCTGCAATGCATTCGCGATCATATCGAACCGCTGCGTAAGGAGTTCTTCTGGGGTTACAGTATTCCCTACATGATCACGGGCATTCTCAATCAGCATCCCCGCGATGCGATCAAGTTCATGGAAAGCGGTAAAGCGGAAGACATCGTCAAGTTCTATGACGATATGTGCGAGGAAGAATAACTGGACCGCAGCCACGAGTATTACATGCAGCTTGCGCTGCGCGAGGCGAGCCTGTCGGCCGACAACGATGAGGTCCCCGTCGGCGCTATCATTGTCCGGCACGGCACCGTGATCGGTCGCGCCCACAATCAGACGGAGTTGCTCAAGGATCCCACCGCCCACGCCGAAATGATCGCCATCACCCAGGCCGCCTCGGCCATCGGCGACTGGCGGCTGACCGAGACCACCCTCTACGTCACCAAAGAGCCCTGCCCAATGTGTGCGGGAGCCATCATCCTGGGCCGGATTCCGGAGGTGGTGTTCGGCGTAACCGATCTCTTGCGAGGCGGGGCGGTCTCGGTCTTCAACATCCTCAACCACCCCCAGCTCAATCACCGTCCCACGGTGATCTCAGGCATTCTGGAGCATCCCTGCCGCGCCATGCTGCAGGAATTCTTCGTCAAGAGACGCGCGGCCGCGAAACGAAAAGAGGCGCCTCTCCCCGAAGACGGCTCAGCCCTGCACTGGCCAACCCCATCGTGATGGCATAGATAAACATCAGTTCCGTGTCGCCGAAGTTGTACTCGACCAGGCCGTTCAGCAACAATCCGGCCAGCATCATCAGCACGGCCAAAGCCGTGGTGAACTCACCCGGCGGGCCGGCCCTTGTCAGGCGCACCCAGTTCACCCCATCCATCAGCGCCCTGCCCATCCACAGCAGATAGACCGCCAGTCCCAGCCAGCCTGTCTCCACAAGGACCTGGGCCCAGTTGGCGTGCAGGTGATTACGGTTCGCTTCCACCTTCCGGTAGGCGTACCGCATCATGCGATTTGTCAGGCAACCGTATCCGACGCCGTCCGGGCGTTCGTGAATCAGAAAAGGGGCCACCCGGCACCACATCGTCAAACGCCCGCCGCCGTCTTTGTTGAACTCCCTCTTCAGCTGTCCCATCCTGGTTTGAACGGGAGGAAGGGAAAAGAAGGCCGCCGTGACCAACACGAGCAGTAACCAGGCACGCCACCGGAAATTGGTGAGAAGGACCAGCCCCGCCAACAGCATCGCACAGAACCAGGATCCCCGTTTGAACCCGATCAGCAATCCGGCACCCTGCACCGCCAGCATGCCCCACACCCGGCCCGGCAGGCGGCGTCCGGCCTTCAAGGTCGCCATGGCCATCACCACGCCGGCCACAAGTCCCAGCATGAGCATCTGCCCATCCGTCATGGACCCTTTGTCGATCAGGGAGGTGAGAAAGTCCGGCGACGGATTCCTCCACGCCCGAAGAGGGTTCTTCACCAGGTCCTTCAAAGCCAGCACAACACTGCCCCAGAGAAACGCCCCGATCATTTTTTCAACCCGGTCGGAACGGCACGCCAGGGAGGCGGTGACCGGAATCAACATGAACCAGAGCAGTTTCCCCGTACGGCCCCACAATCCGGACGCGCCCCCGCCTCTCCAGGAGGTGACCACGGCCACCACCGCGAAGGCCGCGGCGAACCAGACGATCGCAGGGAGCCTGAAAGTCAGCCGACCCTTGCATAAGCCGATCACGAACAGCAGAAAGGCAACCCCGGCAAACACCTGCCCAAGCGCGATCGAAAAAGTGATGGAAAAGACGGTTGCCAGAAGAGAGCCAAAGGCCCATTGATCAAGGGAATAGCCTCGCAAAGAACTGATCGAGACGGCGCGCATAGGTGGGACGAAACTTAGTGCAAGACACCAACGGATGCAATACCCTTTGCGACCCTATGAGGACCTGGGCATACATCCTGCCGGTGGTGATCCTGCTTGCCATGACGCTGCCGCATCTCGACCAGGGTGATTTCCGCACCGATACCGCACGCTATGCCGCCGTTGGGCTGCAATCGTGGCAGGATCACTCGCTCTTCTGGACGCCGCACCTGCAGCCCGAGGTCCCTTATTTCAACAAACCTCCTCTCGTCTTGTGGATCCATGGTCTGGTTCTCCATCTGTTCGGAATCAGCCTGATCGCCGCCCGCCTGCCCACGATCCTGGCCGCCATGGGGTGCGTGCTGCTTACCGTCGCCATCACCAGGCGATTGATGGGGTCCACGGCCGCCGTGGCGACCGGGACGGTACTGGCCCTCACTTACGAGTTCGTCCGCCGCACGCGCGAGATTTCACTGGATATGTGGCAGCTTGCTTTCATGCTGGCCACCTTGTTCTGCGTTCTGGAGGCGGTCCGACGCCGGCGACCGCTCGTGGTCTGGTCCGCCGGGATCCCGCTGGGACTGGCATTGATGTGCAAACCGTTGACGGCACTGCTGGTGCTTCCCTTTCTGATCATAGGCATGAGAGGCACCGGCCAGCGACGGCATCTGACAGGGCTCCTGCTGGTCGCCTTCTTGGTCGCGGCGCCCTGGCATCTTTCCATGTGGCATCTCCACGGGGCGGCCTTCACGGCCCGATACTTCGGCCATGAGGTCATGAACCGCGCGCTGGGACGCCTGAACCAGCAGCCCGGCTGGTACTATGTCATCGAGATGGGAAGGTCCTATTGGCCATGGATGATACCGGCGGTTCTCAGCGCAGGGCTCCTCTTGCGCGGGAAGTACTCACCACGCCGGACGACCGGGCTGACACTCGCCGGCATCTGGTTCACGCTGTGGTTCGTGGCGTTGACCCTCTTTCCTGACAAACACCCCCGCTACGAGTTACCCCTCTATCCGGCTTTGGCGATCTTCTGCGGCAGCGCGATAGTCCGGCTGCCGTGGAAGTCCTTGCGACTCTGGCACCGCCATAAAATACCCTGGATCATGACTGCCGTGATCGCCGGCATGGGAGCCCTCGCCGCCTGCCTTCCTCTGCGCGTACAAGCGCCGCCGGACCCGCATTTGGCGGCATGGGTAAAGTGGATTGAGCAGACCGGCGCCAACCCGGTCTATTCAGCCGCGCTTCAAACCAACGATGAAGGCTATTTCTTTCTCAAAACCGGGCGTTGGCCCAAACCGGCACCTTCAGACCGGATCTCAGGGCGAGCCAGCCTGCCAGCCGGATCGCTGCTGGTCTATTCCTCCGTACTCCCCCTTCGCCCGGGGTCCAATGAAGAGACCGTCTTCTCGTCGGGTCCGATAACCGTTACCCGCCTAAGTCAGGGCGGATGGACGCCTTCCCACTGAAACCGCCGGTCACTTGCCTCGCGATCGGTCCCCAGACTTGACCGAAGTCACCATACCGAATACTTTGTGACCCGTTTTTGGAGCGAAATATGCTGCTTTTTGTACTTAAGGGAATAGCCCGTCTGTTCAGTGCCTTGCCATTGAACCTGGCCCTGGCAACGGGGCGCAGGCTGGGCTGGGTCTACGGCTATGTCATTCGTTACCATCACCCGGACGCGATGGAAGCGCTGCGGCGCAGCTTTCCTGAAAAGACGGAACCTGAACTCCGTTCCATCCTGAAACGGATGTACCTGAACCTCGGCATGAATGTGGTCGAGGAGTTGCGGATGGGACACGTGACCGACCGGTATCTTCACGACCACGTGTCCTGGGAGGGAGAGTCTCACGTGCGCGAAAGCCTGACCAAGGGCAAGGGCCTGCTCGTCCTCTCAGCCCACATGGGAAACTGGGATCTCCTCTGCAGCATCGCTCCCCGTTTCAACTACCCCACCACGATCATCACGAAAAACATCAAGAACAGCAGCGTCAACCAGTTCTGGATGGACGCACGCAAGCAGTTCGGGCTGAAGTTCGTTCCCGCCCACAATTCATACCGGCAATGTCTGGCCGCATTGCGTAAGAATGAGATTGTGGGGTTCGTTCTCGATCAGAATATGATCCGAACGGAAGGTGTCTTTGTGGAGTTCTTCGGCAAGCCTGCCTGCACCACACCCGGTTTGGCCTACATGGCGGCCCAATCGGGGGCCGCCGTCGTCCCCGCCTTCATGCTGCGCCAACCCGATGGACGCCATCTGGTCAAGGCTCTCCCCGCCATTCCGCCTCCACCCGACCGCAAACCGGAGACCATCCTCGCCTACACCGAGCGTTACACGAAGATCATCGAGGACATGATTCGCCAGCACCCCGATCAATGGATCTGGATTCATCGGAGATGGCGGACGGTTCCGGCAGCGCAGGAAGCGCCTCCTGCTCAGCAGTCTGCATAGAACGGATACCTCGAGGCATCCACCCCCGGCATGCGTCGCTTCCAACGTTTGTAGGTCCACAGCCACTGGGACGGATCGCGCCTGATTTCAGCTTCAAGAAACCCGGTTATTTTGGCGGTAATCTCGGTCGGAGAGAGTCCCTCCATCTCCGCAGGCGTCAGAACCTCGCGTGCGTAGCACCGATAGGTGCCATTCCGTTCATTGCGGCAATAGGCCATGACGATGGGAACGCCGAGTTTCTGGGCCAGTCCCGCGACCGCTCCCGCGATGGGCACCGGGACGCCAAAGAAATCCACAAACACGCCCCCCTCGGACACACGCGTATCCTGATCCAGCAGCAAAGCCACTGTGCCTTCGTCGCGCAGGATCCGCATCATGCCTTTCAGTGCGCCCGCCCTCGGGATGATATGTTGCCCTGAATTCTCGCGGATGCGGTTGATAATGTTATCGACCAGAGGGTTCTTGATCGGCTTGGCCACACTGGAGAGCGTGGCACCACGTAAGACGGCGGCATGCCCAAAAATCTCCCAGTTCCCGAAATGCGCCGTGACGGCCACTTTCTGACCCTTTCCTATCCACGGCGCGGCGGACTCATCGATCGTCAGATACCGGTCGATCCGAGCCTTCGTATCCCGGGAGAACCAGAAATAGTCAAACAAGGTCAGAGTGAATGTCTGAAAGACCTGTCTGACAATCTCAGCTTTCTTCTTTCTGGAAAGCGTCGGGCCAAACGCAAGGTCGAGATTGGCCAGCGCAATCTTCCGGTCACGCCGATCCAGGCACGAGGCCAGCCACCCCAGCCCATTGGCCAAAGCCACCACCATGCGCCTGGGAAAGAACGGAATCAGACGCCAGGCCCATTCGACAAGCCGCGCCTCAATCCTGAATCTCACCTGTTGCCCGCGACGAGGCGGCTTGTTCCCTTCACGCTCCATGTTTACCCAAACCTCGCTTCACTAAAGCAAAAAAGGCCCGAAACATCGCTGTTCCGGGCCCTTGCCATTCATGTGGCCATTATTTCTTCGCCGGACCGGTCGCGGGAGGAAGCTCAATCGCCTTGACGGGCGATACGGGAGCCGCCGGCATACCGCCCTTGCGGATGTAGACTTCGACACGGCGATTAGCCGGGGTACCATTGATCAGATCGGCGGCCACTTTCGGGCGGCTGAATCCATACCCAACGGCCGTCAGACGGGCTCGTTCGATACCAGCCTTCTGGACTAGATAATCCACACAAGCGCTGGCGCGACGCTCGGACAGTTGGTCATTGTAGACCTTGTTCGATTTCTTCAACTGGTCCGCATGCCCTTCGATTCGGGCGGTCGCCCCGGAATCACGTTGCAGCACCTTGCCGATGATATCCAGATCCTTGAAGTACTGCGGCTTGATGATCGACTCGTTGTAGTCGAACTGGATATTCAACTCAAAGAGTTGGAGATCATCCGTACCGTCCTTGGGATTGGTTCCATCTTCAATCACCTCATGTCCATCCGCAACCCCGCCCTTATCCGTATCCCTCACGTTGGGATCGGTCAGGTAGTTGAATACTTCCGGGCCGTCCTTCAGCGCATCAAAGTCGGTGTCAGGATTCAGCGGATTGGTGTGGTAGACCCTGACTTCGTCATAGTCGCTCAGGCCATCCTTGTCGGTGTCCGCATGATGCGGGTCGGTCCCGAGTTGCATTTCCTCTTCATCGGTCAAGCCGTCGAGATCGCTGTCCTTTAACCCGCCGGCCGCCACATAACCAGGCGCCACATGGGCTCCAAATACATACCGCACCCCGACCTCAACGGAAGAGTTAACCGTTCCCTTCTGATTGACCCCTGCCAGAGCCCCGCGGAAATCCGTCCGGATACCCCACTCGTCGTTGATGTTGTAAATGACGCCGGCACCGATGCGCGGCCCGAGATCGAAGGAGTCACGGTCACTGAAATCGTCAGTGAACTGGATCACCATGGCACCCACCGTCAAATAGGGGTCGACGCGCTTCCACGGCGTAAAATGAAAGAGTCCATCAAGGGTCGCACCGTAAGCTGTGGTCTCATCTGATTCCAAGGGCTGGGTCGGGCCATCTCTATGGATCGTCTGGGCCTTCAAAACCGGCGCGACAAATAAGCCCGCTTCAAGGCTCCACCAGCTGTTGAGGTCATAACCGAGTCGAACCTCACCCATGAAACCGTCTTTGGTGGGGAAATCGCCTTCCATGTCGATCCGTCCGCCCATGATGGAGATATTAAGGGGATGCTCGCTACCCGTTTCCTCCGCCTGCGCTACCCCCGCCTTGACCAGCAAGCCGGTCGCCATGCCCGCACACATCACCAATCGTAAAAAACTGCCGTATTTCATGTTCATTTCTCCAATCGATAGTATTGGTGGCGTGATAGCGCACCTCACTAACGTGTTGTGTAGTATCAAAACTTATTCCTACCGCAAATCAAAAAGATCAGTCGGCAAACTGCATTTCGTGCAGTCGCCTGTAAATGCCACCCATGGCCAGCAGTTCCTCGTGCGTCCCCTGCTCCGCGATGCGTCCCTTATCCAGGACAATAATGCGATCGCAGTTGGCAATTGTGGAAAGCCGGTGCGCAATGGCAAACACGGTCCGCCCGGACATAAGCTCCTGAAGGGCGGTCTGGACGAGACGCTCGGACTCTGTATCCAAAGCGCTGGTGGCCTCATCGAGAATCATGATCGGCGGGTTTCTCAGAATGGCCCGCGCAATCGCCAGTCTCTGCTTCTGCCCGCCCGATAATCTCACCCCCTGGTCGCCAATGCCGGTCTCATACTGCTTCGGCAACTCCATGATGAAATCGTGGGCGTTGGCCCGCTTGGCGGCTGCGATCACGGCCTCATGCCCAACCTCGCCGGAACCATAACTGATGTTGTTCGCCACGGTATCGTTAAAGAGCACCGTATCCTGCGTGACGATCCCCATCAAACGGCGGAGCGAGGCCATGGTGATATCGCGGACATCGCACCCGTTCAATCGCAGGGCGCCGCCGGTGACATCGTAGAACCGCGGCACCAGACTGACGAGGGTGGTCTTGCCGGCGCCGGATCCCCCGACAATGGCGATACGTTGCCCGGCTTTCGCCTCCAGGGTAATCCCGTCCAGAATCGTCTTCTCCCCGTAGGAGAACACCACGTTCTCAAACCGGACACAGTCCACCTTCCCCGTGAACTCGACAGCGTTCGCGCGATCCCTGACATCGACCGGGGCGTCAAGAACCTCGAAGATCCGGTCGGCCGATGACACCGCCTGTTGCACCTGCATGTGAACCCGGCTGAGTTTCTTGACCGGCTCATACATCATGAACAGCGCACCGGCATACGTCAGAAAATCACTGAAGGGCATGTGGCGTGCCCGAACATAGATCAGAACCAGGCTGACCCCTACTGTCGAGATGAAAACAATCAGAGGCTCCACGGCCGCATTCGCCCGCGCCACCCGCATGACACGGCCGAAAAAAGCCTCATTCTGTTTCGCAAAACGCCCGGTCTCATAGTCCTCCATCCCGAACGCCTTGACCACGCGCACACCCGTGATCATTTCCTGCAGGATGGAAACCAGATCCGCCACGCGCTGCTGGGCCTCCCGTGTGAATCGGCGGACGCGTCGTCCAAACAAGGCAACCGGGACGATACAGATGGGGAAAAGCACAAAGCTGATCACGGCCAACCAGGGATCCAACCAGAGCAGCGCCCCCACCGCCACGATCAACGTCAACGGTTGTTTGGCGAGATCCTCGACCACCATGGACACCGCGCTTTCAGCGGCAGTCGTATCATTGGTCGTCCGGGAGATCAGCTCGCCGGCCCGGCTGCTCACGAAATACGAGAGGGATAGTCGGTTCAAGTGGACAAAGACCGCATTGCGCAAATCCATGACCACCCGGGCGCCGACCCACCTGATCTGGTAGCGGCTGATGAAATCCGAGATGCCGCGAATGAGACCCACCAGCGGCAGGGCCAGAGCCGTCAATACCACAATGCGCAAGGACACGTTGGGATCGTAAAACTTGGGCAACCCTTTCTGCAGAAACGCCAGGATACCTCCGTTGGCCCCCGCATAGATCGCCCCAAAGAAGATTCCGATCAGCAACCGTCTGTAATAGGGACGCGCGAACCGCAGCAAACGCCGGTAGGTCCCCATATCCTTGCGGTAAGTGTTGTCCGTCTGGTGTGGTTCTTGTGTCATGATGCCTATCTTGCCGAAAAGGGAGATAGCCCCACCGCAAACCGGAACTCGTCCGGTTTCAGGATGTACTGCGGCCACGGCTTCGGCCCGCAACTGGCGGAGCCAATGCCATTCTGGCGGTAGTCCAGGTTGAGCGTGATCTCAGGCCGCGGTTTCAGGTCGTAGGTGTGACGAGCGGCTTCAAAATCCATCGTGGCAAACCGATGGGCGCTGAAGTTGAGCACCGGCAGCCCTGTCGCCCTCAAGCCCATACCCCGTACATCCGACAACACCACCCACCGCACCTCCGAACGATTGCCGTTCTCCTGAGGGAAGACATAGGGGGTGTAAAGCTCTTCCAGTGAGGCCCGCCACAGCCCCACTCGATTGGCCTCCTTGGTATCGGGATACGACTCCCCGGGCCCGCGTCCAAACCACGAGACCTGATCCAGATTCAAAGGTACGGTCATCTGCAGGCCGATCTTCGGCAGGCTCTCGGGCCAGGCGCCCTGCGGAAGGCCATGCACCTCGAGATGAACCTCACCTTTCCCCGTGATGGTGTAGGTGTAGTCGCAGAGAAACGCCTTATCCAGCACGGGCGGCGCGATGCGGGTCCTGGCGGTGATGCGCACATCGCCATTCTCCATGACAACGGCTTCCGTGGAGTCCGTGCGATGCTCAAGACGGAACAAACCGGCCTCACGCCAAGGCTTGGCGTTATCCCAGGAACGGTCATTATCCGTTGTCGCTCTCCAGAAGTTCAAGCGAGGCCCGGTCTTGAGCAGACTGAGGCCGTTGGATTGCCAGGACTCGATCACGGCATGAATGCGTTCGAACCGCAATTCGAAATCGCTGCCGCTGACGACAAACGCGTGGCCATCCTCCACCAGGTTCACCGGCCGTTTGGAAGACGTGGTGTGGAGGTGACGAGGAGGCTTCGCCTTCACCGGCAGTGTGAACTGAGCCCAGGCGACCTCATGGCCCCGCATGGCCCACACCGTGTCATGAGCCAGCAGGAACGAGAGCGTCACGTGATACTCGATTCCCGGCATGGCAGATTCAGGCAACTCGTAGGGAAGGGTCACGACCTTGCTTTTCCGTGCCATGACTTTGGGCGCAGGCAGCGTTCCATTCTGAACGGGTTTGCCGTCGGCCGTAATGGACCAGCACAGGATCAGATGGTCGAGTCCCACGAAATCATACCGGCTCGTCACCATGAACTTGCCGGTTGCCAGATCCGACGCCTCGACTTTGATCGGCTCGATGATCTTCTTGTATTCGATCAGTCCGGGCGAAGGCCGGCGATCAGGGAAGACAAGCCCGTCGCAAACGAAATTTCCGTCGTTGGGTTCATCGCCAAAATCGCCGCCGTAGGCAAAGTACTCCTGGCCGTCCGCAGTCTGTCTCCGGATCCCATGATCCACCCACTCCCAGACAAAACCTCCCATCAGGCTGTCATGCTGGTAGATGGTCTCCCAGTATTCCTTCAGGCCGCCAGGTCCGTTGCCCATGGCATGGGCATATTCGCACAGGACGAACGGTTTCGCCGTATAGCACACCCCCGGCTCCGGTTTGGGCCACAGAACCTTCTGCAGTTCCTCCTCAGAGCCCTGACCGATCAGCGCCACCTGGTCGACCGGCGCATACATCCGGCTGTAAACGTCCGCCGTCTTCAGCTGGTAGTCGCCCTCGTAATGGATGGGACGCGTGGGATCGAGTTCCCGTGCGCACTCGGCCATGGCGAGATGGTTGACGCCGAAGTGGGCCTCGTTGCCCAGTGACCACATCACCACGGAGGGATGGTTCTTGTCGCGCTTGACCATGCGCACCATGCGGTCCACGCAGGCGTCACGCCAGGCGGGGTCCTCGGTCGGGTTGCCCTTCCAGTCGGGCAGTCGCTCAAACCCATGGGTTTCCAGATCGCACTCATCAATCAGGTAGAGTCCATACTCGTCGCACAGGTCGTACCAACGCGGATCGTCGGGGTAATGCGAGGTTCGCACGGCATTGATATTGTGCTGCTTCATAAGCACAATATCCTTCACCATGGTTTCGACGGGAACCGCTCGTCCGGTGTCGGGGTGATGCTCATGCCGGTTCACCCCTTTGAGTTTCACGGCGACCCCGTTCACGAGGAAAAGCCGCCCCTTGATCTCCACCTTCCGGAATCCGACCCTGACCGGGAGAACCTCGACCGTTTCGCCGGCGGCATCCTTCAGCGTGACGAGAAGACGGTACAGATAGGGATCTTCCGCAGACCACTTGCGCGGAGCCGCGACCGCGGCCTTGGACTCGACGACACAGGTCTTTCCCGCCGCCACATCCAGGCCCTTGCCCAGAGTCTTTTTGAAGACCTGCCGCCCCTCGGCATCGCAGAGAACGGCATCCACGCGATACCCCTTGCCGAGCCCGTCCGAGCCGTTCTGCAACAGAACCTGAAGGCCCAACAGGGCCTCTCCAGCTTTCTCGTCCAGTTCGGTCCGAACGGTCACGTCATACACGTAAACCGGCGCGGGCGATATCAGGCTGACATCGCGAAAAATACCACTCAGCCACCACATGTCCTGGTCTTCGCAATAGGTGGCATCGGACCATTGATAAACCCGAACCGCCAGGGAGTTTTGACCGGCCTTGACCAGGTCGGTGATATCGAATTCGGCAGGAAGCCGACTGCCCTTGCTGAAACCGACCTCCTGTCCATTCACCCAGACATGGAAGGCCGAATCCACCCCGTCGAAACGCAACAGGATACGACGCCCCAGCCAACCCTCATCCACATGGAACTCACGCAGGTAGGAACCGGTCGGATTTTCCGTGGGGACCCGGGGGGGATCAACAGGAAACGGAAACTGAACGTTGGTGTAATGGGGCCGTCCGTGGCCCTGCATCTGCCAGTTTCCAGGCACCTGGATCGAACCCCACTCCGTGGCGTCAAAGTGTTCCTTGAAAAACTCAGCCGGCGCCTCGGCTGGCGTCTCCGAATAATGAAACTTCCAGTCCCCATTCAACAATCGGAACCAGGGAGAAAGGGACGGCGATCCACTGGCCGCCGTCATCTCGTCCGGAAACGGGACCACAAACGCACGGGCCGTCAAACGGTTGCGGTTCGTCAAAAGATGATTCTCAAAATCGTTCATGCGTCACCTCTCTGGGCTGCTGAAAATCCCGGCGACTATACCCGACTGATGCTCAAAAGCAATCCCGCACGCCGAGTAGGCCGGGCGGTACCTCGCCCGGAATCGGCGGGCAACGTAGTGCCCGCCGTACTGTGAGCGGAAGAGGTCTACCCTCCAAACCCGAACCGTGCATATTCGTCCAACAGGATCGTTCCGGCTTCATCCAGGTCCCGACCAAACGACACGATACCCTCTTCATGTCCGCCCATCACGGCGATTTTGTGCCGCGGCAGGTCGCTTTCCCGGTACAAACGGAGAATCTCGCGGCCCATTTCCGGCGTGCCATATTCCACCTCCGGGGCCGTGGTGGGGAATACCCGCATCAGTCGCTTCCAGAACTCCAGGTGGTGAACATGAATCACCGCCTGTATTTCCGGATCAGCCAGGTAGAACATGCCGTGGGTCATGCTTTCAGCCGAAGGCGTCACTTCCGGTGACGTCGCACGGTACTCCACGGAGTTACTATCCAGATCGATACGAAGGATCTCCGTATAGTGCTGCCGCCCCAGTCTCGGCACACCTCCCGTCCTTGTCGCCGTGATAAGGAATCCCCCGACGGTCCGGAGGCTGATGTTCCCGTATCCGATCCCCTTTAGCTCGCCCTCTCTATACATGCCGATCAGGCCCATATCGTAGAGTTTGTCACGCCAGTGGTTCAGCG
>CAYOIT010000130.1:0-13439 GCA_964404035.1 uncultured Verrucomicrobiota bacterium | reverse complement strand
CTCGTCGTCGTGCTCGTCGTCGTGCTCGTCGTCGTGCTCGTCGTCGTGCTCGTCGTCGTGCTCGTCGAACTCGTGGTCGTCACCCCGTTGCCACTGACGGCGCAACTGTCGCCGGTGCCGCCCTCGTCCGCGGCAAAATCGATGGAGGCGCTGGAAGCGCCCAGCGCCCCAGGGGTGAAGGTCACGGTCCACGATTGGCTGCCGCCACCCGAGCTGATCACCTGTTGCCCGCCCGTGACGGTGAAGTCGGCCGTATTCAACCCGCTCTTTACTGGCGTCACCGTGGCCGCGACGTCACCGTTGTTCTGCACGGTGATGGTTTGCGGTCCCGACTCGACGCCCACCGGTTGATCGCCAAAGTTGATGGACTTGCCCACCGGCACCGTCACCGCCAGCAGCGGGCACGGCAGGAAGTTCTTCAGGAAGGTGGTGGTGGTGTCGCCATTCTCCCGATGCCGGATGGTGCTGCCGCCGATGTTTCGGGCGCCCTGCCAGACGACGGAGGTGTCGCCGATCAGACTCGTCTTCTGGACGTACGCGCTGCCGTTCCACGTATAGACGCGGCTCGAGGTGTTACCGTCGACGAACGCCTCGGGGAATGTAAAGCCCGTCGCCCCAGTACCCCACGTCCGGCCCACGAACACCTCGGTCGTTCCCCAATAGAGGTCCGAGTCGCTGAACTGGATCGCGCTAGCGTCCAAGTTCACCTGGAGCGCATCGCTGGCGAAAAGGGCCGAGACACCATTCGCGCCGTCGTTGAGATAGACGTCCACATTCTGGAAGTCGAACTGGACAATGCTCGTGGTGCGATTGTTATTCCCGATGAGCACACCGCCGCTGGCCACCGTGATCGTCAGGTCCTGCACGATCAGGTTGCCGGTGTTGAAATTGCCCGGCCGCCAGAGCCCGTAAATCGGGGCGCTGCTGGCGTTGTAATAGGTCGACGCCGCAGCGGTAGGATCGAAGGCGATCGTCGTGTAGCCCGGCACGTACGCCGTCAGCGTGACCGAGCTGAAGGTCGGCGCCGACAGGCTGTACCAGTCAATAATGCTGGCAGCCCCGATGTTGGCGCCGTCGAACGTGCCCGGCAGGAGCATGATGGTGTGATCGCCGGCCGTGTTCCACACGGAGGCATACGCCTGTTCGATGGAGTAATAGGGAGCGGCATACGTGCCGGAGCCGCCGGAAGTCAGATTCGGGTCCACCCAGATCCAACTGTTGGCGGGCGGGGTCGGAACCGTGCCGTTGCCGCTGACGGCGCAACTGGCGGGCGTCCCGCCCTCGGTCGCCGCGAAATCGATCGACGCCTGACGGGTGCCTTTCGACAGAGGGCTGAACGTCACGGTCCACGAAGCCGTGCCGCCGCTCGCGGAGATCGTCTTCTGCCCGCCGGTGACGGTGAAGTCGTTGGCATGGGATCCACTCTTGGTCGGCGTGACCGTGGCGTCGACCAGCCCGTTGTTCTGCACGGTGATGGTCTGCGAGGCGGAAGTCGTCCCAACCAGTTGATCCGCAAAGGTGAGCGGCTGGACGGCGGGCGTGGTGACCGTCAACGCCGGCGCCGGCAGTCCCGTCGCGCTGATATCGAAGTTGTAGGTGCTCTCGTCCGGGTCATTGTTGTCGACACTAACGGAACCGTTGACGAGTCCCTGTCCCGACGACGTGAACCGTACCTGGAACGTCGCGCTGTTGCCGCCGAGTATCGACGACGGCGGCGTCCCAACAAACGCGAACCCGCTTCCGGTGATCTGCCAGTTGCTCAGATTCAGCGTGCTGTTGGCGGCCGTGTTGTACACCGTGAACGTGTGCGTCACCGCCGTGCCGCCCACGTCGCCGAACGCGGTGCCATCCGCGCCCTCCGCGGCCTGCCCATCCGCGATGGGATCACCTGGCACGCTCCCATCGTTACCCGTCATGTCGATCTCCGGGTCGCCGGGGGGCGGGGTGGTCAGGAAGTTTGCCAGGAACGTGTTGTTCCCGGTATCGCCGTTCTCCTTGTAGGGGATGGTGTTTGGACTTCGGCTGGATGCCCAGATATCGCTGGCAGCCCCGGACAAGGTGGTCGCAAGCGTGTTGTAGCCGCTGACCTCGTCCCCGTAGTAGATCCAGCTCGTATTCTGGCCGTCAATGAAGTTGTTCGGGTGCAGAGCGCCATTAAAGGACTCCGCCGCCAGCATGGCGGGAGTTGGGGCGAGCAAACCGTCGAGTCGAACGTTGATGGTCGAATTGTCAAAGATGAGCCGACTGATGTTCAGATTGGCCTGGGACATGTGGTGCAAGAAGAGCGCGGACCGGCCCTTGGACGTCCCGTCCGACTGCAATTCGACGGTCACGTTGGCAAACGTGAACTGCTGGCAACCGCCGGAAACATTCGCACCGATAAGCGTTCCGCCGGGCGGAATGGTAACCGTCAGGTCCTGCAGGATGACACCGACAAGCGCGTGTGTGGATCCTGGATTGAAGAGACCGTAGATGGTGCCGCCGCTGGTGATGAAGGTCTCATAGGTCGTTGTGCCCGTGCTGGTGGGCGTTGCGGCACTGATCGCGACCGAACCGCTGTTCGGCTTCAAGGTGACCGAAGTCCACGACGGAGAAGCATTCGGGAACTTGTTGTTCGATACCATCCTGATGATACCCGAGTACGTGTCCGTGTGATCCTTGCCGATCTCTGAGCCCTGGAACACGCCGTCCCCGTCGCCGATCAGCCTGATCTCGAGGTTTCCGGTCATCGTCCACAAGTAATGCAACGCCGCCTGAATGGAGCCAAACGGGTTGCCCAGGGAGCCGTCCTCACCGTTGTACCCGGCGCCCAGTTGGGCGTAGGTCACATCCGCCGCACTCTCCGACACATAAACCGGTGTGGCGATCGACCCATCGCTCACAAGCTCAAAACACGTGACATACCCATTGACCGTGCCGTCCGCGAAGTTGGCGCCGGTGACGGCCAGCGTGGAAACATTCACGGTCAGGCCGGCCTTTAGTCCGGTGTAGGTGAACGTCGCCCCGGCCAGGTCCGCCGCGTGGTCGCTGCTGGTGAAGAAGCCGCCATAGAACTTCTGGCCGGGAAACTGGGCGGCGGCGCCGGTGAAGTTCACGTTGATCGTGTTGGCGGCGGCCAACGTGCCCAGCCCGCCGCTCTGCACGTAGAGCACATCGTTGCCCGGGGCTGACGCGCTCGACCACGTGGGCAGGCTCTGGGTCGCGTCGCTCAGTTCAAAAGTGAAGTCCGTACCGGCCGAAGCGTCGAGGCTGCCGACCGTGAGGATGCCGGCGCTGTTGCCTGGGGCAACCGTCCCCGCACCGCCGACCTGGCCGGAGATGAAGCCGTATCCGCCGAGGGTTCCGCCGCTGTTCACCGTGACGTTGCCTGCCCCCGTACCGGAGCCACTGGTGTTGTTGACCAGCAAAGTCCCTGTGCTGACGGTTGTGCCGCCGCCGTAGGTGCTGCCCGCCGCGGCGCTGAAGGTGACGGTGCCCGCGCCGTTGATATTCACCGCCTCGCTCGCCCCGCCGATGGCGCCCACAAAGCTGCTGGTCCCGCCGGAGGCCTGGTTGAAGTTGTGGCTTGTGCTGCCGCTGAGCGTCACCGGCGCGTTCCAGGTCGCGGTGCCCGTGACGTGCGTGCCGGCATAGCCGCCGCTGAGGCCCAGCGTGGCGGTGCCGCCGGTCTGGGTCACGCCCGCGGTCGCCCCGAGCGTCCCGGCGGTGATCGTGCCGCTGCCGGAAAGCGTAGAAGCGGCCGTCAGGCTCAGGGCGCCGATGGTGTCCGTCAGCCCCGCGCCCGTGTTCAGTGCGCCACCGCTGAGCGCGACGGTCGCGCTGTTGTTGATCTGGTCATTCGCCAGCAGGGTGACTGTGCCGCCGCTGATCGTCAGCCCCGCGCTGCCGATGGCATCCACCCCGGCGGTCTTGTTGAGATAGAGGGTGCCGCCCGAGGCTGCGATCGAAATGGTCGCCATGTTGGCCGTCGTGCCCGACAGCCGCAACTGCCCCGCGCCCGCCTTGGCCAGCGTGCCGTTGATGACCGCCGCGGTGATCTCCATGTCCGGATCCGCGGTGGCGTTATCGGCAATGGTGAAAGTCCGGCTGGCCGCACCCAAATCGAGATTGCCGGCGGTGATCGCCGCCAGAGTGGCCGAACTGTTGCCGGTGACGGCGCCGCCCAGGTTATAAGTGCCCGCGCCGAGGTTAAGGCTGCCGCCCGTCGTGGCCAAGGTGGTGCCGGTGAGGTTGCCGCCGCCGGTGGTCAAAGTGGTGGTGTTGACCAAGGTCAGCGCGCCACAAGTCACCGACCCGCCGGTAAGGGCGATGCTGCCCGAGCCGCTCATGGTCAGGGCCCCGGCGCCGGTCGAGAAGGAACTCCCGCTGGTGCCGGTCATGGAACCGGCGAACGTCGCGGCGGAGGGAACGGTGAGGCTGCCGCCGCCCAGCAGGATCGACGCGCCCGCACTGTGCGTCAGGGCGCCGGCGGTATCGGTGCGCCCGTTCAGGTCGAGCGTTCCGCTGTTGGCGATGGTGCTCGCGTCGTTCAGTTGGTTGTTGTAGCTGCCATATTGCAGCGTCGAACTGGCGCCGATGGTCACCGTGCCCGAGCCGACGGCATTGCCGGCTGAGTTGTTCAGGATGACCGTCCCCGTGCTCGCGCCCAGCGTCAGTCCACCAGTTCCCAGCGTTGACGCGGCATCGCCACCCAACCGCAACGTGCCGGCGCCGGCCTTGGTGATCAACAAGTTGCCGGTGCCCGCCAGTTCCGCCTGCACATCCATATCGATCGCCTGCGCGGCTTCATTCGCCACGGTGAACGTGCGGCCCACGGCTCCGATATTGAGCTGGTTGGCCGTGATAATCAGGGCGTTGTTCGGCGCGCCAGCGGTGTAGGTCGGGGCCCCGTTCATGGTGTAGGTGCCCGCTCCGACGTTGATCGAGCCGCCGCCGGTGCTGGCGAGCGTGGTTCCACCCACGTTGCCGCCCGCCGTGGTGATGCTGCCTCCGTTAAGCGTGATCCCTGCCGTGCTTGTGTACGTGCCCGCGCCGGTGGCCGAAACGGATCCGCTGCCGCTGACCGTCGCCGCAGCGGTCGTCAGGCTGCCGGCGCCAATCGTGATCTGGCCGCCGCTGTTGACAATCAAGGCCCCCGTGGTGGTTTCGGTCTTACCGTTCAGATCCCACAGTCCGTCGCCGTTGATGGTCACGGCATTATTGACGATCTGGTTAATGGAGCTAGCGGTGGTGTGCCGCATAATGGCCGATCCGGCCGCGCCTGTGCCGTCGCCGATAGTGATCAGGCCCGTGCCGCCGATGGCGTCCACGGAAGCCGTCTTGTTCAGCAGCAGCGTCCCATCGCTGATCGGAGTCGTGCCTGTGCTGCGGTTGGAGTTCGCAACGGTGCCGCTGAGCTGCAACACGCCTGTTCCGGCCTTGGTGAGATGGTGCGCGGCCGGCGCGGAGTTCCCGAGGTAGCTGGCAATATCGAGATCAACCCCGCTCGCGTCGTCGCCGCGGGCAATGGTGAACGTGCGCGCCCCGCCCATGTACAGCCGGTTGATGCTGAGCGTGGTGCTCACCGCGGAATCGTTGTAGGTCAGGTTGCCGCCGAGGGCCAGGGCGCCCGTGGTGAACCCGTTGATCGTGCCGCCGTCATTGGCCACCAATCCGCTCGCGCCGGTGGTCAGAACACCGGTGGTTCCCGTGATGGTGCCGCCCTTGCTGATCGTAACAGTGCCGACCGTGTCGCTGAAAGTCTGCATGTTGACCGTGCCGGGGCTGTTGATCGTCAGGTTGCCGTTGGGCAGCCCGCTGGCGACACCGCAACGGAGTTCGCCGGCATTTACTGTGGTAAGCCCGGTATTAGCAGCGGCAACAGTCAGGGTAAGGGTGCCCGCGCCGTTCTTGGTCAGAAGACCCGAGTTGGCCGGAATCGCCGCGCTGATGGTGGTGTTTCCGCTGCCATCGACGACGAGCGTCACGCCGTTCGGAATGACCGGCGGCTCAGTGAAGGTCAGCGTGTTTGCCGTATTGTTCAGAAACGTGCCACCGGCGGCATTCACCGTCAGCGTTCCTGCCCCTGTCGTAATTGTGACGGTGCCTTCTTCTACGGTGATGTTCCTGACATCAATTGTGCCAGTGACCGTGCAGGCAACGGCTCCGACTGCATCGGCTCCGGCCGAGAAGACGGCGTTATTGCCGGATACCCAGTTAGCAGTGGCTACTTCGCCGAGAGGATCCGTCGACCAGTTAGCGGCCCCAGTGGTGTTCCAGTTCCCGGCGGGGCCCCCGCACCCGGGCGTCGCGCCATTTACGTCCCAGTACACGGTCGACTGCGCCGACGCCGGTTGCGCCGCTGCGAGCAGCAGTGTCAGCACGAGACCGGACTTGAGTCCATATGACTTCCACATGTTCATCATACTCCCTCCCTGACTGCGCCACGTCCCGGCTTTGCTCCACGAACGGCTCATGATGTTTCCCCCCGGAATTTTCCTGCGGGACGTCGTTACGTCCTGTGCCCCCACACCCCTCACGCGTCACCGCTGGCGGTACATTATCCAGCCCGCACTGATAAGTATGAAGGTATCTTTCGGAACAGTCAAGAGATATTTTGAGCGGAATTTAGCAGTATTTTAAGAAGCGGGTTGGTGCCCCCCCCCCCCCCCCCCCCCCCCACCCCCCCCCCCGCCCCCCGCCGCCGTCTTTTCTCCTTCTTCTCCCCCCCCCCCCCCCGCCCCCCCCCGCGCGGTGGGCGATACGTCTTTTCGCTCATCTATCACCCCCCGACACCAGCGCGCCGCTCGGTGCTGGGGTTGGTCGTCGCGTGGGAAAGAAAGCGGCGGGGGCGCCGCTTCTACGTGGACGCGTTGCGTCCGGCACCTTTCAGAACAGCCGGCCATCCCAGAGGGCCTGCAGGAAACCTGGAACGCCGAGAATGTCGATGCCGTCCGGTGTCCGTCGATCCCTGGACTCCAGACTCAGCAGCACACGCTTCTTCACTTCGGGGTGGTCAACGGCCAACTCCCGCAAGCCCTTGAGATGATGGTCAGTGATCTGTCGCGACGACTTCACCTCAATCGCGCATTCCATATCGTTGACGATGAAGTCGACTTCGGTCCCGCTGCTGAGTTGCCAGAACGCAAAGTCCGCCATGACGCCACGATAGGCGTTATAGCAGTTCAGCTCGTGGAAGACCCAGTTTTCGAACGCCTTGCCGTAGAGTTCCGAGCCCGGCTGCACGGGCCCCCGTCGGGCGAGAAAATTGACCACCCCCACGTCCAGGAAGTAGAACTTGTCGGCGAGACTCACCCGGCGCTTCGGGCGCTTGCGAAAAGCCGGCAACATCTTGGCAATCAGCGTATCGACCAGAATCTCGAAGTACCCGCGCACGGTTTCGCGCGAAATCCCCAGCTCCCGCGCCACATTGGTGAAATTCACCTGCGCGGTATCCGTCAGCGCCGCGGCCTGCAGAAAATTGGAGAATGGCGGCAGATTTCGGACCAGGCCTTCGGCCATCACTTCTTCTTTCAGGTACTGCGAGACGTACGCGTCGAGCAGACGCGCCGGCGTCTTGGATAGGTAGATTCTGGGCAAGGTTCCATGATTGAGCATCCGGTCGAGATTGAAGTCCGCCCCCAGTTCCCGCGCGCAGAAGCCGAATAGCTCAAACCGCACGGCTCGGCCACCCAACAGGTTCCCATGCCCGCGCTTCAATTTGCGGGCACTCGAGCCACAGAGCGCAAAGTGGATGCCGCGATTCTCGTGCAACCAGTGCACCTCATCCAGCAGGGCCGGCACTTTCTGGATCTCGTCGATCACCACAAACCGACGGCCGTCGGACTCCAGCTCCTGCCGCATGAGCTCCGGATTCGTCGCGTAGCGGCGGTATTCTTCCGCCTTCAGCAACTCCACCCATTTGGCGTCTGGGTATCGCGCCTTCAGCAGGGTGCTCTTCCCGGATTGCCGGGGCCCCCATAGGAAAAACGTTTCCTCACCCTCCTGTGGCAACTGCAGTTGGCGCTGGATTTCGGTAATCATCGATTGCATAATACATGCAATTCGCAATCGGTCAAGCTGCGGCTTGGGGCTGCACCCAAGAATCAGGATCAAATCTGGAACTCAGGAAATCAGGAAGGGGATGCGCATCTCCGTTCCTGATTTCCTTGCTGAGTTCCAGATTATCCTACCGTGCACATGCCTATGACGGTAGGAACTAATCGTATTCCGTAGTCGTCGCCGTAGTCGTCGTCCGATGTGTCCCGTCCGGTGTCCGCAATCCCGGGACACCAGACTCAGCAGCACACGCGTCTTCACTTCGGGGTGATCACCAGCCAACTCCCGCAAGCCCTTGAGATTATGGTCTGTGAATGGATCGAGAATGGTGCGGTACGCGACCTGAAACGTCCCCGCGAGTTGCGCGCGCTGCTTGATCGGGAAGGTGAAGTGGTGGTGACCAAGGACGGTCGCCCATTCGCCATCATGACTGTTCCGCTCGTAACCGGCAACGTCAGGCATTTCCCCCTGCCTGCCGCCGGTCGAGCCGAGTCCTGACTCCGGCACCATTCGTCGCACGTCAAGACTAGAGTAGTCTTGACGAAGCCTTGCGACGACGCGTAGACGACTAAGCGTGGGACGAAGACAGCGACGAAGTGTGGTGCGGCACGGATAGGACGGGTGGATCTGACCACCGTCGATTCCTGCCCGGCAGACCCATCCCCCGTGGAGGAGGGGCGCGACCTGCTCAGACGAATCGCAGCCATGCTCAGACAACTCTCAAAGGCGGTCAGGGATGACATCTAGCTCCCACACTTCGTCGCACACTTCGTCGTCTACGCCTCGTCGCACGCCTTGTCGGCTCTTCCACTTCGGCGGCCTGGACATGGACCCGCTTCCCGTTCAATGAAGAATTCCCCCTAAACCCGGAAGCGCCCTATAGCCGGACGAAACTACAAGCGGTCCAGCAGCATCCATTGCCACGCCGGCACGGCGTGAACGACGACCTCCTTTTCATCGAAGCGTCGCTCCTGATTGACGGTGCGCAATCCGAACCGATGCCGCGGCTAATTCCGCCGGCACTTCTCCATTCGTGTGTATTCGTGTTCATTCGTGGTTCAACTGCTTTTTCAGGATCAAGATTCCACCCCGAAACGCATGCCGAGTGGCGGCGGATGGAGGCGCTTGCGGCCGCACAGCAGCTTCGCCGGCAGAAGCGCCGCCTGCGCTCACCCGAGTTCCGCGGGGATCCGGTCGGCCGCCGCCCCCCGACGACAGAACAACGGCTGGCTCGTTCTGGCTGGCTCGTTCTTGAGCAACATCGCAATCTGTGCTACAAGAAAGACAGCTATGGGCGACTCCGACAGATACTGCCATAACGCCGCTACCACGGGCATCTTGATCGATGCCGGTATCGCGTTAAAGCGGGAGAACATCAGGCGACGCCATCCAGCTAAATCCGAGACTGACATCGATGCGTTACTGAGCCTCTGGCTGCACCGCGCCGACGATCCCATCCCGGGCGACACGTCAGGACCGGTGCGCGCCCGGGAGCAAGCGCCATGAATCGCCTGGAACTGCTGTTGCGACAGATTTCGGTGCTGCTCGGTCAGCAACATCAGCCTTGGGCCCTGGTCGGCGGGTTGGCCGTTTCGGTCCGTACGGAGCCACGTTTCACTCGCGATCTGGACCTCGCCGTAGCTGTGGCGGACGACCACGCGGCGGAGAAACTTGTTCACAGCCTGCAAGCAGCGGGATTTCGCCCGCTTGCCACGGTTGAGCAGGCGGCAACCGGTCGCCTCGCCACGGCACGCCTGGTGCCGTTTGGTGATCAGCCCCAGGGCCTGATGTTGGACCTGCTGTTCGCCTCATCGGGGATCGAAGCTGAGGTCTGCGCGGAGGCCGAGGTCCTGCGAGTGTTTCCGGAACTCTGCGTCCCCGTCGCGCGCGTACACCATCTCATCGCACTCAAGGCTCTGTCGCGCGACGACCGGACCCGCCCACAGGATGCAGCCGACCTTCGTCAGTTGGTTGAGGCCGCATGCGCCTCCGACCTGGCGGCCGCCTGTGAGGCCGCACGGTTGATTGAAGCACGAGGATTCAACCGCGCACGCAATCTGGTTGCAGCACTGACCCAGGCCTGGCATGAGTTCCGGTCGGAGCCACCAGCGACCTGACACCAGCCCCTGCCCGCCGGCCCGTCGCCGCTACCGCACGATCAGCATAAATCCGGTCGGCGGGGGCGGGTCGTTGAAATTCACCAGGAATGTGTTGTTCGCACCGGAGCCATTCTCGTACACCGCGAGCTGGTTGGCGCCGCCGTTGCGACCGCTCTGCCAGATCCCACAACCCGGGCCGCTCAGTTCCGTCCACTCCACGTATTGCCCGCCATCCCAGTATTTGAAAAAGCTGCTGTGGTTGCCGTCGATAAAGTCGTTGGGGAACTTATACCAAATCCCAGGCCCACCCCCCCAGCCCGATCCTGCCCAGAAATTTCCACTCCAGGGACTACCGTCGTTCGGTTTGAGGTAGATGGTCGAGTCGTTGAAGTCGATCGAGCAGAGATCCAGCTTGGCCTGCGTCATGTGCGACACGAATAGCGCCGGCTTGCCCCACGGGTCGCCCATGCTGCCCCCATTGTTGTCGGTCACGTCATTCTCCAGATACAGCTCGCACTGGTTGAAGAAGTAGTTCTGCGGGTTGCTGTCGGCACTGCCTCCGATGAGCACATGGCCGCCGCCAAGTCTGATCGTGAGCCCTTCGACGATGATGCCGGGCATGGACATGGCGGCGCCGGGATTCCACAGGCCGCGGATCGCCTGGCCGCGATTGCTCAGGTTGTCTCCAGAGGGATTGACCGTATCTTTCTCGTAGGCTGCCGGATAGACGTTATGCGTGCCTTCCGAAGGGGTAAGATCTGCTTCCGGGAGACTCTTCATGCTCAGCGTCACGGCGCCCTCGTAACCGGGGGCCGGCTTCAGCGTCACGGCGGTCCACAGCGGACTCGTATTCGGGAACTGGTTGCCGCTGACCAACCGCAGGTAACCATCGCCATTGGAAAATTCGTTCTGGCCGAGCTCGGGGCCTCTGAACACGCCATCGCCGTTCGCGACGAGGAGAATCTGGTGATTACCGGGTTCGTTGTACAGGAAGTGGTACGCCGCGGAGATCGATCCAAACGGGTTCTGGGCGGTCCCGGTCTGGCCACCGTAACCGGAGGTGTAGGTGGCATAGGCCGTATCGAACTGGCTCTCGCTCACATAGACGGTCTTGGTGATCTCACCGGTCAGGTAGAGCGCGAAGCTGGTCACATAGCCGTTGACCGTTCCGGTGGCGAAATTGGCGCCGGTCACGGCCCGGGTGGAGACCCTCACGCCCAGGCCCAGCGGCAACCCACTGAAGTTGAACGTCACCCCGGCCAGACTCGCCTGGTGGTCGCTGGTGGTGAAGAAGCCGCCATAGAACTTCTGCCCGATACGTTCATCGGTGCCGGTGAAGTTGACGTTGATCGTGGTGTTGCTGGTCAGCGTGCCCAAGCCACCGTTCTGAATGTACAGCACGTCATTGCCCGGGCTGGCGGGGTTGCCCCACGTGGGCAAACTCTGGCCGCCCAGCTCGAAGCTGAAGTCCATCCCGCCGGATGCGTCGAGGGAACCGATCGTGAGGATGCCCGCGCTGTTGCCTGGAACGATCGTGCCGGCGCCGGTGACCTGACCGGAGACCTTCCCGTAGCCGCCGAGGGTCCCACCGCTGTTGACCGTGACATTACCCGGCCCGGTGCCGGAGCCGGACGCGGCGCTGTTGTTGACCAGCAGCGTGCCCGCGGAAACGATCGTGCCGCCGCTGTAGGTGTTGTTGGCGCGCAGATCGATCGCGCCGTCCCCGTTGACCACGAGCGAATCACCCACACCGCTGATGATCCCGCTGAACTGGCTGATGCCGCCGGCGGCCGCGGTGAAGGCGTGGCCCGCGCCGCCGCTGAGCGCCACCGGTGCGTTCCAGGCCGCCGTACCGGCGCCGTGCGCGGCGGCATAGCCGCCCGTGAGGCCGAGCGTGAGGTTGGTGCCGGCCTGCGCGGTGGCCGTCGTGGTTTCCAGGGTGCCCGCCGTCAGCGTGCCCGTGCCCGCGAGCGTGTGGGCGCCGGACATGCGGTACGTGTCGATGGTGTCGTTGAAGGTCTGCAAGTTGAGGCTGCCGCCGCTGAGCGTGACCAGCGCGGCATCGTCGATCTGGTCGGCAGCTTCCCAGGTGGCCGTGCCGCTGCCGCTGACGGCCAGCCCGGCATTCCCGACGGCGTTGGCGCCGGTCTTGCCGAGCAGGAGCGTGCCGGCCGAAACCGCGAGCGAGGCCGTGTTCGGCGCCGTACCGGACAACCGCAACTGCCCCACGCCCGCCTTGCTCAGGGTGCCGTTGGCCACCGCCGCGGAAATGTCCATGTCCGGGTTGGCGGTGGCGTTGTCGGCGATGGTGAACGTCCGGTTGGTCGCGCCGAGATCCAAGTTTCCCGCCAGCGTGGCGACATTCGTCGAGCTGTTCCCGGTGACGTTGCCGCCGAGGTAAAAGGCGCCGACGCCGGTGTCGATGGTGCCGCCCGTCATGGCCAGCGTGGTGGCCGTGAGGTTGCCGCCGCCCGTGCGCAGTGCGTTGCCCGCGGTGAGCGTCAGCGCCCCGCAGGTCACTGCACCGTTGGTCAGCGCGATGCTACCCGCGCCACTCATGGTCAGCGCACCGGTGCCGGTCGAGAAGGAACTCCCGCTGCCACCGGTCAGCGCGCCGGCGAAGGTCGCCGCGGAGGAGACGGTGAGGCTGCCGCCGCCCAGAAGGATCGACGCCCCCGCGTTGTGCGTCAGGGCGCCGGCGGTATCGGTGCGCCCGTTCAGGTCGAGTGTGCCGCTATTGGCAATGGGACTCGCGTCATTCAGTTGGTTGCTGAAGTCGCCGTACTGGAGTGTGGTGCCGGCGGCGATGCTCACGGCGCCCGAGCCGACTGCGTTGCCCGCCGAATTGTCCAGGATGACCTTGCCCCCGGCGGCGCTGAGCGTCAGCCCGCCCGTACCGAGGGTAGACGTGGCGCTGCCGGCCAGCCGCAGCGTGCCGGCGCCGGCCTTCGTGATCGTCGGGTTGTTGGTGCCCGCCAGGGCCGCCTGAACATCCATCTCGATCGCCTGCGCGGGTTCATCCGCCACAGTGAACGTGCGGCTCGCGTTTCCAATATTGAGCTGGCTGGCCGTGATGACCAGGGCATTGCTCGGGGCGCCGGCGGTGTAGGTCGGAGCGCCGTTCATCGTGTAGATGCCGGTCCCGCAATCGATGGTTCCGCCGCCCGTGCCGGCGAGCGTGGTGCCGCTCAGATTGCCGCCGCCGGTGCTCAGCACGTTGTTTCCGGTGAGCGTCAGCGCCCCGCAGGTCACCGACCCGTTGGTCAGCGCGATGCTGCCGAAGCCGCTCATGGTCAGCGCGCC
>CAYOIT010000129.1:0-13554 GCA_964404035.1 uncultured Verrucomicrobiota bacterium | reverse complement strand
CCGTCGGCATGCCGCGGCGAGGCCACAAACTGGATGCCGAATCGCCCCAGGTCGAAGACCACCGTCGTCAACACGTTGCAGTCCGCTTCGCAGGCATTGCACCCGCCGGCACTGACCTCGCGCAGCTTGAGCGAACGACCGAACAGCTTCCGCATCTTCACGTCCAGCGCCTGCGCCAGACGGTGCTCCCCGCCGGCGTAAATCAGGTCTTCCCGCCGGCGTGCCGCCAGCCGGTACTCCGGGGTGAAGGAGATCGCCCCTTTGGGACAGGCCCGCTCGCAGTCGCCACAGAACAGGCAACGGCCCAGGTCAATCGACATCTTCCCCTCGCGGCGAGCTAACGCGCCCACCGGACAGAGCCCGGCACAGGCGTCGCAGGACGCCTCCGCGCAAGCCGGGTTGATCGTCGGCAACCCGCGCAGCCGGTCCGGCAGCGTCGGCTTACCCTTTGGGAAGGACACCGTACGATGCCCCTGTCGGATTCTAGATGCGATGATTTTCAACATGGTTCACTTCCCATCAACCCTTGACCATTCCTTAAAGATCATGCCCGCAGTACGACAAGTTGAAACTCTTGTTGCACAACGGGAAATCCGAAATCTGCTGGTTCCGCATCGCCAGCGCCAGGCCCAGCCAGTTGTGGAACGACGGATCCACGACCTTGTACGCCGCAAACCGGCCGCGCTCATCGGTCATGGCCACATGACAGATGCTTCCGCGCCATCCTTCCACCATGGAGACGATAAAGCCATCCCCCTTCAACTCCGGCACAGGCGTCTGGATCGCCCCGCCAATCAGCATCTGCAACTGCTCGCGCACGAAGTCGCACGACCGCTGGATCTCCAGCCACCGCACGTAGGCCCGCTCAAAGACGTCACCCGCCACACCGGTCGAGACCGGGATCTGCGAGAAGCGGTAGATGCCGCTGGGGAAATCATGCCGATTGTCGCCTTCCGCCCCGCACGCCCGGGCGGCTGGTCCCACCAGACCCAACTCGGTGCAGGTTTCGAGGGACAGTTTGCCGGTGTCTTCAAACCGGCTCATCACCGACGGCGACTCCCATAGCAACTCCACGGCGCTCGTGACATCGCGCAGCGTGTTCTCCAGACGTTTCAGCAGATCCGCCACGCGGGCCTCGTCAACATCGAACGCCACCCCGCCCGGACGGATCAATCCCCGCCCGAACCGACTGCCACAAAGACAGGCCGTCATGTTCAGCAAATCGCCCCGCAACCGCCCGCAGTAGGAGGACGTCGGCAGAAACCCGATGTCGCCGGCCAGGGCGCCAAGATCGCCCGTATGGTTCGCGAGCCGCTCCAGCTCCAGCGCCACCCCGCGCAAAACCTGCGCCCGCGACGGCGGCTTGCTCCCGGCCAGACCCTCGACCGCCTGGCAGTAAGCCGTGGCGTGCCCCACCGTGGTATCGCCGGCCAGCGTCTCCATATAGGGAATGGTTCGGCGGTCCGGACCGCCTGCCAGCGCCCGTTCGACGCCTCGGTGCTGGTAGCCCAGTGAGATTTCGAGATGCAACACCTGTTCTCCATGACACTGAAACCGGAAGTGTCCCGGCTCGATGATGCCCGCATGCACCGGTCCTACCGCCACCTCGTGCACTTCCTCGCCCTCGACCCGGTAGAAGTCCATCGCCCCAATCACTGGCGGCGACGCCTCTGCCCGGCCCCAGGCATCATGGCCCGGACGCTGCGATGCCACGAAACGCACCGGCTTCAGCCAGGGGTGGCCCTCCGGCCGCAGACCGAATTGCTCGGCCACTTCACGCTCGAACAGGTGGACCTGGGCGCAATCGGGGGTCAGCGAAGGAAAACTCTCCCCGGCGATCCGGGTCTTCGCCGCGCCGATCGCCCCCTTGTCCCGGTTGGTCAGCACGACATAAAGCTCCACCGGCCCCTCCGCCAGAGGCTGATGTCCAAACAGGGCCGCCACATGGGAGCCTTCCGCCACGCCGCTCAGGATCGTGGCCCGAAAGGCCGACCACTCCAGGCAGGGAACGTCCTGCCGTGCACACCGCACGCCGTTTCGCACCCTCACCAAAGGAAGAACCGAAGTCATACGCTCACCTCCAGCAGCGCCGCCGCCGAACGCAGAAGCTCTTCAAGTGGCCGAGGAATCGCAATCCCCAGATAGACGACGAGGCCCATGAAGACCAGAATGGGAGCCACCAGGCGGAACCGGTCATGGTAGGCCGTCGCCGAAGCCTGGGCGGAGGGCGTCCCTTGAACCACCCGGAGCACCGTCGCCCCCATCCCGATGAAGACAGTGGCCAGCAACAGGAGAAAGAGTGCCGCCACGAGATACTTCCCCGCGTTGAACGCCCCGCACAGAATCGTGAACTCGCTGATGAAGGGTCCGCCGGGCGGCGAACCGGTAATCGCCAGAAAGCCGGCCAGGAAAAGCGGTCCCGACACCGGCAGCCGGCGGATGGCGCCACGCACATCATCCGTGTATTTGCTGTCATAGGCCCGGTGAATATTGGCGGCCGAGAGAAAGAGCACGCCCTTGGTCAGCCCATTGGTAATCAAGTGCAGCAGTGCGCCAAACGTCGCCAGTCCGCCAATGCCGATGCCCAGCACCAGGATGCCCATGTGCTCGACGCTCGAATAGGCCAGCATCCGCTTGAAGTCGCGCTGCCGCACCATGAACACCGCGCCGAAGGCCATGGACAGCAGTCCCACAAAAACCAGGATCTCGCGGGCAAACGCCGCCTCGTGTGCCGCCACGCAAATCTGGAAGAAGCGAAGGATCGCCAGGAAGGCGCAACTGGTTACCCCGCCTGCCATCAAGGCCCCGGCCAGTCCCGGCGCCTCACCATACGCATCAGGCTTCCAGGTATGCATGGGGGCCAGCCCCATCTTTGTGCCATACCCCACCAGCAACAGCACGAACGCGGCGTGCAGCCAGGGTTTGGAGAGATGGGGCGCCAGTTCAATCAGATCGTCGAGCAACAGGGTCGATTCCAGTCCCTCATGCAGGGATGAATACGCCAGAAAGAACGATCCGAGCAGCGCCAACGCGATGCCCACCGAGCCGATCAACAGATACTTCCAGGTGGCCTCCAGCGAACGGGCATTGTGGTTGAAGAACAACAACGGCGCCGTCGCCAGCGTGGTGGCTTCCATGCCCACCCACATCAGCCCGAGATGATGCGACAGGGCCACCAGCGACATCATCGCCAGCATCGCCAGCAGGCACAAGCAGAACACGCGGTTTGGCTGGTCCGGACGCAATTCGAGGTAGGCGGGCGCATAGAGCGCGCAGAGGAAGAACAGGAGACTGATGAACCCGAGCACCAGCATCCCCAGGGGATCCAGGGCCAGCCAACCGTACAACGCTGAAGAGGGCCCCTGAGCCATGGCCAGGCCCATGACCACGAGATGTGCCAACCCGCCCACCGGCACCCATAGGGGCCGCCAGCGGTTCGACGGCGTCACCGCCGCTCCCGCGGCCGCCAGCAACGGAACAAGAATCAGAAGCCAGACCATAAGTTACTCCTTCAGCGCGGAAAGCTTGCGGGTGCTCACAGTGGAGAACTCGCGACTGATTTTGTTGATGATGATGCCCATGACAAAGATGGCCACAAACAGGTCCAGCAGGACGCCCAGCTCCACCAGGAACGGCATGGCCTCCACCAGCAACAGGCCGAAAATGAAGACGCCGTTTTCCAGGATCAGGTAGCCCACCACCTGGGTAATGGCCTTCAACCGGGTCGTCAGAATCAGGAACCCGGTCAACACGGTCGAGAGGGCGGCGGGAACGATCAGCGAGCCGACATGCTCGTCGGCAATCGGCAAGGTCTTGGAGAACAGAACGGCCAAAGCCGTGCCCACCGCGCCGAGCAGCAGCGAGGCGACAAACCCCACAATCGGCTCCACTTCACGCCGGATCACGACCTCCCGGATGGCATGGAAGAGCATTCGGGGAATCGTCACGCCTTTCAGCACGATCGCCGCCGCCGCCATGGCCAGCACCCATCCGTTCACCTTGCTCTGGGCGAGCACAATCATCACCCCCAGCAAAATCCCCTGCATCGCCACGGCGTGAATGATCGTCCGCAGCCGGCTCGCCCCCAGGACGACGAAGTTCAGCAGCAATACCAGCACCAGAATTGGATCCAACCATGTATTCATCAGGTTACCTCAACAAGAGAACCACACCGAACGCCGACAGCAGGCAGGCAGCCACCAGGAAGGTCGGCACAAAGACCATCCGGAATCGCGCCATCACGGACTCCACCACACCGATCACCACCGCCAGACCCAGCATGCCGGCGACAAAGCCGCCCCAGTCGATCCAGGCATTGCCTGAGCGGAACGGCATCACCACCCCCAGGAACAGGGCCCCCATGACAAAGAGTTTCACGGACGCCCCGTAAAGGATCATGCCGAACGCGGGACCACTGTGATCCAGCACCATCACCTCATGGATCATCGTCAGTTCGAGATGCGTGTTCGGATCGTCAAAAGGAATGCGCGAATTCTCAACCAACAGAACGACAAACAGGCTTGCAGCCACCAGAACCAACGACGGCAGGGCCGCCCCCATTCCGGACGCGCAGGACCCGGCCAGCATCGTGTTCAGGCTGAGCGAGGAGGATAGTCTCGCCAGCACCAGAAAGCCGAAAAAAAGCGCCGGTTCGGCCAGGCACGAAAAGGTAACCTCCCGTGCCGACCCCATGCCCTCGAACGCCGACCCCGTGTCCAGCGCGGCCGCCGCGGTAAAGAAGCGTCCCAGAGCGAACAGGTACGCGAACAGGATCAGGTCGCCGCTGAAGGACATCGGCGCCGGGTGCCCCCCGAACGGCAGGAGCAGTCCGGCCAGGAGTGCCGTCGCCAAACCGACCACCGGACCGGCGCGAAACACCCATGTCGTCGTTGTGCTGAAGACCGATCCCTTTTGAAACAGCTTCGCCAGGTCATAGTACGGCTGCAGAAAGGGAGGCCCAACCCGCCCTGCGAACAGGGCCTTGGTCTTGCCGATCACGCCGATCAACAGCGGCGGCAGACCGACCAGCAGAAGAACATGGATGAGGATATGATTCATAACCGTGACCGTCTTTCGTTCATAGCCACAACAACAGCACCATCAGGAACACCACAATATAGAACAAGTAAGCTTGGACATTTCCGGCCTGGAAGAACCGAAACGACGACGCACCCCAGACTCCAATCCGGAACAAAGGTCGCAACACGCCATCCAGAATCAGATCCGGCACATGACTCTCAAAACGGGTTCTTCCGGCAAACACCGGCTGTTGTTCCGGCCGATGGGTCTGCGGCCGCAGAACCCAGGAGAACAACCCCACCAGCATCTGCGCAAACGACGACGAGGTGTACTGCATCGCCGGCGTGGGCGCCACGTAGCCGCAGTCCCAGGTCCCCCGGAACGACACCTTACCTTGACGCAGCTCCCGGGCCAGCCACATCCCGAGCGTCAGCAGCAAGCCGCAGAGGGTTAACGCGGCCACGCTCACCCAGCCCAGCGGCACCAGCGTCGCCAGGGCAGGCAGGCCGGCTGCCCATTCCGGAGCACAGATTCGCACTGCGCTCTCCAGGAGGGGGGCCACCAGCAACGGGGCCAACCCAATAGCCAGGCAGCAGGCGGCCAGCGCCACCATCGGACCGACCATGCTGTTCACGGCCTCATGGGCATGAAGCGCGTGGTCGGATCGGGGCTGCCCAAGAAACACCGTGCCGAAGGCCTTGACAAAGCACGCGACCGCCAGCCCGCCGATCAGCGCGAGAGCCGGGGCGGCAAACGCCGCCCCACCCCAACCCGGTTCGCCCCCGATCCCCAGGGACCGGAAGAGGCCAAGGTAAATCATCAATTCGCTCACAAACCCGTTCAGCGGGGGCAGCCCGCAAATGGCCACGGCGCCGGCCGCGAAACACAGCGCGGTCCGCGGCATCACCTTTCCCAGTCCGCCGAGGGCATCCAGGTCCCGCGTGTGGGTCTCGTGAATCACGGCGCCGGCACTCAGAAAGAGCAGGGACTTGAACAGCCCGTGATTCCAGACATGCAACAGCGCGCCCGCCAGCCCCAGCACCACCCAGTCCACCCGATGCATCGCGCGCCCCACCAGGGCCAATCCCAATCCGATCACAATGATGCCGATATTCTCGATGCTGTGGTAAGCCAGGAGCCTTTTGAGATCGTGCTGGCCCAGCGCAAACACCACGCCCAAGACCCCGGAAACGGTACCCAGCACCAGAAGCAACCCGCCCCACCACACCGGCGGCAGCGGCAGGAGCGACACGATGCGGATCAGCCCGTAGATTCCGATCTTGATCAACACGCCGGACATCAGCGCCGAAACATGACTGGGGGCCATCGCATGCGCACCCGGCAGCCAGATGTGAAACGGCATCACCCCTGCCTTCATGCCAAACCCCATGACCGCCAGCAGGAACAGGGCCGTCGAAAGCGCCGGAGTGACACTTCCCGGCGGCAGGGCTGTCAGCAGATAGGAACCGGTGACACTCCTGAACAGGGCAAAGATCGCGAACAGGCAGAGGGTGGCCGTATGCGTCGCGACCATGTAGATCCATCCCGCTTCCCTCACGGCGCGATCCTCGTCTTCCGTCGTTACCAGGAAGAACGCCCCCAGCGCCATCACCTCCCAGGCGAAGAGGAAAAGGAGAGCATGGGCCGCAATGGTTATCCCTGCCAGTCCCGCGGTCACCAGACCATAGAACAGCCGCACTCTTGGACCCTCGCGAGGACGCTCCACGTGTCCCCAATAGCCCAGCCCATAGATACCGCCCAGACCCGACACCAGGAAAATGGGCAACAGAAAGATGACGGATAGCCCGTCAATCCTGACCACCTCCAGGCCAGTCGGAGGTAACCACCAGCACCACAGCGTCCCGACCATGCCCAGCACCGACCCAAGCAGCGCCATCGTGATGGAGAACCTCTCCCCGCCGTCGGCCGGGCGACTGGAGAATACCCCCGGAAGCCCGCTCAACGCGTGGCACAGGATTCCTGCAATGACCAACCAGACATTCATGGCATGATCCGGTTCCGAATGACAATCCAAGTGAACGCCAGCACCAGCACCACCACAAAGTAGAACATGTAGTAATGAAGCTTTCCCTGCTGCACCCAGCGCAGGCGAGCGCAGCGCTCAGGCAGCCACTTGAAGAAAGGCTGATACAGACTTCGATTCACCGGGTCATAATATTGCGAGGCCAATCGGCCCTTGTCGGGAAACACGCCGTCCGGAGGCAGCAGCGAGCGCCTGGAGCGCAACCAGCGCGGAAAAATGCGTGTCACCATCATTTCTGAAAACGACTGCCCCGTGTACTGCATCCGCGAGGTGGGGGCTACGTAACCGCAACCCCAAGTGGCATCGGAAGCCTGCCCCGCCCGCCGTCGGCAGCGCCATAGTAGAGCGGCACAGGCCCCCAGCATGAGCACGACGACGCCATTGAACGTTCCCAGCAGGACCACGGGCGATGTGGCTGAATCGATCACCGAGGCGAACGCCGGGGCGGAGACACCAAAGACCTGCTGAACAGGCAGGGCGAGCAGGGATAAAAGTCTCCCGGGGAAAAGGGCGGCAAGCAGACAGAGCATCCCCAGGATGGCGATGGGCGCGACCATTCCTACGGAGGCCTCGTGCGCATGGCGGGCTTCGTCACTGCGAGGTTCGCCCAACCAGACAATCCCGATGAGACGGACAAAGCAGATCATCGCCAGTCCGCCGACCAACGCCAGGAGTCCCACGCCCGCCAACATCGCCACCTCGCCGATGCCTGACAGTTCCAGACCGCCATGCAACAGACTCATATAAAGGATCCATTCGCTGACGAACCCATTCAGGGGCGGCACGGCCGAGAGCGCCACGGCACCCAGCACCATCCAGACACCGGTGAGGGGCATCCGTTTCATCAGTCCGCCCAACTGCTCCATGTCACGGGTGCCGGCGCCGTGCCACACGTTTCCCGCGCACAGGAACATGAGGCCCTTGATCAGGGAATGGTTCCAGATATGCAGCAGACCGCCCGCCAATCCCAGTATCGCGACCACGGGGTGCCCACTCGTCAGCCCCCACACGCCCACGCCCAAGGCCAGCATGATCAGACCCACGTTTTCGATACTGGAGTAAGCCAGCACCCGTTTTAGGTCACGCTGCAGGACAGCCATAGAAACGCCCAGAATCGCCCCCGAAAAACCGATGGTCATCAGTACTGGTCCCCACCAGCCCGCCGGTGGTCCCAGAAAGGTCATGATCCGCAGGATGCCGTAGACGCCCAGTTTGATCATGACCCCCGACATCAGGGCCGAGACATGACTGGGGGCCGCCGGATGCGCCTCGGGCAACCACACATGCAACGGAACCAGACCGGCCTTCGCGCCAAAGCCGATGAGGGCCAATCCGAACACCAGTCCGGCAGCTGCCGGGCCAAGGTGAAGCCCCGCCGCCATCGCGTCGAAATCCAACGATCCGGCCTCACGCCCCATGAACAGGAACATGCCCAGCAGAAAGGCCGCCCCCAGGTGCGTTGCCACCATATAGATCCAGGCCGCCAGTCGAACATCCTTCTTCTCGTGCTCGAACATCACCAGGAAGAAGGCGGCGACCGACATGACTTCCCAGGCCACCATGAACAGCAGCGCATGACGGGCCACGACCACCAAGGCCATGCCGGCCACAAAAAGATTGAAGAAGAACCACGGCGGCCCCAGAGACTTCCGGTCCCGATAGGCCATCATGTAGTCAGCCCCGTACACCGCCGCCAGCGCCGCCAGCAAAAAAATGGGAATCAGGAAGAATGCGGAGAGTGCATCCAACTGAACATGGAACTCGCCGCCGGGCACAGGCCACGGCCATCGCCGCGAGTCCAGGCCACCCGACAACAATCCCCGCAGCGCCGTCACCAGTCCGATCGCGCATCCCGCCAGCGCGGATCCCGCCCCCAGAGCCGTGGCAATCATCGGACGCTTGCCAGCCAACAAGGCGGCAAGCGCGCCCAGCAACAGGATTCCGATGGCGATAAGAATCAGCGTCATCGTCAATCCGCCTTGCCGGCGCCATCCACCGGGCGCGCCAGCCCCATCTCCACGCGCCGAGCCGCCTCCAGAATCTCGGAGGCCGGAGCCCGACGCATGAGCGTTGCCATGAAGGCTTCGTCACGTAGTGTGAAGGCCAGCCGCGACAGGATATGCAAGTGAGCGCGCACCGTGGGACTGATCAATGAAAACAGGGCATAGACAGGCTTGCCATCCACGGCACCGAACTCAATGGGCTCAGCCAGCAGGGTCAGACTGATCAGCGCCCGGGGCACCTGCAAGACCATCGGGTTACGTACGTGCGGAATGGCGATACCATCCCCCATCCCTGTCGAACCCAGCGCTTCGCGCGCGAGCAGGACGTCGAAGAGAAAGTCGCGATCCACGTCTTCGGGCAGGGTCATATTCCGGACCACGGCATGCAGGGCTGACTCCCGGTCGGTGGCCTCAACCCCGCAGAAGATTCCGCCCGCTTCCAGGGCATCGGCAAATCCGGACATCGACAGGGCTCCGTCTTCCTGTTCGGTGAAGAAGCCGCTCGGGACGCGGATCTGGTTGGCCATGGCCCATTCGAGAAGTTCGGTGCGACCGAAACGATACTGCTCGCCGATCTTGACGGCGGGCATGTTGTTTTCCTTGATCCAATGGTAGACCGTTTTCTCAGGAACCTTGAACAGGCTGACCACATCTCTGACCGATAATTGCATAAGAACCGTTCGTGAATGCTCTTGGAGGAGATACGTTGGAGCGCGCACTTTGGCGTGCCAGCGCAAACATCAGGATGCGATTATGAATAAAGCCCGCCTGATGTCAAGGTGGGTTTGGCCATTGTCAAGACCGAGGGTCGGACAGTATTGTTCCCGCTATTCGGGATGACCACGGCGGGATCACCGCCAGCGAGGACGAGCACCATGAGCACGAAGAGAATCGAGGACCTGGACGAGAATTTCCGTCAGAAACCCATCCAACAGGACGCCAATGCGCTGCAGTGGATCAGCGCCACGGATCCGCGCCTGACCGTCCGCGGTCTCGCCTGGTTCGAGGAGAACGGCCGGGGCTTCTCACGCCTCCCGCTGCGCGCCAACGGCGTGGTCCGTCCCGAGGTCTGGCATCTTGCGCAGGCGCCGGCCAGCGCACGGGTCATTTTCAGGACGAACGCCACCCGACTGGCGCTGCGGATGGAAAACCATGGCCCCTGCAATATGCATCATTTTGCCGTCACTGGTTCCGACGGTGCCTTCGTCTATGAGGGGGCCCCGTACCAGATGAAGCCGTGGAACATGATTGCCCCTGCCATCGGCCAGACTCGCGCCGAGAGGGATATCGCCACCAACCTGGACCCGGAAACGCGCGAGTACACGCTCTACCTACCCCTCTACGCACCGCTCAAGTCCATGGAGATCGGCCTGCCGGCGGGCGCCACCCTCGAGGCCCCATCCCCGCTTCGCCTGACCAAGCCGGTTGTTTTCTATGGCACTTCCATCACCCAGGGCGGCTGCGCCAGCACCGCCGCCGGTGATTTCGTGAGCGCCGTCGGAAGAATCCTGAATATCGATGTCATCAATCTCGGCTTTTCCGGCAACGGACGGGGAGAACCGGAACTGGCGACCTTCATCAGCGAAATCGATGCCGCGGCCTTCGTCCTGGATTATTGCGCCAATACCAGTGCCGACGGCCTGCAGCAGACACTGCCCGAATTTGTCGCCATTCTCCGCAAACGGCACCCGAGAACACCGATCCTGCTGATCAGCAAGATCCACTTCTATTCCGAGTATATCACCCGCAACAGCGGCCAGGGCGAATATGAACGGCAACGCGACATCATGATCCGGTTCTACGCGGCCGCGCGCGCCGCCGGGGACCTGAACCTTCACTTCACCGATGGCTGGTCACTGGTCCAGTCAGCCGAAGACATGGCCCTGGCGGATGGAGTTCATCCGACCAGCCTGGGCTTCGCCCTGATGGCCAAACGCCTGGCACCCCAACTGGGCTATGTGCTCAATCTGTAGCCGCCGGGATATCGTCACTGATCGCCCCCCTGCCGCCGTTCGCTACATCAGGGAACCCGTGACCGTGCGCCACAGGTACTCGAAGAAATTGCTCCCAAAGGCGTTCGGGTTAAGAAAAGGGACCGGAAGATCCGGCCGGGCGAGGAAAGGACTGCAGACCCAGGAGAGTTCACAGCCAGCCAGTCCGGTCACCAGTACCCAGCTTGCCAGAATGCGGGAGGCCATGGCCGGCCCGGCCGTCATCCCGGACAGCAAGTGGTACAGCCTCACATTCCCGGCGAGCCCCGCCAACGCTACCACACACGTATTGCCCGCCAGCAGACAGCGATAAGACATCATCGCCCCCGGTTGACCGGGAACCGGACACTGAAAGGCGAAGAACAGCGTTATGGGTGCCACAGCGGCAAGGATCAGGCAGGTAATCGCCAGACTGAGCAATACGCAGGTGGTCGTCTGGGTCGCGGACAAGCCTGACCCCAGAACATGGGCCAGCATGATATTGATCAGGCTGCTGACCCCGACCAGCGTCAGGATCATCACGGGCATCTTGACGGCCGAGTACAGGGCTTGCTCGGGCGATCGCCAGATACCGAAAGCAAACCCGAACAGTGCCGACCCGATGATGACGGCAGCCAGAGATGCCCGGGCAACGGAGCCGCAGGCGCCCTCCTTTAGTAGACGGACCACCGTTGGGTCCGCCTGGCAAAGCCTCTGGAGAGAAAGTCGCGTGTTCGTGGCGCCCGCCCTTCGTGGCTGACTCACTTTCTGCCGTTTCCCCTGCCGTTGATGCAGTCGGCCCAATGGGCGAGAAAGAACTTCTTCTCATTCAACTGCAGCGGCGCGGCTTTCCCGATCAGAGGGCGGAACAGGGTGGCCACCTGCATGGTTACCACCAGGAAGATCACACCCCAGACACGGAGAATTCCGAGCCGATGGCCGTTGAGATGCTCCAGGGCGGTATTCATCAGGTTCAACCCAAAGTACGCGGCGGCCACCCAGAACAGCAGATGCAGCAACCCCATGAACGCCACCGTCCCGGTGGACTGGGAGAACAACCACGCGATCGGCGCGAATCCGACGAGTAGAATACTCCACAAGGCGAGGCCCAGGATGAAAAGCCCGACCGTATCCCCAAGCGACTGGCGGCCTCCGGAGAAGCTGGAGAAGATATACAGGCTCGGGAGGCAGATCACGGCGGCGAACACCACGCCGACCATTAACTTGAGCGGTACGAGCAAAAGTTGTTCGCCGAACGAAAACGTTCCGATGATGAACCCGTAGCCCAGAAAGCACAGAGCGGCGATGACCACAAGTCCCACGCTCGCCTGGAGGCGACGACCACAAGTCAACTCGTAGGCCACCGAGGCGGGTGTCTTGAGCAGACGTTCCAGCAACACATGGGCCGTGAGCGCCCCGGGAATCGCCGTATACTCCGAGTCAAAGCCATGCGCCAAGCGGGTCTGCCCCGGCAGCGCGGGCGGCCGGACCGGTGGCGCCCAGGGGGTCGGAGGGCATTCATGGTTGGCGGTGGGTGCCTGAAAGCCGGAGTCATTCGGTGTGTTCATCGTCGTTTTCCTTCCCTGTGCAGCAGTGTTATCGGTGACTTCGGCGCCCATACTAGCTGCAAGCAAAGTCCTTTGCAATACAAAGTTGATGAGCCTTTTAAAGTTTTCTGAACCCGCACTGAATCGTTGATCGGCCTCGATCCTTAACGGGTAAGGCCTACCCGTTCGACATCACCGGTCCAGAACAGTTCCGTCTGCCCCCCGGCGGTCCGCAGGCTGAGCCGCCCTTCCTCGTCCATGCCCAGGCATTCCCCTGTGACTTGCCGGTCAACCCCTGTCACGACGATGTCCCGACCTTTCAACCAGTCGAGCCGGTCCCAGGTTCTCCACAGCGGCGCCAGACCGCCGGCCCTCGCCTCGTCCAACCGCTTCTCCAGAACACTCAGCAGTTCCGGCAATAAGGCCTCAGCGCTGAATCCATGTCCCGCGGCTTCCTGCAGGGATGTGGCGGGACGGTGCAACCGGCCTTCGGCCAGCTCCGCAGCCGTGAGATTGACGTTCAGGCCCACACCGAGCACAAAGGCCCCGCTCTCCGCCGCCTGTTCGACGAGAAGACCGGCGATCTTACCGCCGCCGACCAACACATCGTTCGGCCACTTCAGCGCCGCCGTCAGGCCGTGCGATTCCAGCAGATCGGCGACAGCGCAGGCCGCCACCTGGCCGAGGTTGACGGCCAGGCCGACAAAGGCGGGTTCGTTGATGAACAGCGAGAGCGTCAGGCAGCGGCCCGGCAAAGCCATCCAGTTTCGGCCCAGCCTGCCACGGCCGGCCGTCTGGCTCACCGCCCAGACCACATCGCCATGGTTCAACGCGGCCCCATGCTCCAGCGCCCAGGTGTTGGTGGACGGCAGTTCATCAAACCGCCACACCCTCCCACCCCATAGCCCATGGATCTCCTGGTTCATGTCACCCTTCCTAACCCGGCATAGCCGGAACCAAAAGGCAAAGAG
>CAYOIT010000128.1:2308-13683 GCA_964404035.1 uncultured Verrucomicrobiota bacterium | reverse complement strand
CCTACCTTGCCTGCCTCGACGGGTGCGCGGTATACCTGCTGCTCATCAACCGGGAGTACGGGCGACCACACGGCGAACTGTCCGCCACGCACCAGGAATACCGCCACGCCCAGAAGAGGAAGTTGCCCTCACTGGTTTTCGTTAAGGGCGGCACGGACGCCGACCGTGAACCAATGACTCAGGCTTTTTTTGACGAAATCAAGGCCAACGGTTACACCTACAAGCGGTTCGTTGACCGGCTCGACCTCCGTACCGAGGTCAGGGCGGCACTCATCAATCTGCTGAAGGATGAGTACGGCCTGGCGCCGCAGGCCGGTGAGGACGAGAGCGGTGAGCAGAACATCGAGGCGGCCTCCCCCTTTGAGTCCCGGCAGACCGACCTCACATGGGACGACCTTGATCACAAGTTAGCCAGGGAGTGGCTGGAAAAAGCCGGGGACATCCCTGGATCCAAGGCCGCTGAGTCTACGATCATCGGCTGCCTGCGTACCCGCGGCCTGTTGTGGCGCGATCGGAAATCCGGCCAACATCATGCACTCGCGGCGGGGATCCTATTCCTCGGCCGGAATCCGTCGGCCCCTTTCCCGCAATCCCGCATCATGGCCGATGCCTACCGTGGTATCGAGCCAGACCCGACACCGAGCGACCAGATGACCGTCAGCGTCCCGGCGCCCAAGGCCATTGATGCCGTCGTCGCTTTCGTGGGTAAGAACACCCGCCACCCCCCGCGGATTGTGGGCATGAATCGCGTCATGCTTGACGAGTACCCTGAGAAGGCCATTCGTGAGGCGCTGGTTAACGCCATCGCTCACCGTGACTACGAGGACAGTTCGCGGCAGATCATAGTGGAAGTGTTCGCCGACCGGGTGGTGATTTCCAGCCCTGGACTGCCGCCGCCGCCCCTCTCGCTGGCCAAACTGCGGAAGGGGAAGTACAGGCCCTGCTCGCGGAACGCCGTCCTGGCCCAGTCGCTCGCCGTGCTCAATCTTATGGAACAGCGCGGAAGCGGGCTGGCCCGGATGAAGGCGGCGATGCTGGATCACGGCCTCGACGCGCCGCGGCTTGACGTCCAGGACGGCTACTTTCAGGTAATCCTGGCGGGCCCTGCCGATAACCTCGACCGGCTACGCACGCCGGCGAAGATCGAGGGAGCGTTCGTCCCGCCCTCCGTCGAGCAGCAGATGAACGAGCGGCAGAAGGCGATTGTTACGATCGCATTGGAGAACGGTGTCGTGACAAGCGGCTGGTGCCGGAAGCGCCTCCCTGTTGCCTATGACACCATTCGGCGCGATCTTCTTGAACTCGTCAAGTTGGGTGTCCTTGAGCAGAAGGGAAAAGGGCGGAGTACTCGCTACATCGTCCGAATTGAGCATTCCTAATCTACCGATAATCTACCGATGGTTTTCGACAATCTACCGATTCCCGACCCCAGCCATAAGTGCGAGCAAGGCTTCGGCATCACCCGGGACACCGCAACCGTGACTTCGATCTTTTGGTCAAGGCGGGCATCGCTGTCAGGATGGGTGCTGGGAGATCGACAGCCTATGTGCTCCGCAACCGGAGGTAATCGTCAGATAATCGTAAGACGGTTTTCGGTGATCGTCAGATTGGGTGACTGGCAATGCTTGGTGCCACCCGGGTGCGGAGCAGAATCGTCTGATGCACTTGGTTGTTATCAGGCCCTCATGCAGGCGAAGAAGCACGCGATACGCCCTCAAACGCCATTGAGGAATCCATCACTAATCTATCACCGGTTCCCGCGAATCTATCACCCAGCGACCAGCGATAAGTGTTGGCATCTCGGAGAATCGTTAAGTTATCGTAAGGCGATTTCCTGTAATCGTAAACCGACGCAACAAGAGAGACGATATCGCATGAATACATTGTTTAAGGTGGACGTTATCGGGCCCGATTGTTGGGCGATCAATGATGCCGGGCGGACGGTGGCCTATGTGACGAGTCAGGGCTACGTCGACTGGTTGCTGAAATCTCCTTTGCAGGATGGGCCGCGGTTGACCGAACTGCGGAAGGAGACGCATCTCTGCTACACGCTGGGTCTCAAACTGCTGCTCTTTCCTCCCCATCTCTGCGAGACGCTGCTCGACAAGCGCTGGGAACTGCTGGACGGCGGACGGCGGCTCAGGCTGACCGGCACCAGCCGCTCGGAGGACGGCCGGTTCGAGGCGTTCACCGAGGCGGTTCTGTCCGCCGACAACAGCGGAGCGCGGTATTTCTGGACCTGCCGTTCCGCGATCACCTGCCGCGCGCCATCGCCGGTGACTCTGGCCGGCCTGGAGTTCAATAACATCTACCCGGGCAAGACCGGCCGGTGTTTCATGTTCGCCGCGGACAAGGAATACGACCGGACGTTGATGGTGGATCGTGACGATGTGGTTTGGGAGTTTCCCCACCAGCATTTATTGCACTACAGCCACAAGATCGCCCCGTTGACCTTTGCCGAGGGCTCAATGGCGGGCTTTTTCGGTAAGGAAGCCGCCAGTCCCGTGGTCGTCGTGACCCGGAGCAGCCTGCCCCCGAACTGGGCCATCTGCGACATGTTCTACGATCTGCACTGCCAGGCCCGGACGCCCGACCCCATCCAGCCGGGGCAGACGCTGGAGTTCGAGTATACGATCAAGTACCTCTCTGATGCTGAATCCCGCGCGCTCAAGGCGCGGGCGCGCCGTATTCCCATTACCGCGGCGGACCGGGCCAAACATGACTATCCGCGACTGGAACTGGGACTGAACGGTTTCCTGCAAGCGGTGGACGTGGGCGGGGTCGATGACGCGTCCGGGTTCCGGCAATGCCCACCGCAAAAGGTGTGGGATCGGGAAACAGGTCATGCGACCAAGGGTTCCCTGCGCCTTTCGAACGAGGTGCCTGCCGAGACGGTCTGGTCGGCGGAGCCGCCGTCCCAAGTCCCGGCAAAGAAGATCCTGCGGATCAACGCCCGGGTCAAAACGGAGGGGGTGGAAGGAAAAGGCGTCTTCATCCGTCTGCGGTATCACACGTTTGTCTGGCATCCCACGCCGCACGTCGAGTGGGCCCGGACCCTTCAGAGCAAGCCGGTCAGCGGCACAACGGACGGTTGGGTGGCGGTTTCGGTGCCGTTACTTGAGGTGCCGGAAGAGGAGTTCGACTATCTGATCTGGTTCGACGTGGTGCTGGACGGCAAAGGCACGGCGTGGGTTACGGACGTGGATGTCGAGCTCCGAGAGGCGCCCGTCAAACCGGTGCAGGACGCCGAGGGCGCAAGTAAGCGGCGCTCTTCAGCACGGAAGGTGCGGACCCACAGCACGGTATCCGCCTCGTCAAGCCTGTGACCCGCTAAGCCGGCTGGCATTGGCTATTCGTCAGCTTGCATCACTCGCCATCAGTCAGAGTGTTGCACCGTGGTGAGCGATGCCTGATGTTGGCTTCAACAAGTTTCGGCTCCACGGCACAATCTGTGGGTGAAGTCGGGAAGGATTCACCACGGAGACACGGAAACACGGAGCCGCTTTCGCGGGAATAGCACGGAGGTGAACGAAGAGTTGCGTGAATTCGCCTCCGCTTGGGAAGGGTGTTTGACAGCCCGTGGGCGCCGGTGGTAAGCGGAGGCGAATTCACGCAACGCCGCCGAGGGAAGGAAGAGAAGCCCATGCTTGAGAGTGAGTTGACCGAACAGATCATTGGCGCCGCGATCGAGGTCCATAGACACTGGGGACCAGGATTGTACGAGGAGGTCTATGAAAGAAGCCTGTGTCACGAACTGCGCTTGCGCAACCTGACGTTCGAGACTCAGGTACAACTGCCGCTGGTGTACAAAGGGGAAAGAGTGGGCGATGATCTGCGGTTGGACCTTGTTGTGCAAACCAAAGTGGTTGTGGAGTTAAAGGCCATCAAGGAGTTGGAATTAATTCACGAGGCGCAACTGCTGACCTACATGAAGTTGACCGGATGCCGGGTTGGGTTACTGATCAACTTCAATGTCCCTTTTCTTAAGCAGGGCATCAAGCGGATGGTGCTATGATGAATTGGCTCCTCTGCCTCGCCGGACAAGTTGTTCACGCAAATCTGAGAGGGGAGACGCTGCTTGGCTCTTGAGGGGGATCGCAGGGAGTGACCACCCCTCTCAGGTTTACATGACTGGGGTATCCATTTCGCTGGCGCACCCCCTACATCTTGTTGTCGCAAAGGGCGCATTCAACGTTCTGAAGAGAAAGCGAAGATTCACCACGCGCTACGCTGGAGACACGGGGTCACGGAGAGGAATGCGCACGGAGAATAGCTCTGCCTGCGCCTCGGAAACCCAAGTGTTGAACGAATTTCTCATAGGGCAGGGACTTGCTGGTAGCCGATCAGGATCGTTTCCAGGCTCAGGCCCTATGAGAAATTCGTTCAACGTTTTCTCGGGAGGAAGGAAGAGGCAGGGCAGGGTGAGTTCTTCTCCGTGTTAACTTCTCCGTGCTTCCGTGTCTCCGTGGTGAACCCTTCTCCGTGGTCTTCTTTCCGTGGCTCTGCTTCCTCTAGCGCAGCGGGTGGTGAATCCTTTTCTATGGCGTTCGTGAACAGGCCGTAGGCAGGTAGGCCCCTTCTTCGATCAGTCGCTGGCGGAGGCGGGTGACATCGACGGCGTGGACGTCGGCCTGATGGTGCTTCAGGGCATGGGCGGCTGCCATGCCCGCCGCTTCCCCCATAGCCAGGCAGACCGGCATCACGCGTATGCTGGCTTGAACCGGCCGGTCACAGGAAATCGAGCGGCCCGCCACCAGCACATTACGAAGTCCCCGGGGAGTCAGGCAGCGGTAGGGAATCCCATGGGACTCGCCCGGGCCGTAATTCTCCGTGGGCTGGGAGAACCCGTCCGCGCGCTCCGCCGTGTGTTCGGTCGCTTCGGCCTGGGAGTGATGCAGGTCGATGAAGTAGGCATTGCGGCAGATCTCATCATCAAAACGGCGGCGGGCGATGTAGTCCCCGAGTGTCAGGACGTAGTCGCCGGTGATCCGGCGGCTTTCGCGGGCGCCGATCACGCTGCCGCTCGCCACGAGATGGCAGTGGCCGAAGGCTTCGGGATAGAACTCGGCAAAGGCATCGCGTAGCTGCGCGGCGAGCTTGCGCCCCTGCGCCACGGCCCGGGAGACGCTTTCGGGGTTTGTGTTATCCACATTCCAGAGATGGCCGGCATTGACGCCGATGGTGCCAGGTCCGACGACCGTGGCCACCACATGGGCATCGGTGATCAGCGGAAAGCGGCCGGAGGCGATGATGTCGTAGATCCGGGTGGTGGGGTGGTTGCCCATCATGCGGCGGCCGCCTTCACAGGTGGTATTGAAGGCGACCTCATCGACGTTGCCCAGGATGAAGCAGTGGGTGGCCGGCATCAGGTCGCCCTTGGCATCGCCCTTCTGAAAGTCAGCGCCGGCCCAGGCGCAGAGGTCGGCGTCGCCGGTGCAGTCCACATACACTTTGGCCTTGAGCGCGGTGAGCCCGCGTTTGTTCGTGACGACGAGGGCCGTGACGTCGCCGTTGGGTGCGACCTCGACGGTGCTCAGCATCGTCTGGAAAAGCACGGTAGCCCCGCATTCGGCGAGAAGATCGTCATACATGCGTTTGAGGAGCTCGGCATCGATCGGCACCCAGTCGAGTTGTTCGGCGCGCACGTGTGGCTGCTGTTGCTTGCAGCGCTCCAGGACCTGCTGCGCCAGACCGCGGTAGATGATCTGGGTCCGGTCGGAGAACGGACACCACAGGGGAACCAGCGCGCTGGTCCCGCTGCCGCCGAGAGCGCTGGTGGCTTCGATCAGAAGGGTCCGGGCGCCCTCGCGCGCGGCGGCGGCCGCCGCCGTGCAGCCGGAAGGACCGCCACCGACGACGATCACCTCCCAGGAGTCATCCAGGGGAAGGCTACGGTTCGGGAGAAGATAGGTTTTCATGGGATTGGCTCCAAAAAAATACTTTGTCAAGGTAGGCCACTGGCGGCAATTCAATTCAGTCTGGAAGAGTCTTGAATTCGGGTGCCTCTGCGATGCGGTGCGTTTTGCGCCAACTCCGGTGACTCGCCGCCCTTCGGCATCCCCCTCTGACAGAGCCCGTTGGCGCATCAGCGCCAACCTTTGGAGTGCGGCAGTTCCCGGCTGCCGCTTTTCTGCCTACACGACCGGGCTCAAGGCGGCAGTAACGAACTGCCGCACTCCAAAGGCTTGCGAACGCTCGCATTCCAGACGGGCAAACCGCCCCGACAGAGCGGGGCGACTACAGCGGAAAAGGCCTGCACCAACTCGCAGAGTCGCCCCTTGAATTCGGACGTGGTCATGGTGGGCGGCGTTCTGCTACAAGAACACCCCACACTTGGAAATAACCATGACTACTTCATCATCCAGCATGACTCCGGACGATCGTGCCGGGAGGGCCCAAAAGGTGATCTCGCAAGACCCTTATCGCGGACTGGCCGCCGGTCGGCCCTGGGCTGTCCGCGGCACCTGGCCTAGCCGGTGGATCAGCCTCGTCGATCCCCCCTCAGCCCCCTTCCTGGCCGCCTACCGTCTGGGGTTCACGCTGGACGCGGCGGCCACGCTTCGGATTCATGTCAGCGCCGACGAGCGCTATGACCTGCTCTGCGATGGCGTCCGCCTCGGCCGGGGGCCGGAACGCGGCGACGCCGCCCATTGGTTCTTTGAAACCTACGACCTGACTCTCGCCGCCGGTGAGCATTGCCTGGTCGCCAAGGTGTGGTCGCTGGGTGAACAGGCTCCTTATGCGCAGATGAGCGTCTGCCACGGATTCATCCTCGGGGCCGAAGGTGAGTTTCTGGCGCGGCTGGGTACCGGCCTGGCGGCCTGGGAGGGCAAACGCGTCGGCGGGTGCGACTTCCTGCCTGCGGGCATGACCTGGGGCGCGGGCGCCACTCTCAAGGTCGACGGCGCCGCGTATCCGTGGGACATCGACATGGGGAAAGGCGACGGCTGGGCTCCCGTCGCCCTCCTGCATCCGGGCGTCAACGGCGCCATCAAGAACGAGTGGCCTGCCCGGCACCGGCTCTGGCCGGCGACGCTGCCGCCCCAGCTTGAGGCGGAGGTCGGTGGGTTGACGGTCCGGCATATCGATGACACCCCGTTGGACATGACGGAAAGCACGCCGGTCCTGGCGAGCCGGTTGTTGACCGAGGAAGGCGCCGCCTGGCAGCAGCTGCTCGACGCAGGGGTTCCGCTGGTGTTGCCTGCCCGTGTCTGCCGCCGCGTCATCCTCGACTTTGGAGCCTACCAGTGCGCCTATCCGGAACTGACGGTTTCGGGTGGGGCGGGGGCCCGCATTCGCGTTCATTGGGCCGAAGGGCTCTACGAAGGCACGTCCGGCAAACTGAGCGAGGGCGGCGCCGCCGATGCGCGCGGCAAAGGCAACCGGGATGTGGTGGAGAACAAGTGCTTTATCGGCGCGGGGAATCTGTTTCTGCCGGACGGCGGCGTGGCGCGTCGGTTCGAGTCCCTGTGGTGGGCGGCCGGGCGGTATGTCGAGGTGGCCATCGAAACCGGGGAGGCGCCCCTGATCCTCATTGGATGGCGTTTCCGGGAAAGCCGCTATCCGTTGACCATGGAGGGGAAGTTGGAGGCGAGCGACCCGCGGTGGCAGGGAATGGCCGGCCTGGCGGTGCGCACGCTGCAGATGTGCGCCCATGAGACCTACATGGACTGCCCGTACTACGAGCAACTCCAGTACCTCGGCGACACGCGGTTACAGGTGCTCGCCACCTTTGTCCTGACCCCCGACGACCGCCTGCCGCGCAAGGCGCTGCAGATGGGGCTCGCCTCGATCCTGGGGGATCGCGGGCTTACCCAGTCGCGCTATCCGAGTCGCGTGGCCCAGGTGATTCCTCCTTTCTCGTTGTGGTGGGTGGCGATGCTGCATGATTTCGCCCTCTGGCGCGGCGACCTGCCGTTTGTGCGGTCCATGATGCCTTCGGCCCGGCTGGTGCTCGATACGTTCCTGGCGCTGCTTGATGCGGAGGGACTCATGCGGTCGCCGGAAGGCTGGAACCTGATGGACTGGGTGCCGGCCTGGACCGAGACCACCAAGGACGTGCGCAACTGGGGTGTGCCGCCCGACGGGGAAACCGGAATCAGCGGGCTGCTCAACTGGCATCTGGTCTACACCCTGACCCGCGCCGCCGAACTTGAAAGCTGGTTGGGCGAGCCGGAACTGGCGGCCCGCTGGAGACGCCGTGCGGTTGCGCTCTCAAAACGGCTCGATGCCGCCTTCTGGGATGCGCCGCGCGGGCTCTATGCCGACGATCTGGCGCACCGGCACTATTCCGAGCACGCCCAATGCCTGGCCCTGCTCAGCGGCACGTTGCCCCGGCGACAGACACGGGCGCTGGCTGCAAGCCTGTTCCGCGAACGCGACATCGAGCGCGGGACCATCTATTTCACCCACTATCTCTTTGAGTGCGCCGCTGCTGCCGGACGGGTCCAGCCGTTGTTTGAGCGGATGGAGACCCTGTGGTTTCCGTTGGCCGGCATGGGGTTCAAGGCGCTGCCGGAGGAGCCGGAGCCGTGCCGGAGCGATTGTCACGCCTGGGGCGCCCATCCGCTCTATCATTTCTACACCACGGTGCTGGGTATCCGGCCGGCCACGCCGGGAGGGAGCCAGCTGACGATTACGCCGCAGCTTGGCCCGCTGCAACAGGCCTCGGGCACGCTGCCGCATCCCCGAGGCGAGGTCACCGTGGAACTTGAAGCCGGTGGTGGTGGATTGCACGGGCGGATCCTGCTGCCAGGCGGCGTCACGGCCACGCTGCAGGTCAACGGCGGTCAGCACGCGCTGACGTCCGGAGTGTTCGAATGGTGAAAACGTGCTTGCAGGGACGCCTTGGAGAAAGGCGGCAGTTGGACTGCCGCACTCCAAAGGTTGGCGCCAGGGCGCCAACAAGACAGCTTAAGGGGAGAGAGTTCATGGCGGGAATAACACGATATTGGCGAGTCCTTGTTACTTTGGTTTCTCTCCTTCTGGGGATCGTCATCCCGATTCGGGCGGAGGTCGCTCCCTCGGGACTCTTTGGCAACAATATGGTGCTCCAGCAGGGCATGCCCGTCCCCGTCTGGGGCACGGCTAGGCCGGGGGAGAAGATCACGGTGACGTTCGGCCGATGCACGGCCGACACGACGGCCGGTGCGGATGGCAAGTGGCTCGTGCGCCTCAAGTCGCTCAGAGCCAGTTCGGTTCCGGACAGTCTGGTCATCAGGGGCGAGACCACGCTCACTTTCACCAACGTCCTGGTGGGTGATGTCTGGGTTTGTTCGGGACAGTCGAACATGGAATACGGGTATCAGCAGGTTCCGGCCACGGGCAAGGTGGTTGAGGCTCAGATCCGCACGTTCTGTGTGTTGAAGTCGGCTTCGTTGACGCCGCTGGATGATGTCTATTTTGTGCCGCAGGATATCGGGTTGGATACGCAGATGGGGCACTGGCAGGTGGAGCAGCCCGGCGGTCCCTGGGGCGGCTTCTCGGCGGTGGGGTACTTTTTCGCGAAGGAGATCCGCCGATACACCGGGCAGCCTGTGGGAATGATCGGGAGCTATTGGGGCGGCACGCCGGCCCAGGCCTGGACGAGTCTGGCGGGACTGGAGAAAGAACCGAAGTTGACGAATTACGTGGCGCGCTTCCGCAACATGAGTCCCGAGGAAAAGAAACGTTTTCCGGTGAAGTGGGTGGATTATGTGGCGGCGATGAAGAAGTGGTGGAAGGAATCGGGCGAGCCCTACGGACGAAGCCAGACGGAGTGGGCGGCGGCGGCCAGGAAGGCTAAGGAAGCGGGACAACCCGAACCCCCGCCGCCGAAAATGGCTTTTCCCCGCCCCGCGAATCCCGGGAATGTGGGCACCACGACGACCTTGTATAACGGCATGATTCATCCCCTTATCCCGTACGCCATCAAGGGCGTCATCTGGTATCAGGGCGAAGCGAACGTCTACAACGGGGCCGAATACGGGGTGCTTTTCCCGGCCCTGATCAGCGACTGGCGCGAGCATTGGGGGCAGGGCGAGTTTCCGTTCCTGTTCGTGCAGCTGGCCGGGTACGGGGCTGGCGGGGGTTATTGGCCGGCGCTTCGCGAGGGGCAGACCAAGGCGTTGGCCCTGCCCCATACGGGCATGGCCGTGGCCATTGATGTCGGGGATAGGAAGGACATTCATCCGAAGAACAAGGTGCCGGTCGCCCAACGATTGGGTCTGGTTGCCCAACACGTTGCCTATGGGGAGAGAGTGGTCTGCACGGGCCCGACGTACGATTCCATGAAGGTGAAGAAGAACGGGGTGCGAGTCGCCTTCAAGAACGCGGGTTCCGGGTTGGTGATAAGCGCGGCGCCCCCGTTGCCTGGAGCCCCGGCGCTGCCGGCCCCCGTCGAGGTGAAGGGGTTTGAGATTGCCGGCACCAATCGGCAGTGGTCTGTGGCCAAGGCGGTGATCGATGGGGCCGGGGTGATCGTTTCCTCGGATCAGGTGGCGGCGCCCGTGGCGGTCCGCTACGCCTGGGGAGACTACCCGTCCTGCAATTTGTATAACCGGAAAGGGTTGCCGGCCGTTCCGTTCCGGACGGACGACTGGGATCCCAAACCGGCATCGGCAACCCCCGAATGAAACACCGCGGGCGGTTGCGGCGCCAAAGGATTGGCGCCCTCCAGGGAGAATTGAAGAATGGGATGGTGGCCTTGGAGGGCGGCAATCCTTTGCCGCCGTGATGCCAGGGAGAATTGAAGGATTAGGCAAAGCCATAGAACGAGGGTCTTGGAGGGCGGCAATCCTTTGCCGCCGTGACCATAAGGAGAGCAAATGGAAAGCCATCTGCCAGAGCGTAAGCATCCGGTTCACCCGCCTCCCGTTGAGCGGCATAATACTCCGGTAGTGCTGTTTGTCACAGTGCGTGCGCGTGCGGCGGAGTTCACGCTTACGACGCAACGGGTGCATGACGGACTCGCGAAGGCGTGGAGTGCCGCCGGTCACTGGCACGTAGGGTCCTATCTGATCATGCCTGACCATGTACATTTGTTTTGCGTGCCAGGGGTTATTCATCCAGTGGGTGTCGATGTGTGGTGCAAGTACTGGAAGGGCCAGTTGAAGCGGGGTCTCGGGTTGGAGGAGACGGTGTGGCAGCGCGACTGCTGGGACACGCAGATGCGTGACCGCGAGCATTACGAGGAAAAGCGGTCCTACGTACGCATGAATCCCGTGCGCAAACAATTGGTCGAAGACCCGCAGGATTGGCCATGGCAGGGCCAGTTGACGGAAATTCGTTGGTGAGCCTATGGTGTTGGAAGGCGGTTGTCGCCTGCCGCGGCGGCGCCAAAGGATTGGCGCCCTCCAAGGAGAATTGCAGGACGGGACGGCGGCCTTGGAGGGCGG
>CAYOIT010000128.1:0-2208 GCA_964404035.1 uncultured Verrucomicrobiota bacterium | reverse complement strand
GAGAATTGCAGGACGGGACGGCGGCCTTGGAGGGCGGCAATCCCTTGCCGCCGTGATGCCAGGGAGGAATCGAAGGATGGTGTGAAGCCCTGGGGCGAAGGTCTTGGAAGGCGGCTGTCTCTTGCCGCGGCGGCGCCAAGGGATTGGCGCCCTCCAAGGAGAATTGCAGGACGGGACGGCGGCCTTGGAGGGCGGCAATCCCTTGCCGCCGTGGCGCCTGGAGAAGTTTTTTGAAAGGATCGATACATGTCTCTCACATTTGGTGATTCAGTTGTTGTGGTTGAGCCTGATGCGATTTCCATTGAAGGTAAGAATGGAAAGATCCTCGCCAGGATCTTGCTTGAGTTCAGCGTGGGAACACGGTCCTACCATGTGACCCAGATGGAGAAGCAAGGCCGGGGATTCCTGGGGAAGACGGAGGATCCCCTTGTGGTCGTGGAGATCCTGGCCGGTGAGGGCGGCCTCAGTGTTGAACTCAGGGGGCCTTTTCAGGATTCCGATTCGATCACCTACTTCGCCGGATCGACGGTCTCGTGCCTGTATGGCCGGGCGTTCGTGCCGGATACCGACTGCCGTCTGTTCGAGACGGGCGGGCGGGAGGATTTCTACCTCACGACTTCAGGCATGCTGTTGCAGAAGAAACTCTCGAAGAAAGAGCTGTGGATGATCGCCCCGCCCCCGCATGTGGTGGCCTTTGGCGATCAGGAGGCCGGTTGGTTCGGGCTTTCCATTCCCGAGCCCCTGCCGGTGGTGACGACGCAGATCAGTTGTCACAAACAGGTGTTCCAGGTGAGGTTCGACAGCTATAGCCCACGACATCGCGAAGGCCGCCTGCCGCGGGTCTTCATCGATGCGGGACTGGGCGACGGCAAGGCCATTCTGGATCGCCACTGTACCCATGCACGGGAGCTTGGACTGATCGATCCTCACAAGAAGACGTACGCCTGGTGGCATAATCCCGTGTATTGCACGTGGGGCGACCAATGCTATCTGCAAAAGACCGAGCCCCGGTCCCTCGAGGACAGCATCGCCATTCCCATGGATGAGGCGAAGATCATGCGTTGGGCCGAGGGGATCCGCTCGATCTATCCGGGCGAGGTCAATTACATCGTCGATGCGGGCTGGTTTGACTACCTGGGTGACTATGATCCCAAGATCTCCGAGTTCAAGACCATTGAGAATTTCAAGGGCGTACTCGCGCGGTTGAAGGCCAAAGGGTTCCGTGTCATCCTCTGGTATTGCCCGTTCTGGGTACAGCCCGGCTCCAAGGTGGAAACCGAGCATCCTGAATACCTGGTCTGCCGTCGTGAGGGCGGCGTGTACCGCGATCAGGATAAGCGTGCCTTCCTCGACTACTCAAACCCTGCCGTGCGGGAGTACACAAAGGGCCGCATTGAGTATCTGCTGAAGACGCTCGATGCGGATGGGTTCAAGATCGACATGAACTACGTGCATCCCTTCATGACGGACGTGACGCTGCACGACAGTGCCTGGGGCTATGGGAACCAGTTCTGGCTGCAGGTCCTGAAGTTCTTCCATGCCTGTGCGACGGCCGTGAAGGAGGAGGCGTTCTTCACCATCAGCGGCATCGAAAGCTATCTGCAGCCGTATGCCAGTTCCGTGCGCCTCAATGACCTGTTCGATTTCTACAATGCCAAGGCGTGGTATGACCGGGCCGAGCTGGTGGCCCGCCTGATGCCGGACATGCCGATCGATGTGGATGGATGGCCCTCGAGCGTGGAGAAGATGCGCGAGTACCAGTTTGTCTCCCCTGTCTTTGGCGCCCCTGTGACTTACTACATCGATGCGGTGGATATCATGGCCGTCAAACTGACCGAGGCCGACCTCAACCGCATGGCGTCGGTGTGGCACCTGTACGGCAAGGTCCCCTGCGAATCGGGAATGAAAGTGACGATTGATGCCGATCGTGGCATTTTTGAGCGCCGTGATGCGCAGGGCCGTTTGAAGGCGGTGGCGTTACAGAAGTCGGTGCTGGTAGGCTATGCGGCCGACCGGATCTACGCGACCGCCAACAGCGACCGCGCGGCAAGCATTCCCGTGGAAGCGGTCGGGCGCTACACGAAGGCGGAGAAAGTGTATCGTGACGGCCGGCGCGAGGCGGTGAGTCTTTTCAAGGATGGCGGGAACGTTATCCTGAATATGAACGATGCCGGATCAGGCATCCTGTATTACGAGATTTCATAGGGC
>CAYOIT010000127.1:0-13815 GCA_964404035.1 uncultured Verrucomicrobiota bacterium | reverse complement strand
CTGTTCGGCTACCTCATGTTCAATCCCGGCAACGGTTACGAGCCGATGGAACGCGATGCCGTCCTGTACGGCGGCACCGATCCGGGCCGGTTTGTCCCCACCTACATGATCTTCTGCGAGAGCCGGGTCGCCCCGAAGGACCGCTTCCGCGACAAGGACTTCGACCGGTCTGACGTCTACATCATCACCCAGAATGCGCTGGCCGATAACACGTACATGAGTTACATCCGTGACCATTATGATTTCACGCGGCCGGATGTGCGGAACCCGGACACCATCGCCGCGTTCCCCGCCTGGCGGCGCGGGGTGTTCAAGCTGGGGTCCAAACTCCTGCATCGCGACCGCACCTATCCGAAGGACCCGATCTACATCCCGAGTCCGGACGACGGCAACCGGGCGTTTCAGGAATACATCCGGGATGTCCAAACCGGCAAGATACCGGCCAGTGCCGATATCAAGATCGAAAACGGCAGGGTGAGCGTCCAGGGCGTGGGCGGGGTGATGGCCATCAACGGCATCCTCGCCCGCTGGATCTTCGACAAGAACAAGGATAAGCACGCCTTCTACATTGAGGAGAGCTACGTCATTCCCTGGATGTACCCGTATCTCAGCCCCCATGGCGTCATCATGAAGATCGAAAAGGAACCGCTCCCGCCGCCCCAGGCGGATCCCAAACTCTGGGAGGGTATCGTGGCGCGCGACAAGGCCTACTGGGACAAGCTCACGGCCGAGTTTACGGCCCGCGAGGAATTCCGCCGCAATAACGATGCCAAGAAGTCCTTCTCCAAGATGCGCTCCGCCCTGGCCGGGCTGTATGCCGCCCGCGGCATGGTGGCCGAGGCCGACTATGCGTTCCGCCAGTCCCTCCAGTTGTGCCCGGAAAGCCCGGAAGCCAACTTCCGCCTGGCCGACTTGTACATGCGCCAGCACCGTTACACGGAGGCCCGTGTCCTGATCGAGCAGTACCGGGTTCTGGACCCCTACAACAAGGGGGCCGTTGATTTCCTGAACGGCATCAAGAGCGCCGAGCAAGCCGACGTGCGCCGCCTGGAACTCGAGAAACTGATCGGCGACAAACGGCTCGACGTGAACGCCGCGCTCGAACTCGCCTCCCTGTATCAGCGCCTGTCCCTCGACCAGCAGTTCCAGGGACTCACCGCCAGCCTGCTGGACAACACCAACCTGCCGTCGGCCGTTCATCTGGCGGTCGCCCGACTCTACAGCGACGGCAAGCGATGGGACCTGCTGACCAACGCCTTGCAGCGCTATTTGAAGATCGAGCCCAACAGCTATAAGAGCTGGATCGATCTCGGGTTCGCCCAATTGGCTCTCAACAAGCCGGAGGACGCGCTGAAGTCGTTGCGGCAGGCCGTGGCGCTCGGAGGGGAAATGGCCCGGTCGCTCTTGCGCAAGGACCCGCGTTTCGCCCAATTGCAGAACATCCCGGTTTTCCGGGCGCTGGTTCCGCCGCTCCCGTCCCCCGCTTCGATGGACCTGCCGTTCTAGCGGCCGTTCAAAGTGCGGTCCCGCACGCGCGCGTCGCGGGACCGCCTCCTTACTCTCAGACCATCCACTTCTTCAGCTGCTGAATCGACTGGCGGGCGCTGACCAGGCTGTCGCCCAGCGTGCTGGCATCCAGCTCATAGATGGCCCATTCCGCCTTCGCCTCGCGGGCGGCGGCAAGGATGTCGGCGAACTTCAGATCGCCTTGCCCGATTTCGATGAGCGTCTTCTTCGTCGCCGAATAGTCTTTCATGTGCACTTGGGGCACGCGGCCGGCATGGCGGCGGATGTACGCGGCCGGATCGCTCCCGCCGACAAAGATCCACGCCGTGTCCAACTCGGCCTTGACCGTGGCCGCGTCCGTCCTGGCATACAGGCGATCGAGCAGCGACTGGCCCTCGATGAGGGTCTGGAATTCCTGAGCGTGGTTATGATACGTAAACCGGAGTCCTTTCTGGGCGGCCACCAGGCCGGCCTTCGCCAGCCCCGCAATCGTCTGGTCCCAGTTGTCCAGTTCGTCCTTGGCGCAGCAACTCGTGGTGATGCAGGGCGTTCCGATCGCCTTGGCGTACTGGTACGACAGACTCGCGCCGTCCTGGAGATCCTTCAGGCTCGTATGCAGCCCGCAACACAACAAACCTTTCTTCTTTAGAAAGGCCGCCAGCGGCGCCGGCTCCAGCTTGCCGTAGTTCCACGCAAATTCCACCCCTTCGAAACCCATGGCCTTCAAGGCATCAAGGGTTCCCTCGAAATCCTTTTCCAACGGCTCGCGAACTGAATACAACTGAATACCAAGTTTCACTTTGACTCCTTATTCCGCCGAGGCCTTGATCGCCTCGTGCATCTGTTTCAACACTGACTCCACCCGCTCCGTCAGGGCCGCTTCCATCGGGCTCAACGGACATAGTTTCGCCTCATACGCGCCCTGCTTCAATATCTCATCCGTCGGCAGATAGCCAACGAAGTCGTTGGCAAGCGAGACCAGCAGGGTCCGGGAGAAGGGGCTGCCCCGCTGGAACTTCTCGCGGTACTCGCTGACCGTCTCCCCGGGCAACCCGAGCAACACCAGGTCCCCCATCCCCACCGCGGAAAGGGCGGTCCGCACCGTCGCGCCGCTGGCCGCATGGGGAAAGTAGATGGTCATCCGTCCCTCCAGGGCCCACGTGGTCTTGAACGACCACGGCTCCTGCACCGCCGCCGCCCCCGCCCCCCCGACCGGGACCAACGAGGGGATCGCCCGGCCGACAATGCCGGCCAACGCCTCGCCCATCCCGCGGACCACTCCGCACCCGGCTTGAACGCAATCGCGGGGATCGATGTTGGCGTGCCCGGCTACCGTGAACAGGACGGTTCCAACCTTGCCCTCCGCCTCCAGGGCATCCTTCAGATAACTGACGTAATCCCCGGAAATTCCAAGGTTTTGCGCGCCGAAGCACACCGGGTGACACCCGAAGTTCACCAGCAGGGCGTCGAGGGCGCCGTCGTCCCTGCGCACACCGACCAGTTCGACGGTCGGATCGTAGTAGCCCGTATGATGCCCGTCAGGGTCACTCCATTCGTTGCTCCACGTGCCATCCTCTTTCTGAACACGCCGGTTGCATCCGAGCGCCGGCGCAACGGTACGCGCGTGAACCAGTGTGCCGGGGAACCGCGCCCTCCAGGCGCGCTCCGCCACCTCCGTGAGCTTGCCGCGGAGTTCCTGGAAATAGGCCGATTCCAACGCCGACCGTTCGCACCAGAGCGCATCGGTCGCATGCGGCCCCGAATGCGTGTGCGTCGCCGTCAGCATCACCGCCTCAGGCGGCAATCCGGTACAGTGCGCGATGTCGGCGCGCAGCCGGTCGGTCAGCGGCGCCGTGAAGGCGCCCACGTCGGCTCCGATCAGAATCCAGCCTCCGTTGCCGCCTTCGCAGGCCAGCGCTTCCGCCCGCAGCGGATGCCCGACGGATTCCGATGGGCGCGGGTCGTAGCCCCAAAGCGCCACCCCGACCGGCGGAGTGATATCCACCGTCGCCACGCCGAACGTCACGGCCTTCATGCGCCCTCTTTCGCGGCCCGGCAGAGAGCCTTCGCCATCGCTTCGCACGCGTCGCGCGTCCAATTGATGTTCACACTGAGGCAGCCGGTGCGGGCCAGGATCTCAAGGGTCTTCGGACAGCACTCCGGCGTGATCGTCATCTGGCAGGCTTGGTTTTCGACCCGGTTAAAGGGATTCATCGCCGGACAGAACCCCCCCTGCCGTTCCAGCAGCACCGTCCAGTTGGTGTAAACGTGGAGCCCGCTGTCAATGGGCGAGCCCAGCTCACAGGCCGGGTTCAACTCTTTCGCCCGCAGGGCGACCCGCTTCCGTTCGGCCGCCGTGCCGAAAATGAACGAGGCGTTGCAGCCGCAATCACCGGCAAGATCGGCCGAGGGGGTGATCCTTACCGACGCTTTCTCCGCCCGCACGGCATCAAGAACCCAGTCGCGGCGCTCGCGCAGTTTCGCCAGGATGCCGTCCAGCCGCTCGAACTGGATCCGCAGGATCGCCCCCAGCACCTCGTTCATGCGAAACGTGTTGCCGAGGAAGGGTTCCTCGGTCATGTCTCCGGCATGGCCGCGGAACGTACAGCCCATGTCATGGTAATAGAGCGCGCGCTCGTAGACCTTCCTGTCGCCGGTCAGAAGCGCCCCGCCTTCGCCGCAGGTGATGATCTTGAACTGGTTGAAACTGAAAGCCCCGGCATCGCCAATGGAAGCCAGGCGCCGTCCCTTGTAGCTGCCGCCGATGGCCTGACAGGCATCCTCCAGGATGCGGATCCCATGCTTGTCGGCCACCGCCTTGATCCGGTCCATATCGCTGGGACGACCGCCCATGTGAACGGGGATGACCGCCTTGGTGCGCGGCGTGATCCGCGCTTCAAAGTCCCCGGGGTCGAGCGTCAGCGATTCATCCACTTCAGCCAGAACCGGAATCGCGCCGACGCTGAGGATCGCGCCCGCGCTGGCCAACCAGGTGTAGGCCGGCACAATCACCTCGTCGCCCGGTCCGATTCCAAACCCCACCAGGCCGCAGATCAGCGCCCCGGTCCCTGATGTCACCGCCAGGGCGTACCGGCTCCCGGTCATCCGGACCATGGCCTTCTCGGCCTGGTCGACCTCGCCGTTCTCTCCTCCGCGGTACCGGAACATCTGTCCGCTGCGAAGCACCGCCGACACCGCCTCGATTTCCTGTTGCCCCATCTCGTACATATCGATCTCCTTATTAAAACGATGGCGTCATCCTAGCCTGGGGCCTTCCGGTTGCCTACTGCCGGTTATTGCGCTAGAGTGACCATTATTGCCATGAAACCATCCCGTTCTTCGCCCAGTGAGGACGACGTCCTGCAGCATCCGGAGCGGTGGCAGGTCATCCTGCCGGCCTCGGAGGAGCATCACCCCAAGGGCGGCGAGCCCGACGGGCGGCGGCGCCGCTGGTCGCTGACCCATTCCCATCGCGGCCCGCAGCGGGAGTTCCTGCTGAGCGTCAAAGGCAGCGGTTTCTTCGGACTGTCGGGCCGACTCCATCCCTGCCGGCCCGGCATGTTGTTCGTCATCGACCCGGATGTGGACCATGACAATTTCTACCCGGAATCGGCCGACGGTTTGGAACACCTGTGGATCCGCTCCCTTGGCCCCCAGATCTTCGCCTCCTGGTTCAGGATCGACAAGGGTCGGTTGCGGCCTTTGCACAAACACCTGACTGTCATCCCCGAACGCGAACTGGGCGTCTTTGCCGCCAGCCTGTCCGGTCCGGACGATACGCCCCCCGACTTGCGAGCCGCGCGAATGCGCCTGCTGGTGGGGCTTATCGCCCTTCACCTGGCCCGCCGGAAGAACGAACCTCCTCCCCCTGAAGCCCGTCCCTCCTCGCGTATCCAGGCCCAGGTGGTCGAAGCCATCTGCGCCCACATTGAGGCGACGGCCGGAAAAGGAGTGTCGCTGGATTTCCTGTCCGATTTTTCGGGCTACAGCAAGTTCCATTTGTTGCGGATGTTCGAGAAACAGGTCCATTGCACCATCCACCAGCACATCGATCGCATTCGGGTGAGCACCGTCCAGCGCCTCCGGGCGGAGGGCCAGACCAACAGCGCCCAGGCCGAGGCCCTTGGTTTCTCCTCCCCCACCTCGTTCATCCGCTGGCGGCGGCGGCAGAGACTGTGACCCTATCATGAAACCCGATCTCCTCATCCATCCCACCTCCCTGGCCCTGCGACAGGTGCAGCGGCGGGCGCTCGAACGAGACTCCTTTTTCGATGGCCGCCGGCACCTCACGCTGGCCGCCTTCCTGAGAGCCTGCGCCGAGACGGCCCTGAGCCAGGGGCCGGCCGGCCGGCTCCGCCCGATCAGCGACCTCGATCGCGAGCTCGCCATTGTCGACGCCGTCGTCGCGTTTCGCGCCAGCCGCCACGATAGCAACTCCATCCTGCACACGCTGGCCCCGGCCGCGCTGGAGGAAACACTGGCTCAACTCATCGACACCATCGCCCCCCTGGCGGATCGTGCCGACGCGTTTCTCGCCCTGCTGGCCGCCGACCGGCGCCACCCGAAGAATCCCGCGCTAGCCGCCCTGCACGCCCGCTATTCGGAAACCTGCCGCTCAATGGGCGTGGCGGACGATACCGCGATCAATGCCGCCATCCTGACCCTCCTTCGGGGCGACCGCGCCCGGTGGCCCGCCTTTCTCCGCCAGGCCAGAACGCTGGCCTTCGATGCCGTCCGCTGGGTGGCTCCGTTTCAGGAATCGGTCATTGAGGCCCTGACCCGCCAACTCGGTCGCGACAACGTTATCGTCCGCCATGTCCTCACTGACTATGAACAGGACTGGTGGGGGGGCAGCCTGATGACAGAGGCCGGTCATCTCCTCTTCGGCGACGCCAACGCGGTCGCCGAGGACTGCATGTTTGAGTCCCCCGCCACACGCGCGGCGATCGAGCACCTCACCGGGTTGCGCGAAGGCTACGCCATGCAGGACCGGGCGCTGGCGGGCCAGGCCCGTGCGCGAATCGGGTTTTCCTGTTCCGTCGGCATCTACGGCGAGATCGAGGATCTCGCCCGCCGGATCGCGTGGGAACTATCCGACCGGCCGGATCCCATCCGTCCCGAGGATATCTGCCTCGTCACCCGGAACCTCGGCGCCGCGTCTGACGCCATCATGGACATCTTTGACCGTTTCAGGATTCCCTACTATTTCCGACGCGGCGTCCCTGTTCTTGCCGTGCCGGTGGTTAAGACCCTTCTTAACCTCGCCCGATTCTCCGCGGACCGCGAACGCAATGTCTTCTGCGCCCTCCTGGAAAGTCCATGGGTGAACTGGGCGGCCGCCGTGGAGACCGAAGCGTCGCCCCCGCCGCTGGAGGGCTTCGACCCCTCGTTGCTGGCCGACGATCTCCTGCGGTCGGGCGTGGAACCTGCCATGGACGATCCCGATCGCCTGGCCCGCCGCCTGGTCAGCTACTATTTGAGCAAGAAGCGATTTGAAACACCGGAAGCCGCGGAGGCGGCGGCCGCGCGTGCGGTCCGCGCGTACCGGATCGCCCTTGGCAACCCGGCGGTCAAGACCGTTGACACCGCCATCGCCGATCTCCTGGCCCGCTGCGAGGCGCTCGGCCTGAATCCCGCCGCGCCCGAGGACGGCCGCCGTGACGCTGACGACTTGGACCGTCGCGCCGCCATTCTGAACGCCAAGGCCCATGAAGTCGCCCTGAACATGCTGGATACCCTCCGCCGCCACACCCTCGCCGCCCCCACCACAGGAGGGAACATCACGTGGACGGACGTGACGAACCTGCTCAATCGCGCGCTCGAGAACATCACCGTCGCCCCCGTGCCGCCGGACGAATCCGGCGTCTGGATTCTGAACCCCTTCGATGTCGCCGGCCTGCAGTTCAAGGTGGTCATTCTGGCCGGCCTCAATGCCGGTACCTTTCCCCAGCCACCCACGCCCAGCCCGCTGTTCCCCGACGCCGAACTACTGGACTTCCGCCAACGCCTGCAAGCGAAGGGAACGATCCCCGTCGCCGCCTTGGCGGCCTCAAAGGCGCGCAACAGCCAGGAGAACCTGCTTTTCCTCAACACGCTCGCCGCCGCGCGGGACCGCTTGGTCTTCTCCTATGCCAGTCATGACGAGACCGGGCAGGAACAGCCCCCCTCCGTGTTCTTCAGTACGCTCTGGCGGCTGGTCGGCTGGCCGGCCTGGCCGCTGTTGCCGCAACTCCCGCCCGATGCCTACGACGCCTGGCGCCTCGGCAAGGCCCCGACTCACCTGCAGGCCCACTGGCAGCGGCATACCCGGTTGCGGTCCGGCGACGAGCCCGCCATTCCGCCGTTCAAACGCCGGCCCTTCCCCGGCGAGTCCTATCTGGGCACGGTTCCGCTGCCGCTCTGCCGGGCCGACGATGAATGCTGGCAACGGGTGGCCAGCCATCCGGAGACCGTCGCCGTGGAGATCAACCCGTCCCCTGTCGATCCTGCTTCGGTGGCCTCGCAGGTGGCCCACGGCATCCATGTGGAGCATCAGCGCCAGGCCTTCTTCACGCGCCAGTCACAAGCCGATCTCGAAGGAGGCGAAGAACAGGCGGCCATTGCCGCGGCACCCGGCCATGAATATGCCGGCGTGATCGAGACGGGCCTCTGGAACCGTCTGCGCCAGCGGCCGGACAGCCCGTTGCCAGACTTCAGTCCCACGCAGCTCGAACGCCTGGTCGCCTGCCCTTACCAGTATTACCTCCAATACGTCCTCCGGGTGGAGCCCATCGATCCGAACGAACTCGAACCGCGCGTTCAGGATTTCGGCACCGCCATCCACGACATTCTGTGCAACGGCTTTCGGATGTTGCAGGGGCACCCGGCGCCAATCTGGATTCCAGGCCTCAAGGCCGTCGCACAAACCTACCGGCGACTGACCGTCCCTGCCTGGGCGATTCGGGACTCCCCGGGAGACTGGCACCTTCAGGACACGGCGGAACGGCCTTCCCCTGAAGCCCTCCCGCTGGTCGCCTTCCGCGACGGGGCGAGCCAGGACTATCTGGCGTATTTCGACGCCGTGACCGAAGTCATGCTTAAGTGGGCCACCAGCGGGAACGCCATCTGGCAGCTCGGTGCGACCGAGCAGCTGAATGTCCAGCGGCGCCGGATCCGCCGCGCCGTCAGGAACCTGGTCCGAACCGCCCTCGATCCCGAGGCGCTCCCGGAGAACACCGGCCTCGAGGGCAGCCGGCGTTTCCCGGCCCTCCTCGAATACGCGTTCGACAGCCGCCGGCCGCAGACCGCCGCCCCCTCGCTCGAGCTCTCCGATCCGGCCGATCCCGACCGCCGACTCCGTCTGCATGGAAAGATTGACCGGGTCGATCTCGTCTTCGATCGCGACCGTCGTCTCCGGGCTCTGATTGTCGTGGACTACAAAGGAGCCGGCAAAGCACCGCTCAAGGCGGAGGATCTGGCCGCCGGCATGGCGGCCGCCACCGACTGCCAACTGCCCGCCTATGGCCTCGCCGCGGCGGCCGCGTTTTCAAAGGAGTTGTCTCCCGCCGATCAGCCCTCAGCCCCCGGCCGTGCTTCGACTCCCCTTCCGGTTCTAATGCACTATCTGTCCTACACGCTGCCCCTGGATAAAATGGTGAAGCAGTGTCAGTCAAAGTGGCTGGGCCTGGACGGACAGCCGCTGGAGGAAGCGGCCCTGCACAAGATGCTCGCACGCCACACGACCCTGACCGGGGCGTTTGCCGCCCGGGCGTTCGAGGCGTTGAGTCGCTACGAACGCGGCGAGTTTGCCGTGGCGCCCCGGGAGTGTGCCTACTGCGACTTGCGCGCCTGCTGCCGCCATGCCGCCAATGCCCTGCCCCATGATTCCGGCACGACGGAGGACCGATCATGAACGGCTGCCGAAGCATCCGCTTTATCGCCTCCGCCGGTACGGGAAAGACCTACCAGGTGGTCAGCCTCTATCAAGCCCTTCTGCTGGGCCGCCCCTATCCGCCGAACGACTCGACACTGCCCGGCACCGCGACGGGAACGATTTTCGACGGCAGCGCCCGGGTCCCGCCTGAGCGGATTCTCATGCTGACGTTTACCAAGAATGCCGCGGCGGAAATGCGCTCGCGCGTGACCGAGGCGATTGAACGGGAACTGGCCGCCGGCGACCCGGACGGCGAGGCCTTCTGCTGGAGTCTGCTCCGCCGTCTGTCCGGCGCCACGATCTCAACCATTCACTCCTTCGCCCAGCAGATGCTCGCCGCCCATACGCTGCAACTGGGCCTCTCTCCGACCCTGACCATTCTGGAGGAGGCGGATACCGAGGATCTGCGTGACACCGTTATCCAAGCCACCTTGAAAACCGCGCTGGCGGGCTCCGAAACGACCTATGCCCAGGATCTTGAAACGCTGTGCGACGGCCGCAGCCTGGACAGCATTCAAAGCGGGATCCGGCACACGCTCCGGAAATGCGCCGCCTGGGGGCTGGATCTCGAACACGCCGATCCGGCCGGCCTCGTGGCGGAGCCTGTGAAGCCCACCGCCCGCCAACTGCAACAGCTTCTGGCCGAAATTGAGCCGGCGGCACAGGCACGAACCAGCAAGGCGCTCCAGACCATGGCCAACGAGCTGGCCGCCGCCCTCCAACGGCTCGGGGCGACCCCGGCGCCCACCGCGGTCAGCGCCGTAGCAGCCGACCTCCACCCCCTCACCACACGCAGCTGGGGCACTGACGACGGCGTCAAGGCCTTGCGGGTCCGCGTCCAGCAAGGACTCGCGGCGTTGACCGCCTACCCCGACCGGCTAGCAGGTCGGAGACTGCTGGTTTCGCTGCTCACGCTCGCGAAAGAGTGCGTCCGCGGTATTCAGGATCGCAAGCGGGCCCAGGGCGTTCTGGATTTCGACGATCTCCTGTTCAAGGCCCGCGACCTGATCCGCGACGAACCGGGTTGTATTCCCCAGATCGATGTCATCATTGTCGACGAAGCGCAGGACAACTCGCGCCTGCAGAACGACCTCATCCGCATTGTTCAGGCGGGCACCCAGGCCTCGGTCGTGATGTGCGGCGACACGAAGCAAACCATCTACGGCTGGCGCGGCGCCGATCCCGATGGCCTTCCGCGGTTCGCACAGGAACTGCGACTGGATGCCGTCCCCCTGCGCACCAGTTACCGGAGCCAGAAAGGCGTTCTTGACTGGGTCAACGATATCTTCGCCGGGGTCATCATGGGCACCCAACTCTACGGGGACGATGAAACCCTTCTGCCTTGCCCGGCGGCACAGTCCCTGACAGGCCCTTCCGTCGAACTCCTTCTGCCGGAATGGGAGCTGCGGCCCAAAGCGGATGAACGTATCTCCGTCGGCAAGAAAGGCGAGAAAGCACGGATTACCCTGACCAAGATGGATCTGCGCAGCCTGGCCGAGACTGACGCGGTCCAGGAATGGCAGACAGCCCTGGAACGGTCGGAGCAGGCGGTCGCGCTGGAAGCCCGCGCCGTGGCGCGCCGCATCCGCCTCCTCACAACCCCTTGCCCCACCGGCGACTGGCATCCCAGGCAGGTGTGGGACTCGGCTTCGTCATCGTGGGTGACCGCCCCCACGACGCCGTACCATTTCCGCGACGTGCTCATCCTCCTCCGTGCCAGCACGCGGCAGGACGTCTATGAGCAGGCGCTTCAGGAGGAAGGGATTCCCTTCACCACCGACGGCAAAGGGCGCGGTTTCTTCGCGCGCCAGGAGACGCTCGATGTTTCCAATCTGCTGGCCTGGCTTGCCTTCCCGAAGGACCGGCTGGCCTATGTCGGCGTCCTGCGTTCGCCGTTTGTGGCCTTGTCCGACGGCACCATCGCCCTGATCGAGCAGTCCGGCGCATTGGCTCCGTCGCTATCCTTCGCGGCGTCTGACGGCGCTGGGGACAGCGCCGTCCACCTGATGCGATCGGATGCCGAGGCCTTCCTTCGGGCCGTCCCGCTGCTCGATCGCCTGCGCGCCCTGGCGGGCCGCGTCAGTGCGGTCGACCTTGTGCGCAAAGCGATCCGGATGACCGGGTATGACGCCATCCTGGCCGGCACCTTCCATGGCGTGCAGCGACTGGCCAACCTCCAGAAACTACTGTCCTGGATTCAGGACCGCGAACGTTCGGAGAACCTGGACCTGCAAGCCCTGGCCAACCGGCTCGCCGCCGAGATCTCGGGCGGACGGGAAAGCCCTGATGCCGCCGTACTGGATCCCAACGACGATTCCGTGCGCATCAACACGATTCATGCCGCCAAGGGACTCTCCAGTCCCGTGGTCATCGTCCCTGATCTGCGGCGTACGGCCACCAACGACCGGGACTGGATTCTGCTGGCGCGCGACGACGCCGGCGAACCGCGCGGCCTGACGGGCAAATTGAAACGCTTCGCGGACGATACCGATGCCGAAAGCGAGATTGAGTGCGAAGGCTTCGAAACCGCCGTTGAAGACAACAAGGCGGACCGCGACCGCGAATCGCGCCGGTTGTTCTATGTGGCCTGTACGCGAGCCCGTGATCTGGTCATCCTATCCGGCGAGAATCCGTCGCGCGGCGGCGACGATACCTGGCGGGCCTGGATCAACCGGCATCTCATCCAGTGCGCTTTCGATCCGAAGCTGGTGCGCCTTCGGGCCTATGGCGAGGTCGAAACCGCGTGGCAGTCCGCGTGTGCATCTCAGGCCGCCCCCGCCACGGCTGACGTCTCTGCAGCACAGTTCATGGCGGTCAGCGCGGCCACTCCCGTCCGGACAGTCCCGGAACAGTATCGTTTCCCGGTGACCGCCCTGACCCAGGCGACCTCGGCTACCAGCCTGGCCCCGGTTCATGTGGAACACAACGAAACGAACGACTCGACCCCGGAATGGACGCCACCGCCCCTGGCGGACGGGGAAGCCCCGCTCTACAATCGTGCCGAGTTCGGCACACTGGCGCACCGCGTCCTGGAAACGATCGACTACTGGTCGGCGACCCCGCTCGAGACGCAGATCCGCCAGGCGCTGGACCGGGACGATTCACCGCCGGTCAACCCCACGAAACGGATGGCCCGTCTGGCGGGCGTGGCGCAAACCATCGCCACGATGCTCAAAGGCGTTTCACCCGACGCGGTCATCCGCGAGATGCCCTTCGCTGCCAGGTTCGAACAGGATGGCACCATCGTCATCGTGGATGGGAAAGTCGACCTGCTTTTCAACAAGGCAGGCATCTGGCACATCGTCGACTACAAGTTCTCCGATAGGCCGGCGGAGGAACTGGTCGCAAGGTATGGATTTCAGTTGGCGGTCTACCGCGACGCATTGTCCGCCCCACTGCCAGACACGACTGACCGGCTCCCCCGCTTCGCCTCCACCGGCCCCGCGGCCTTCCGGTTGATGGTGCTCGGCGTGGACAGCCAGGGCCAGTGCAACACAGGAACGATCCCGCCGTCGCCATCCGAAGACACCACCGTCCGCCTGATTCAAGCCGCCCGGGCACTAGTCCCGCGATCTCAAACAGCATGACAACAAGAACCAGCCTACAGACAAGCATCGGCGTTTATCGATGGGATGCCTATCACGGTGGCGAAGGAACGATCTACGAAACCGCCAGAAGGTGTCTCAACCCGGCCCGGTACCACGATAAGCTCCCCTTCTTCGGCATCATCCATCCCGATGGGACCATTGACGCGGATGACACGGATGAGCCATCGAAGAGGGCTGCCGAAATCTCGTACGCCCGGAACGGCGGGGTGGATTACTGGATATTCCTGCGGTACATCGACCTGGAACCTACGCATGCACCCATGGAGGGAGTCTGGCAGAACGCCGACACAACGTGGACGATCACGCCGTTTGACAAATCAACCGGCAGATACTCCCTGCAGACGAACATGAAAGACCAGCCTCCGGGTGATTTCTACGCCACTCTCGGAACCATCGGTACAAATCGGTTCGTGGAACTCACACCTCAAAGACCGAACGCAATCCACCCGAAGACCTTCTTTGGCGGGCACTTCATTCCGCTGCATAGTTTCTGGAAGGTTCGCCTCAACGGCGACAACCTGACATTGACCTCCATGTCCACTCAGTGGTTGGAGGCCATGCTCAAACAGAACAAGATCAACATCAATTACGAGAAACCGGAGGGTGGCATGTTGTTTCTGACCGCCTCGACCCAGGAACTGCAGGACTTTGTCTCCAAGTTCGCCGACGATCCCGGAGCCTTTCCCGCAAGAGGAGATGAAAAGGGCCTGGCGTTTGTACGTAGCAGGGAAACGGCGAAGTAGAAAACAATACCCCGGACGTTGGGGCACGGAGAAACCCGGGCAAAGA
>CAYOIT010000126.1:0-13885 GCA_964404035.1 uncultured Verrucomicrobiota bacterium | reverse complement strand
GCGGAGGCTTCGGCTTGAATGGGTTGGCTGGGTAGTGTAGCCTCTGACGTTCTTTTCGATATTCAAGAGAGAGGCAGGCAGATTATGGCAAACTCAACGATGACGGCGATGGAGATTCGGCAGTCGTTTCAGGATTTCTACAAGTCAAAAGCGCACGAAATCGTGCCCAGTTCACCGGTAGTGCTCCAGGCGGATCCGACCCTGCTGTTCGTTAACGCCGGCATGAACCAGTTCAAGGAGATCTTCCTCGGCGCACGGGTCAGCCAGTACAAACGCGTGGCCAACTCCCAGAAGTGTATCCGAGTCAGCGGCAAGCATAATGACCTGGAAGAAGTGGGTCATGACACCTACCACCACACCTTCTTCGAGATGCTCGGGAACTGGTCGTTCGGCGACTATTACAAGCGCGAGTCCATTGCCTGGGGCTGGGAACTGCTGACCAAGGTCTGGGGGTTGCCCAAGAACCGGTTGTGGGTGACGGTTTACAAGGACGACGACGAGGCCATGGCCATCTGGAAAGAGGTCACGGACGTCGATCCCTCTCATATCCTGAAATTCGCGGAAAAGGATAACTTTTGGGAGATGGGCGAGACGGGGCCGTGCGGGCCCTGCTCGGAAATTCATTTTGACCGGACCCCCAACGGCTGTACGCCCGACATGATCAACGCGGGCAAACAGGAAGTCATCGAGATCTGGAACCATGTCTTCATCCAGTACAACCGCCGTTCGGACGGGTCGCTGGAGGAGTTGCCGGCGAAGCATGTCGATACCGGGATGGGCTTCGAACGCGTGACCTCGGTGATTCAGGGCAAAACGTCCAACTACGACACGGACATCTTCCAACCGGTGATCCAGGCGATGGTCAAGCTGAGCGGGCACCCGTACGAGGGGCAGAGCGCCATCGCCATGCGTGTGATCGCCGATCATCTGCGAACGCTGGCGTTCGCCATTGGCGACGGCGTGCTCCCGTCCAACGACGGACGCGGTTATGTGTTGCGCCGGCTGCTGCGTCGTGCCGTGCGATACGGGCGCAAGATCGGCTTCACCAGGCCGTTCATGACCGCGCTGCTGCCGACGTTGGAGTCCACCATGGGCCAGGCGTATCCCGAACTTGTGCAGCGCCGGGAGGAAATTGCGCGCGCGATTCTGGCGGAGGAGGAGAGCTTTTCCACCACGCTGGATCGGGGGCTGGCACTGTTTGAGGAGGTGGCCGCCGCCGCGGGGACGAGCCCCGATAAGGTATTTCCCGGCGACGACGCCTTCAAACTGTATGACACCTATGGATTCCCGCTGGACCTGACCGTGGTGATGGCGCGGGAAAAAGGGATGGCAGTGGACGAGAAGCGGTTCGCCGGGTTGATGGACGAGCAGCGACGCCGGGCACGCGAAGCGCGTCGGGCGGCGGCGGCCGATGGCGACACCGATCTCGTGGCCGACCTGGTGGCGCGCGGCATCAAGACGGTCTTCACCGGATATTCGGTGATGGAGGGTTGCACCGGTATCGTTGCGCTTCTCCAGAAGGGCGACGACGGCACGAGCGCGGTCAGCGACCAACTTGTCGAAGGCATGGAGGGCGCGGTCCTGTTGTGTGAAACGCCCTTCTACGCCGAGAAGGGCGGTCAGCTTGGCGACCATGGCGCGATTGTCGGCTTGGAGGGGGAGTTCGAAGTGACCGACACCCGGCAACCCGCTGAGGGCGTGGTCATGCATCTGGGTCGCATGACGCGGGGAACCCTTGCGAATGGAGCGAAAGTGACGGCCAAGGTGAACGATGTCCGGCGCGCCGCGGTGGCGCGGCATCATACGGCCACGCACTTGCTTCAGCATGCCCTGCGCGAGATCGTCAGTCCCAACATCAAACAGGCGGGATCGATGGTTTCGCCTGATCGCCTGCGCTTCGATTTCGCCTATTACCAGGCCTTGACGCCTGCCCAGATCGCGTCGGTCGAGCGGAGGGTGAACGAAATGGTGGTGTCGAACGACCTGGTGGCGACGACCGAGATGGCGTTGAAAGATGTTCAGGGCTCGGGGATCATTGCCATCTTTGACGAAAAGTACGGCGACACCGTGCGCGTGGTGAACGTGGGCGGGTACAGCCGTGAACTCTGCGGCGGCACGCATGTGGCCGCGACGGGTGCGATCGGACTGTTCCGGGTGCTCTCCGAGTGTTCCATCGCGTCCGGGGTGCGACGCATCGAGGCCGTGGCTGGACTGCCGGCGTATGAGGTCATGTGCCAGGAACGCACCCTGTTGGACGGTCTGGCCAAGCGGTTCAGCGTGTCGGCGGCCGAGGTGTCGGATCGCGTGGAGGCCCTGGCCGGTCAGGTCAAGGCGTTCGAAAAGCAGCTCAAGGACCAGGAGACGGCTTCGGCGCTGCAGAAGGTCGATGGCATCCTGGCCCAGGCCTGCGCGGTGAAGGGTGTACCGGTGATCGCCGCCACGGCGGGAGAGATGTCGGCGGAAGCCTTGAAGAGCCTCGCGGAGGCCGTGCTGGCGAAGGCCGTTTCGGCCATTGTGGTGCTGGGCGCCACGAGCGCGGGCAAGGCGCAGTTCATCGCGGTGGTGAGTCCCGACCTGGTGAAGAATGGCGTGCATGCCGGCAAGGTGATCAAGGAGGTAGCCAAGGTCGCGGGCGGCGGCGGCGGCGGTCAGCCCGGCATGGCCAACGCGGGAGGCAAAGACCCGGCCAAGCTTGACGAAGCGGTGCAGAAGGCGAAGGAGATCGTGGGAGGGATGGTCAAGGGCTGACAGGAGGGGCTCAGGCCTGGAGCCCTTTGGGGAGACGACGATGGCTGCAGACTCGGGGAAAATGGTTTGTCCGGCATGCCGGGAGGAAAGCTTCCTCAAGCGGGTGCCGAAGTATGACGGGTTCACGAAGGTCGGCGAGGTCCTGAAGTGCGCAGCCTGTGGCCATGAGTTCGATTCGGAAGCCGAGGCGCCGCCAAAGGCCAAGGCCAGGCCCCGCATTTTCGACGACAGCGACGCGCCCGCCGTCGTTCATGTGTTTGACGAGACGGAAAAGGGACGGCTGTGCCGCTACTGCGGACATTTCATCGTCAATCCCTTCACCCAGCGCTGCGGCCGGCACCAGAAGGTGGTTGAAGCCACGGATACGTGTCCGGATTTTACGGCCAAGCCGCAGGCCCCTGACGACTCCCTTTCTGAGAAGAAAGGTGGCGATAAAGGGTTGTCAGGCTGAGTCCTGCCGTGTAGGCTCAGAATCGAATCCGGTGAGTGTGGAATACACCCTAAGCTGAAAGGAGATCCGTATGAGTTTGATGAAAGAGTTCAAACAGTTTGCGATGCGTGGAAACGTCATGGATATGGCCATCGGTATCATCATCGGCGGCGCCTTTGGCAAGATTGTGTCATCGCTCGTTTCCGACGTCCTCATGCCGCCCATCGGGAAGCTGATGGGCAATATGGACTTCGCGGGACTGTTCGTCGTGCTGGGGGACGGGCAGTACGAGACGTTGGCCAAGGCGAAAGAGGCCGGTGTCGCCACGATCAACTATGGTTTGTTTATCAACACGGTGATTGATTTCATCATTGTGGCCTTTGTGATCTTCCTGCTGATCAAAGGCATGAATGCCATGCGTCGCAAGGAGGAAGCCAAGCCGGCCCCCGCGGCTCCGGCGGAACCACCCGCGGACGTCAAATTGCTGACCGAAATCAGGGATCTTTTGAAGAAGTGAGTGGCCCTTAAGCAGAGGAGAACGAAGGCATGAGAATTACCGCTATCTTTGGTCTGGTGGCTTTGTGTTCAGGGGTGGTGCTGGCGCAGGAGGCGAAACCGGCGCCGCAGTGGGATACGACGGCCGCGGCGGGACTCAACCTGTCGCGCGGCAACACGCGCAACACGCTGGTCAATGGCAGCGTGGTGTCGGCCTACAAGCATGAGAAGAACGAGGCACGGGCAGGGGTCGAGGCCAACTACGGCGAGACCGAGGTGACGACCACCAACGGCACGAAGAAGATGGACACCAACGTGCAGAACTCGAGGGCTTTCGGTGAATACCGCCGGCTCCTGAACGAGCGTACCTACGGGTATGTGAATGGCGAGATCCGATCGGACGACATCGCGGACATCGACTACCGCCTGATGATCGGTCCCGGTATCGGACAGTACTTGCTGAAAAGCGATACGCAGACGCTCGGGGTCGAACTCGGTGCCACGTACATCCAGGAGAAACTGGCTGGTGTGGATGCCGATGATTACGTCGCCCTGCGGGTGGCGGAGCGCTACGAACTCAAGGTAAGCCAGACCTCCAAGGTGTGGGAATCGGTCGAATATCTGCCCTCATTTGAGGACTTTGGCCGGTATCTGCTCAATGCCGAGTTGGGCGCCGAAGCCGCCATGAATACGCGATTGAGCCTGCGGATTGTGGCGCAGGACAAGTACAACAGCGAGCCGGCGGAAGGGAAGAAGGCCAACGACCTGGTGTTGATCGGCGGAGTGACTTACAAACTGTAGACGGCTGTGCCGGTTTTATGGAGGGCGGCGATCCCTTGCCGCCGCTGATCTTGGAGGACTGAATGGTGAAACCGGTAACAGCTTTCCAACAACGCGTCTATACGGCCGTGTCCCGCATTCCCAGGGGATGTGTTTCCACCTATGGGCTGGTGGCTCGGGAGATTGGTTGCGCCGCGCCCCGCGCCGTGGGGCAGGCTCTGAAAGTGAATCCCCACGCGCCGAAGGTTCCCTGCCATCGCGTGATCGCGGCCGACTTGCGGATCGGCGGGTTTCAGGGCGAGGCGGCGGGCCCCACCGTGCAGCGCAAGTCCCAGATGCTGGCCAAAGAAGGCGTGCGGTTTGAGAACGGTCGCCTTGCCGATACACGCCGGGTTTTCAAGTTTTAACCTTCCGGAACGGGAGCAGTGACGATGGGTACGGGTTTCGATACCACCCGATACGAGGCGATGGATCGCCAGAGTATCTGGCATCCTTATACAAAGCAGTCGGTTGTCGAAAGCGGGCCCCTGCCGATCATGACGCGGGGCGAGGGGGTCTACCTCTATGACAGCACCGGCCGGAAGTACCTGGACGCCATCTCCTCCTGGTGGGCCTGCAACCTCGGGCATGGCCAGCCGCGGCTGGTGGAGGCCATCGTCAGGCAGGCGCGGGAACTCCAGCACAGCATCCTCGGCAATCTGTCGCATCCGCGGGCGATCGAGCTCGCCGCCGGGCTGAACGCGTTGTTCCCGGACGACCGGCGGGTTCTGTTTGCCAGCGACGGGGCCTGTGCGGTCGAGGCGGCGCTCAAGATTGCGTTGCAGTACTGGCATAATCTCGACCACCCCGAGAAATGCCGGTTTGCCGCCCTGGATTTTGGCTATCACGGAGACACCCTTGGGGCGGTTTCGGTCGGTTATCTGAAGGGGTTCCACAAGCCTTTCGAATCTGTGGTGTTCCCGGTGTTCCAGGCGCCATCGCCCTGTTGCGGATCCTGCGCGTTTCACGAGTCGGGACAGGTCTGTCTCGAGGAGTGTTTCGACACGATGCGGCTGATCTTGCGGGAGCATGCGCATGAGCTGGCTGCGGTCATTATCGAACCCATGTGTCAGGGCGCGGGCGGGATGCGGATGCACTCGGCCGAGTATCTGCGAAAGCTGGGGGAGTTGTGCCGGGAGAAGGAAGTGCTCCTGATCGCGGATGAAGTCGCCATGGGATTCGGTCGCACGGGCAGGATGTTCGCGTTCGAACACGCGGGAATTCTGCCGGATATCGTCTGTGTGGGGAAGAGCCTTTCGGGGGGCTATCTGCCCATCAGCGCGACGATTGTCCGGGCGCCCATTTTCGAGACCTTTCGAGACAAGCCGCAGGATCACACCTTCTATCACGGTCACACCTTCGCCGGGAATCCGATCGCCGCGGCCGCCGCCGTGGAAACACTGGCGATCTATGAGGAGGAGGGGATCGTGGGGCGGGCGGCCTCCCTCGGGCAGGTGCTCGCGGAGGAATTGAACGCGCTGGCCGATCTGCCTGAGGTGAAGAACGTGCGGTCTCTGGGGATGATCGGGGTGATCGAACTGAATGATGACGCGCAGGGAAGAGGGGCTCTGCGTGCCGCGGCCATCCGGGACCGGTTGCGGACGGAAGGCATTTTGATCCGTCCGCTTGGTCCTGTGGTGTATGTCATGCCGCCCCTGGTGACGCCGGAGTCTGTCCTTCGGGACCTGATACGTGCCGTGGGAAGTGCTGTAAGGGAAATTGTATGAAGATTATTTGTGCCACGAACATGCCGTTTGCGGAGGAGGCGTTCAGCACGCTGGGAGAGACTCGCGTGTTGGAGGGGCGTGATATTTCGTCCGCTGATGTGCGGGACACCGACCTCCTCGCCTTGCGTTCCACCACCAAGGTCGACCGGGCGCTGCTCGAGGGCAGCCGGGTGCGGTTTGTGGGTACGGCCACCATTGGAACGGATCACCTGGATCTGGACTATCTTGAGAAGGCCGGTATTCGTTGGTGCTTTGCGCCCGGATGCAATGCCAACAGCGTGTCCGAATACATCACGGCGGCGCTGCTGTGCCTTGGGCAGCGGCATGGGATCCGGATGGAAGGGCGGACGATCGGCGTGATCGGCGTGGGCAATGTGGGCTCCCGTGTTGTCCGCAAGGCGCGCGCCCTGGGCATGCGGGTCTTGATGAACGACCCTCCCCGGGAGCGAGCGGAGCGGGGTCCGGCACGGACCGCGGGCGGCAAGGCCGGCGGCTCATTGGAGTCGGATTCGTTCGTCTCGTTGGATACGATTCTGGCGGAGGCGGACGTGATCACCGTTCATGTGCCCTTGACCAAGGACGGCCCGGACAGGACGCTTCACCTGGCGGATGCGGCGTTCTTCGCGAAGGCCAGGAAGGGCTGTCTCTTTCTGAACGCGGCCCGGGGTCCCGTTGTAGAAACCGATGCCCTCCTGAAGGCATTGGCGACGGGCCAGGTGAGTCATGTCGTGCTCGATACCTGGGAGGGGGAACCCCGCTACCGGGTTGATATGCTCGAAAAAGCCGATCTCGGAAGCCCGCACATTGCCGGACATTCGTTCGAAGGGAAGGCAATGGGGACGGTCATGGTCTACCGTGAGGCCTGCCGGTTTCTGGGAGTCGAGCCGACGTGGTCGCACGAGCCGCTCATGCCGGTGCCCTCGACGCCGGAGATCCGGGTTGAGGCGAAGGGACGAAGCGATGAAGCTGTCCTGTGGGAAATTGTCCGCCGGGTCTACGACATTGAAGCAGATGATCGACGTCTGCGCGAGACGGCGGGGCTGGACGCGAATCAGCGGGCGAAGCAGTTTGACCAACTGCGTCGCGACTATCCCGAACGCCGGGAGTTTCAATACACGAGGGTGATCGTTCCGGACGCCAAGCTGGCGTTGCGGGATAAACTCAAAGGTTTGGGATTCAAGTAAGGGAGAGGGCTCTTCGAAGTGCTTTCCCTCACCACTTGTGGAACACGAAGAAGACGGCGGCCATGATGAAGCCGAAGCCCACCAGGTAGTTCCACCGCATCTCCTCCTTCAGATAGAAGATGGAGAAGACCATGAACACGATCAGGGTGATCACTTCCTGGATTGTTTTCAACTGGGCGCCATTGAACCGGCCGTAGCCCATCCGATTGGCCGGCACCTGGAAACAGTACTCAAGGAAGGCAATCAGCCAACTGACGGTGATGGCCATCCAAAGCGGGGATGACCGGAACTTTAGATGCCCGTACCAGGCAAAGGTCATGAAAATGTTTGAGATGGTGAGCAGAACTATGGTTTGCATATCGTGCCTTGGGCTGAGACGTCAGTGATTACTTTCTGGACAAGACCCGCTAATGAAGCTACTGGATTTACGCGATGATATCAAATCGGCAGAGGTCTGAAAAAAGGGAGGTTATCATGAAGGATAAATCACGGCTGTTGGGACGGGGCAGGGTGTTGTATTCCGGAGTGCTGGCGTTGTGTGCCGCCCTCTGGGTGACGGGATGCGACGACGTCGGTGATAATGATTTCGATCATGATCCGCCGGCGGGGAAGGGCGCTGTGATTGTCGACAATATTTCGCCGACCGATATCAATGTCTATGTCGATGGCCGGTCGGTTGGTCAGGTTGATGACGATGACGACAGGCCTTTCGATCTGAGCCCCGGTGTTCATCGGGTGGTCCTGGACGAGGACGATGGAAGCCGCCGCTGGAGCGCTGACATTGATGTGCTCGCGGGGCGGTTGACCATTCTTCGTGTGACGCTCGATACAGGCGACCGGGATGACTATAACGTCGATGTGGATTTTGACTGAACCCTGAGGAAGTTGTCTCAGACTGTCTCATTGATCCGTTGGAGGGACAGGCCAAACGCTCTGAAAAAGCGGTTGGCCTTTTTCGTGTTCTAATGTAAGCAGTTCTGTGACAACAGGTTAACGTATGTATATTTCCGGGGTATAAATGGAATGGCACCCTATCTGCTATCACATGACTCACAAAAGAAAGTGGAGGTAAGCAAAGTATGAAAACGAGATTGACGTTGTGCGCCATGGCAACGGTTGTTGGTTTGACCGGATCGTCGCTTTGGGCGGGTTGTACGAAATGTGGAGAGGCGCCTGCGGATAAGGGCGCCGCTGCAACGGCTCAGTGTGCTGCCGCCAAGTGTGACATGGGAGAGAAGGGGAAGGATTGCCCGGTGATGGGGTCGAAAGTAGCTGCCATCAACACTTCCGGCTTGGCCGCCTTGATAGCGGCCAAGGTTCCGCTGGTCATTCTCGATGCCCGGTCTGGAAAGTTCGATGACGGGCGGAGGATCCCTGGTGCAAAGACGCTGAAGGCCGATGCGGAGGAGGCTGAAGTGGCCAAGCTGGTTTCAGACAAGACCGGTCTGATTGTAACGTATTGTGGCGGGTTGACCTGTCCTGCCAGCAACATGCTGGCTGAGCGACTGAAAAAGTTGGGTTATTCCAACGTCATTGAATACCCGCAAGGAATTGCCGGATGGACCAAGGACGGGAACAGCATTGAGGGTGGGGGCAAATAAGGAAAGGAGGGTATCAGGATAGATTGTAGCGATTACGAATGGGCCGTCGGAACTTGAGAAGTTTCCGATGGCCTTTTCATTGGGCCCCCCGTCTATTTTGGGGATCGGTTGCCGCGTGATCGTTTCACTTCGGGTTTCCAGGTAAGGAACGGTTCCGGATCGAGTTCCGGCGGCAGTTCGACCGATCCGGTCAGCCGTCCCTTCTGACGGCGCACCTCGACGCGGAGGGTTCCCAGCGGGTGGGGAATGGTTCCTGAGGCCCACGATAACGGCCCTAACTGCGGTTCGATGCAGATGCGCCCGGTCCCGAGGCCGGAAGGTCGAATGCCGAGTACCGTGGCGAAGTAATGATAGAGTGGATGCGCGCCCCACGCGTGGCAGTCGGAACGGGTCGGCTCAGGCGCTTCGGGGGTGGTCTTGAACCCTTGTCCGACGGCGTCAAACCAGAGCGACATCCGGTCCAGCAGGCAGTCAACGCGACCGATCAGGCGATAGGACTCGAAGAGATAGTGAGCGAAGTAGATCGTGGATCGGGACAGATCGGGAGACTCCACGAGCGCTTTGGCCAGCCGGTTCTTTCGGGCACCGCGCAGGCCGCCCGCGAGCAAAGCCAGGCACTGGCAGTGTTCGCTGAAACACGTCTTCTGCAGATCATCGGCAAAGAGTCCTCGTCCTTCATCCCAGAACGCCAAGTCGGTTGCCGCGGCGACCCGGTCGGCGGTCAGTCTCAGTCGCCGGGCGAGCAGCGGTTCGCCGGCGTACTCCTCCAGATCGGCGCCCAGTCGAAGGGTGTAAACCAGGTGCCAGTTGAGGATGCCGCTGATCCCTGTTTCGCCGGCGGGCGGGATGCCCCGTTGCCAGTGGGGGACCCAATCCACGAAGTTCCAGCCCGGCGGCGTGGTCAGCAGATGGGCTTCGGACACAAGGTCCATGAAAGTCTCAAGCACGGCACGGACCCCGCACAGGCGTTGCCGCACAAACTCGCGGTCATCGCGCCACAAGGCGTAGTCGTACACCATGCCCACCCACCATAGGGAAAACGCAGCGATGGTTTGAGGTACCCGGCTTGGATAGCGGGACTGGGTCAGGCCTTGAATATCGCGCGAGGCATCGAAAAGCCCGATGGCTTTGCGCGGGAGGCGGTCATCCCGTGTCAGCAGGTAGGTCGTCAGGCATTCCAGCCGGGTATCGCCCACATACATCAACTGTTCGTAGTAGGGGCAATCCATGTACGTCTCGTGGGAGCACATCTGGAGGGTGCGGAACGCCGGCGGGATCACGCTTTCCAGTCGCGGGTCTGCGGCCTTGAAGGAGGCTTCCATTTCCAGGGGATAGCGGGTTTCGCGCAGTGTCAGCCGTTCGATGGTCAGGGGTGCTGCGGCAGTTTGCACCACGATCTCGATGTAGCGACCAGCCTGCCACCACAGGGTATCGAAGTGCCTCCGAGACCCGCCGTCGGGGCGGAACGTGTCACCCACGCCGACAAAGTGACGTCCCTCGATCTCATCCCGATGACCTTTGCGGTTGCCCTCAGCATCGACGAACAGCGCTTCGGCCCACCGCATCTGCAGCGTGCTTCCCCGTCCTCCGCTGACGACCAGGTCCGGGTAGGCGCAGCAGTAGTCTCCGATGTCGATCAGGACGCGTCGCAGGGTACGCGGGGGTAGCGTTAAGCCTGTTCCCTTGGCAAGGCTGCGTTGCCAGTCGCGGGCCTCGTCTGCGCGGTGATGGATCGCCTGCACAGCCTGCGTGTGCGTGTCGAATGAGGGAACGCTGTCAACATGGCGCACGGTCCCGATGGGGCTGACACGCTCCAGCATGGGGGGAAGGCGGGCAGGGAAAAGCTGTCGTCGTTGCGGGGTGCCGTAGGGGCCAAAGGCCGGGCCGTCAGCTTCCAGAATCCGGGCCGTCTTCCAGCCCTTGCCGGTACCATGCTCGAAACCCCAGGGAAAGAGGTTGCCGTCGATGTCCACCTTGGCACCGGTGCCCCATGCCATTTTGGGGTTGGTGAAGGTGTAGCCGGGCAACGGCTTTGCCTCCCAGCGCGCATGACCCGTTCCCACGCGCGCAGTGTGGGCCTGATCGGGGCGGACAAACAAACCGGGACGAACCGTGGCTTGCGCAAACGGCGCCTGCTCCCCCAGTGCCCAGACGCGGGCGACCAGGACATGCGATCCCGGGGCGACGTTTACCTTGTAGCGCTCGAAGAACCAGTGGGCGGCATCGCCGCGCTCGCTTCCGCGGCCGATTCGCTGTCCATCCATGAACAGCTCGTAGCGCTCGTCGGCGGTGACCTCCAGCGAGAGTCGGAGGCGGGTGGGCGTGGAGAAACGACACCGATAGGCGGTCGCGAAGGGTGGTGACCCAGCTTCGACGCAGTCAATCCAATGGCATTCCTCAGTCGGTCGAACGGCACGGCGCTGGTTGGGGGTGGGTAAGGTCATCCCTTTTTTACTACACTGGGCGGTGCGGTTGTGCAAGCCTGCTATGCGGTCAACGCGTTCTGGTTGCGCGTGGGGAAAGGTTGTGTTATCTATCCGCCTCCGTTCGTTGGCTTTGAGAGACCAAAGAGGAGATACGGCGGTTGGATTCACGGCAGGCATACATTGCGCTGAACATGATGCAAGGCGTCGGCCCTGTCCGGGTGCGAACCCTGGCGACAGCTCTGGGGTCCCCCGAGGCCATTCTGGCCGCCGATCGCGAAGCGTTGCTGTCCGTGTCCGGGGTGGGGGCTGACACCGTCTCCAAGATTCTGGATCAGCGCGGCAAGATCGATGTGGCGAGGGAAGAGGAGCAAGCGCAGGCCTTGGGAGCCCGGCTGGTGACACCGGTGGACGCCGAGTACCCCAAGCGGCTTCTCCAGATCTACGATCCCCCGCTGGCCTTGTACCTGCAGGGCGCCTTGCAGTCCCGCGATGAACACGGCGTCGCGCTGGTGGGGTCGCGCCGGACGTCGCATTATGGCCTGGAAACGGCGGAACGCCTGGCCTTTCGGCTGGCGGAGAACGGCGTGACGGTGGTCAGCGGCCTGGCACGGGGCATCGATACGGCGGCCCATCGCGGGGCGCTGAAGGCGCGGGGTCGCACGGTGGCGGTGCTCGGCGGCGCGTTGGACTGCCTCTTTCCACCGGAAAACGCCGGTCTGGCGCAGGAGATCGCCGGCCAGGGTGTGGTGATGAGCGAGTATCTCCTGGGACGTCAGCCGGATAAGACGACGTTCCCGGTGCGGAACCGCATTGTGAGCGGCCTTTCACTGGGGGTGGTGGTCGTTGAGGCGGATGTTACCAGTGGCGCGATGATCACGGCCAACCAGGCCATGGAGCAAGGACGGACCGTCTTTGCTGTTCCGGGCCGGATCGACTCGATCGGGGCGCGGGGACCGCACCGGCTGATCAAGAGCGGGGCGCGATTGGTTGAGAGTGTGGACGATATTCTTCAGGAGTTGGAGACTCTCCTGCCCAAAGCGCCGGTCAAGCCGGTGTCGGAGTCGGCTCCCGGCGGGCATGGTCCCCGGTTTTCGCCGGAGGAAAACGTGCTGCTGGCGCTGATCGAGCCGGAAGGCGAGCTGGACGTGGACAGCCTGATCCGCCGCTCGGGGTTTAAGGCGTCCGAGGTGAGTGTCTTGTTGTTGGGACTGGAAATGAAACGCGCTGTGAAAATGTTGCCCGGCCAGAGGGTGGGGCTGAGAAGACAGTAAAGGATCTACCATGGGCCAGAAACTGGTTATCGTCGAATCGCCTGCCAAAGCCAAAACGATCAACAAGATATTGGGCGCCGAGTTCATCGTGCGGGCCTCGATGGGGCATGTGCGCGATCTGCCTATCAAGTCGCTTGGCGTCGATATTGAACATGACTTCAAGCCGAAGTACGAGGTCACGGAGGACCGCAAGAAGGTTGTCAAGGAGCTCTCCGAGGCGGCCGAGAAATGTGATGCCATCTACCTGGCGCCCGATCCTGACCGTGAAGGGGAGGCGATTGCCTGGCACCTGAAAGCCCTGCTGGCGGACAAGGTGCCGGAGGAGAGCTTCTTCCGGGTGACCTATAATGAAATCACGCCGCGGGCGGTGCGCGAAGCGTTCGCGAATCCCTCGCAGATCAACCAGAACCTGGTGAACGCGCAACAGGCCCGGCGTGTGCTGGACCGCATCGTGGGCTACAAGGTCAGTCCTCTGTTGTGGAGCCGTATCCGGCGGGGGCTCAGCGCCGGACGGGTTCAGTCTGTGGCGCTGAGGCTGGTCTGCGAACGGGAAGACCTGATTCGCGGTTTCAAGCCCGAGGCCTTCTGGATTTTTGGCGCCGAGGTCAAGAAGCGGGTCGACCCCCGCGAGCCGTTCACCCTCAGGTTGGCCCGGATCAAGGGCGAAAAGGCGGAGATCAAGACGGTCGAGCGGGCTGAGGAGGTACAGCGGGACCTGGAAGGCAAAGAGCTGCGGGTCAGCGATGTCATTCGCCGCGATCTTGCGAAGCGCACTTTCCCTCCTTATATCACCAGCAGTCTTCAGCAGGCCGCCTCCCGGGTTTTCGACTTCTCTCCGTCCCGTGCGATGAAGATCGCCCAGAAGTTGTACGAAGGCGTGGATTTGGGTGAGGGGCCCACCGGCTTGATCACCTACATGCGTACCGACTCGTTCAATGTCTCGCAGGATGCCCTGGGGATGTGTCGCGGGTTCATCGAGGCCCAGTACGGTCAGGAGTATCTCCCGGAGAAGCCTAACTTCTTCAAGAGCCGCGGATCCGCCCAGGAAGCTCACGAAGCGATCCGCCCCACCGATGTCAATCGCACGCCGGACAGCCTGTCGGACAAACTCAATGCCGATGAGTTCAAGCTCTATTCCCTGATCTGGCAGCGGTTCGTGGCCAGCCAGATGGCCCCGGCCCGGA